>NZ_CVPE01000006.1:616562-924843 GCF_001049895.1 Rubeoparvulum massiliense
GTAATGCAAGAGATCCCCAATACACGCATTCCGGCATGGCGCGCCACAATCACTTCAGGAACGGTAGACATACCAGCAGCATCGCCACCAAGAATACGTGCCATCTTGACCTCACTCGGAGTTTCATACGTAGGTCCGGTAAACCATGAATATACCCCTTCTTGTAAGGTAATCCCCTGCTTCGAAGCCACTTCCTTGGCTAGATTGCGGAGCTCTAGATCATAGGCCTGGGACATATCCGGAAAACGAACACCCTGTTCGGCGAGATTAGCGCCAATTAAGGGATTCACTCCAGCTAGGTTCAGATGGTCGCGAATCAACATCAGATCGCCTGGTTCAAATGCTTCGTTCACCCCACCTGCAGCGTTGGTGAGAATGATGGTCTCCACGCCTAGCTCCTTCATGACTCGGATGGGAAAGGTAACATCCTGCAGAGGATAACCCTCGTAATAATGAAAGCGACCTTGCATACAAATCACTTGTTTATTCGCTAGCTGACCGATGACCAGCTGTCCAGCATGACCTTCCACGGTGGATCGGGGGAAATGAGGAATCTCCTGATAAGGAATGATGGTAGGATTCTCTACCTCATCAGCTAGTACACCTAAGCCCGAGCCTAATACAAGGCCGATGGTAGGGCGTGTTTGCACATGATTCTGGATATATACTGTGGCTTCTTTAATCTTGTCCCACATCGCTTTTCCTCCTTCATTCGTTAAATCATCAATGTAATTCTCGTAAAAAGCTGGTACCATGACGAGGCATCGGTACTACGAAGTTATGGGCAATGGTGGCACCCACATCGGCAAAGGTGTTGCGGATACCAAGATTCACATTCCCTTGGAGTGAAGGACTATAGACCAATAAGGGCACATGCTCCCGTGTATGATCGGTGCCAAAATGAGTCGGATCATTCCCATGGTCCGCTGTTAGGATCAGGAGGTCAGTCTCACGTAACTGGGCCATGATCTCTGGTAAACGTTGATCAAATTGCTCCAATGCCTCGCCATAACCAGCTGGATCACGGCGATGACCATACTGAGCATCAAAGTCTACCAGGTTGGCAAAGCAAAGACCCGTGAAATCTTCTTGCAAGGCTTCGATGATCTTGTCCACGCCATCCATATTGGACTTGGTCCGACGTGCATCGCTAACCCCTTCACCATCATAGATATCGGAAATCTTGCCGATGGCGATACTAGCGAGATCCTCATCAAAAAGGCGATTCATCACCGTAGGCTCTGGTGGTTTCACAGAATAATCATGACGATTGGCCGTACGGACAAAATGTCCAGGTTCGCCTACAAAGGGACGAGCGATCACACGGGTTACCGCATACTCTCCTTCACGGGTCATTTCACGGGCGATCTGACAAATACGATAGATCTCATCAAGGGGAATCACCTCTTCATGGGCAGCGATCTGCAGGACACTATCTGCAGAGGTATACACGATAATATTCCCTGTTCGCATATGCTCCTCACCAAGTTCTTCGATAATCGCTGTCCCTGAAGCAGTTTTATTCCCTAAGACCTTACGACCAATCTTTGCCTCTAAAGGTTCTATTAAACCAGGAGGAAACCCTTGGGGATAGGTTTTAAACGGAGTAGTCGTCTGGATTCCCATCAGCTCCCAATGGCCCGTAGAAGTATCCTTACCAGCTGAGACCTCCATCATCTTGCCATACGCCCCTTGTGGCTGAGAAACAGGGCTTACTCCCTCAATGGGTTCAATATTTCCTAACCCCAATTTTTGCAAATTAGGAAGATGAAGACCGTGTTTATATGTAGCAATATGGCTCAATGTATGGGCACCCTCATCACCATATTGATGGGCATCTGGTAGTGCACCGATTCCCACACTGTCGAGAACGATTAAGCATATTCGTTGAAATTGCTTTGCATTCATCTTTATCACCTCTAATAATTGGAATAGCATGGAAATGTATGGAGAAACATCCCCTTGATTAGTCTACCTCAGTTCATATTTAAATGACAATGTAAACGAATCATTTCTTCACTAAGCGCGGGGAAATGTCTTCTGATATACCTCTTTCAACCGTGTCTGTGTAACGTGGGTATAGATTTGGGTTGTTGAGATATCCGCATGTCCCAGCATTTCCTGAACAGCACGCAAATCAGCGCCATTCTCCAACAAATGGGTTGCGAAGGAATGGCGTAATGTATGAGGGGTAATCACCTTGGTAATCTGAGCAGACTCTGCATATTGCTTAATGATTTTCCAGAATCCCTGACGCGTGAGGCGACCGCCATGATGGTTAAGGAACAACGCCTCCTCGCTCCGGTTACGGACCAATTGGGGGCGAAAACGTTCTGTGTAGCGTTGTAATGCCTTAATCGCACTAGAGCCTAAAGGAATAATCCGTTCCTTACTCCCTTTTCCCATGCAACGGACAAATTCCATATTGATGTTCACATCATGAACATTGAGAGAGATTAGCTCAGAAACACGAAGACCTGTAGCGTATAGTAGCTCTAGCATCGCTTTATCTCTTGCGCCCATGGCATCGATCTCCTTCGGCTGCTGTAATAAACGATCCACCTCTTCAATGGTTAGAACCTTGGGTAGACGCTTATCCAGCTTGGGAGTTTCCAGATGGCTAGTGGGATCACTTGCAATATAGCGATCAAGAAGGAGAAATCGATAGAATCCACGTAGGGAGGAAAGATTACGTGTGATGGTAGAGGTACTCTTTCCCTGTTCTTGTAGGTGAATGAGGTATCCCATCACATGGGTACGTGTGGTTTTTTCCACGCTGATTTGATACTTCTCTTTGATAAATGTGAGGTATTGGGTAATGTCACGCCCATAGGATTGAATTGAGTTCTCAGCTAAACCTTTTTCTACGACTAAGTACTGAATATATTGTTGGAGAATTTCTTCCATGGGTCCTTCCCCTCCCATCTAAGTACCCAATTCGACAAAGCTCTGCACTTTCCTCTATCTGGTTCAGTGCAGATCTATTCTCCTTCATAGTAAAAGTGATGGATTTGCTGAAAAACCGCTTCAGCTCTTCCCTTCGGTTTTTCATACGGATTAATCAATTGAAAGGATTCAAGGATCATCATGGTTCCTTGATAAAAAAGATAGGTGAGCATGGTCATGATCACTAGCCACTTACAGCTTGAAACCAGCTTATGTATGGTCTGCATGCTATTTTTCCTCACTCCTTCCCCTCATACTTATCCACCAGTCTATTCATATCCTGATTTTTTCATACACGAAAAAAGGCTCCCCGTGATAGGGAGCCTCGATTGCTGTAGACTAAGCAAGTACTTGCTCTAGCGGTGTATAGGGGATTTGATGAGCCTCAGCCACGGCCTGATAGACCAGATGACCACCATAAATATTGATCCCTTTGGCCAATGCTGGTGAGTTTTTCACTGCTTCCACGAGCCCGCGCTTCGCAATATTGAGGGCATAGGGTACTGTAGCATTGGTGAGACCAGCAGTAGAGGTTTGGGGAACAGCACCAGGCATATTACCCACCGAATAATGAATCACACCATACCGTTCATAGGTTGGATTGGAGTGTGTGGTTACATGATCAGCGGTGGCAATAGCTCCCCCCTGATCGATGGCCACATCCACGATGACGGAGCCAGGACGCATCTGCTTCACCATCTCTTCACTGACTAGAATGGGCGTTCGGGCACCAGGGATCAGCACAGCCCCGATCAACAGATCTGCTTCTGCAACAGCTTTGGCAATATTATATGGATTGGACATGAGTGGTTGAATCCGACTCCCAAAGAAGTCATCAAAAAAACGGAGCCGATCGGGGTTAATATCTAAAATGGTTACATTGGCATCCAATCCAATGGCCATCTTGGCTGCGCTGGTTCCGACCACACCTCCACCAAGAATCACCACATTTCCTCGCTCCACACCAGGAATGGCGCTGAGGAGGATACCTTTTCCCCCTTGAGACTTTTGGAGATATTGGCTTCCGATCAAGACAGCCATCCTTCCAGCCACCTCACTCATCGGCGTGAGAATAGGTAGAGAGCCATTATGGTGCTGAATGGTTTCATAAGCGATAGCAGTCACTTTCTTCTCCATTAATTGCTTCGTTAACTCTAATTCAGCAGCAAGATGTAAAAAAGTAAAGAGGATAAGTCCTGGTCGAAAATAGCCATACTCCGAATCGATGGGCTCCTTCACCTTCATGATCATCTCACTACCCTGCCACACATCCGCTGCTACTGTATGGATCTCTGCTCCCACCTGTTGATACTCCTGATCCGTAAAGCCGCTACCCATACCAGCTCCAGCCTCTATAAGGACATGATGTCCATCATGAACCAGTGCTTGTACCCCTGCAGGGGATAAAGCAACGCGATTTTCTTGATCTTTAATCTCTTTAACAATCCCAATTCTCATAATCAGCCCTCCAAACGATAAACTATTTCAAATTTTTTGAATATATCCAGGTAAAAAAAGAAAACATCGACAAGCAAGGATGTTTTCTCTGCTAATCATAGATGGTGAGGATGCTTAAAATATTTCTCCTGAACAACCGGGTCTGTTTTACATTTTGAGCAGATTCCCTGAAAGGTTAACCGCACATCCATGATACTAAAATCAAAAGTCTCTTCGACTATTTTCTCAACATCCTGTAATAGATAATCGATCTCTTGTACCGCTCCACAATTCATACAGACCAAATGGTGATGGATATGGGAAGCATCTTCATCTCTGCGTAAATCATAGCGTGTAACACCATCACCGAAATTCATCTTATGCACAATTTCCAGTTCTGTTAGTAATTCTAGGGTACGATATACTGTAGCGAGACCAATTTCTGGTGCTTTATCTTTTACGAGTAAGTAAACGTCCTCTGCACTTAAATGATCCTCTTGATGTTCAAGGAGGACTTGAACCGTGGCTTGACGCTGTGGCGTTAACTTAAACCGTTGCGAGCTTAATAACTGTTTAATACGAGTCAATTTATCTTCCATGAGGTCCTCCTCCTACAAGCTTGGTACGATTCCATTATAGAAGAGAGGAAGAAGGAAAGTCAAACTAATTAAGAAGGTTATCAGTTAAGAATGAGAATAGCTTGAAAAGGCAAATTGATACAGAACTAATGGGCTAACGTCCAATGTAATAGCGTCGTTGAAATGAATCCTTCCACCAAGGCTGCGCCAACGACGAAGAGCAAAGCGACGCCAAATGCAACAGTAAAGCGGCGAAAATGTGGAGCGATTCGTTCCGTTCGCTTTAAGAAAAGCACCTTGAGTAATTGGAAGGAGAAGTGAATCCCGATCACCGTAACCAAAATCCAGGCAGGAAGAAGAATTAAATTATGTGGCAATATAGAGGCTCCTGCCATGAGAACGCCCTGCCACTGAAATTGCTGCGTGAGTGTTGCAACGGTAAAGCCAATGGTGGCTCCCTTTAAGAAGAGAGCGATTAATAGTAAGGGAAGTCCTATGACGGTTAAGCCCACGATTCCTAATGCAAAAAGGAGTATCCCCTGTTGTGTCAAGGTGTTGCGGGCAATCTCCCATGAATTCCAGCCTTGTTCCCCTTCAAACCAAGCAAGATAAGCAGCTACCGATTCTCCAATGCTTCCCTGCTCTCCATTAAACAAGCGTTGAAATAGGATTGCGCCAAAGACAACGCCACTCAGCAAAAGTATCAACGTAAAGATCACAATCCCAAAGTGATGATTCATCCATTGCCACGAGGATTTTGCCATCCAGCTCCCCACCTTCTCCACATCATTACTACAATGCTATGTGGGACAAGTAGGGATTAGACCAGCCGATTACTTTGTTATTATGCTCAATCGCCAGTACTGCAAAGCGATCAGGGTCTTGGCATCACGGATCTCCCCTGCTTCAAGGAGTTGCTCCACCTTGGCCCACTCTACCTCCACTAGCTCAATAAATTCATCCTCATCAGGCGGCATTGGCTTCTTCTGCAGTTCTGATGCGAGAAAGAGTTCGATCTTTTCATTGGCAAAGCCTGGGGATGTGTAGAAGGTATAGAGCTTTTGCAAGGAGGCTGGTTCATAGCCTGTCTCTTCTTGTAATTCGCGGATCGCGGTCTCTTCTGGCTTTTCTCCCTTTTCAATTTTTCCAGCTGGAATCTCCCATAATACCTCCTCACATGCTTTGCGAAATTGACGGATCAGTAGGATCTTGCCTGTGCTAGTAATCGGAAGAATAGCAACAGCACCGGGGTGACGAATTAATTCTCGCTTAGTATGTACGCCATTGGGTAATTCCACTTCTTCGAGATCCAGTTGTACGATTTTGCCCTGATAGATGGACTGTACACGGATGGTCTTCTCATATAGATTCTCCATCATTCCTCATCCTTTCTGCGATCAGTGTAATCTCTTTTTAACTCTTCAATAACATAATAGGCAGAAGCAAATACTGTGGCAAAAAAGATGGGGTCATCCTTCAATTCTCTTCCCATGGTGGTAATCGGAATCGGATAGGAGAAAAGAAGCCTTTCCAGCTCTGAAAAGCTAGGGAGCTTAACAGACTGCCATTGATGAGCTGGTAGCAGCTTCCCTCTCCGCCTTTCATCTATCATGGCAATCTGCTTCTTTACCTCCTGCTGACTGGCTAAGGGGAATGAGTTCATCATCTGCTTATGCCAGCAAGCTGCATCAGGGATGGGGATGGTCACTGAATAGGGTGTAAGCTGGGTTAATACAGTGATCGTATGATGGCTAATCCCTTGATGGCGTTGTCTTGAATCCACCCCTTGGATCCGGGGTACGAAGAGAGGTTTTCCTCCTAGGGCAGCGGTGGCATTTAGATATTCCCCTGTTAAAATCCCAGTGGTTCCCCATTGTGTATTCGTACCCACCACCCCTGGCCCATCTCCAATGATCACCACATCACATGCTTGATATGCAGCTTGAATGGCGGAGTAAAGCGTTACCGTCTCTAGATCACCGCCGAATGCTTGACCACAGGTGATGGTTAAATCCACAAGGCCAGCTTGCTTACAGATCCGTACATGCTTACTGAGAGCAATGGGTAGAGCACTACCATCGGTCATGACGTAAGCGATGCGACAGGATGGTTGTCTCTCCTTGATTGCTAGAACCAGCAAAGGGAGCATGCTATGGAGACTAATAACAAGCATGGGAGTACGAATGGAAGATGCCTCTTCCCCTGGTGGATTCTCCTGATCCAGCTGGCACTGCTCCTCCCAGGTAAATACAGCCAGCTGCATCGGGGTATAGCGCAGTTTCATAATATGTCCTTGATGGAGGTGACCCAACTTCTCCTCATAGGTATTCATCTTATTCCAAGCTCCTGTACCGTGCACAGGAAGACGAAGGCGAACAAAATCATAGCCACCTGTTCCCAGTTGGAGGTGTTGAGCAGTGCCATTCAGGAGAACATAGTCACCAACCTGACAATACCCTGTTAATTCAGGGTAATTGATCGCTTTCACCCTATGCTCTGCATGGGTGGGAGTTGGATGCAGAAGTTGACAATCTAACTCTTGGTAATCCTCTTCTTCAACCATTACCTGCTGGATACGAGCAACCCTCTGAATAATCATCTACATCCCTCCATCTTATCTAGTTTGACACCAGATAAGCGCTCTTAATCATGATGGTAGAGAGAGATGTGAGGATTCGAATTAGCGATTGGGCAAAGCGACTTGAATCAGTTGTAATGCTAATTGAGCAGTTTCTACGAGTCGATCCATGTGGATGCGCTCATTGGTTGTATGAATCTGTTCATACCCCACCGCAAGATTGATGGTTGGAATACCATAGCTTGCGATGATATTGGCATCACTGCCACCACCACTGGCTTTTAGTACGGGCTCTTTACCCATGGCCTTCACTGCTGCTTTTGCCCGCTGTACCACAAGATCTTGCTCAGTATAGCGGAAGCCAGGATACATCAACTGTGCCTGAAAATCTACCGTCGCTCCGTGCTCCTCCGCAGTTTGCACAAATGCTTCCTTCATGGCCTGTACCTGCTTCTCTACCTTCTTCTTATCGATGCTTCGAGCTTCTGCAAGGATGGAAACCTGATCACACACCACATTGGTCGCTTCGCCACCATGGAATTGCCCAATATTGGCAGTGGTCTCAAAATCAATCCGACCTAGGGGCATCTTACTAATCGCCTTACTTGCTACTTGGATCGCACTAATGCCATCCTCAGGATTGACCCCAGCATGTGCTGATTTTCCTTTTACGGTAATCCAGATTCTTACCTGATAGGGTGCTGCCACAATAAGATCCCCAATCTTGCCATTACTATCGAGGGCAAAGCCATATTTGGCATCGAGTAATTGAGGATCCAGGACCTTGGCACCAGCCAACCCTGATTCTTCACCCACTGTGATAACAAATTGAATCTGCCCATGGGGAAGCTTCTGTTCCTGAATAATCTGTAGAATCTCCAGCATCACTGCCAAGCCAGCCTTATCATCAGCACCTAGGATTGTGTCGCCTGAAGAGGTGATCAGCCCATCCTCATGAACGACGGGCTTAATATTTACTCCTGGCTTTACGGTATCCATATGAGAGGTAAAATAGATCTTCTCTGCGCCTTGATAGTTGGAGGGTAGGGTGATCACGAGGTTGTTGGCACCATGACCTGTCAATTCCATGGCATTGTCTTCTTGAATTTCGCAATCTAAAGCTGCAAACCTTTCTTTTAGAAAGGGGGCAATCTTCCCTTCATGCTTCGTTTCACTATCCACTTGAACTAATTGGAGAAATGTTTGAAGTAAACGTTCTCGATTGATCATCTTGCTCCTCCTCCGGACAATATTAGGTACATCTCGTTTACTAAATGATATAGCTAGATTTTCCTCCTTCTAAATCAGAAAATCAAGGGCTAACTCCCAGTAAAAGAAGAAACCATGCCAGCTCCTTCCCTAGCTTTGCGATACGCAGAGTTATGAAAGCGAGAACGGAGTGGCATGGTTAAAGGATGAATACTCCAATATGTTACTAATGAAACCGATATTACTTCGGCGATTCTTACTGCTTTGCTACTTATTCTGTTAAGGCTAATTGAGTTAGGGTTAAGGTCATTTCTGCTGCCTTTACGATTTGATCAGAGTGAACACGTTCTTTCACGGTATGATTCAATTCATAGCCTACAGCAAGATTGACCGTGGGAATATGATAGGAATTGAGCACATTGGCGTCACTGCCACCGCCACTCACCTTAGTGGATGGATTTAAGCCTACCTTGCGTAATGCAGTTAGAGCTTTTAGGACCACTTGATCTTCATCACGATACTTATAGCCAGGATAGAGACGTTTCACTTCAATATCTACCGTGGCACCACGTTCACTGGCTGCTTTTTGAAGAGCCTCTTCCATCTGTTGAATCAACCGTTCGAATTTCTCACCATCTTGGCTACGCGCTTCACCAAGGAGCGTTACGGTATCACACACCACATTGGTAGCAACATCGCCAATAAACTGGCCGATATTGGCAGTGGTCTCTTCATCAATTCTGCCCAATGGCATGGTGGTAATCGCTTTACTTGCTACCTCGATGGCACTGATCCCGTCTTCTGGATGGATTCCGGCATGGGATGCCTTCCCATGAACCGTCGCTTTGATCTTCGCTTTATATGGAGCAGCGGTGACCACTTCTCCTACTTTGCCACTGCTATCCAAGGTAAAGCCATAATCCACATCAAGCAATGATGTATCGAGGGCCTGAGAACCCACAATCCCAGATTCTTCACCAACAGTTAGTAAAAATTGAATCGGACCGTGGGGGAGATTTTTCTCCTTTAATACTTGAATTACTTCAAGCATCACAGCAACTCCCACTTTGTCATCGGCACCTAGGATGGTATCACCACTGGATGTGATCATTCCATCCTCATGAAGAATAGGGTCAATCCCCTTCCCAGGCTTCACAGTATCCATATGGGCACTGAAAAAGATTTTATCACCAGAATGATTGGATGGTAATGTTACGACGAGATTGTTTGCTCCGAACCCTGTTAGTTCTTTGGCATTGTCCTCTTGTACTTGACAACCCAATTGTGTGAATCTCTCCTTCACACATTGAGCCATAGCAGCTTCTTCTTTCGTCTCACTGTCAACCTGTACTAGTTCCATGAATGTTTCAACAAGCCGAGAACGATTAATCATGGTTTGCTCCTCCTTTGATGTGATCGATTAATTCTGCTTGCCTTCATGCTCCAATCATAATGGGATATTCCCATGTTTACGTACAGGTAAATTTTCCTCCTTCCTCCTTAGCAATTCAAGGGATTTACGTAATATGTCACGTGTTTGTCGTGGATCGATCACATCATCAACCATTCCCATTGCCGCTGCCACATATGGAGTTGCTACTTTTTCGCGGTACTCCTCAATCTTTTGCTGTCGGATTACATGAGGTGTTTCACTTGCTGCGATCTCCTTGGCATAAATAATTGAGGCTGCTCCTTCAGGACCCATTACAGCGATCTCTGCATTCGGCCAAGCAAAAACCAAATCTGCGCCAATCGCCTTACTGTTCAAGGCAACATAGGCACCACCATAGGCCTTCCGTGTAATCACCGTAATCTTCGGTACCGTTGCTTCTGAATAGGCAAATAAAATTTTGGCACCATGACGAATGATTCCTCCATGCTCTTGATTCACACCAGGTAGGAAGCCTGTGACATCCTCTAAGGTAATGAGGGGAATATTGAAGGCGTCACAGAAACGGATAAATCGTGCCAATTTATCCGATGAGTCGATATCGAGACCGCCTGCCATCACCTTGGGTTGATTGGCGATCATGCCAACCGATTCACCAGCGATCCGTGCCAAGCCAACCACAATATTGCGGGCGAAATGGGCATGAACCTCCATGAAGGAGTCTTGATCTACAAGATGGTAGATCAAATTACGCACATCATAAACCTTAGTTCCTTCAACGGGAACTACATCAAGAATCTCCTCATTCCAATCCTTCTCTTCCCCTCCTTCCCAATTCTCAAGGCGTGCTGTACGTTCATGACAATTCTGAGGTAAATAGCTAAGTAAGCGCCGTACAGCAAGGAGTGTTTCTTCCTCTGACGGATAATAGAAATGAGCATTTCCGCTTTTCGTTGCATGGACTCGTGCGCCACCAAGGGCTTCCGCGGAGATTCTTTCCCCAGTGACCGTTTCAATCACCTTCGGTCCTGTAATGAACATCTGACTTGTTCCCTCTACCATGAAAACAAAATCGGTAATCGCTGGTGAATAGACGGCGCCGCCTGCACACGGACCCATGATGACAGAGATCTGAGGAATGACACCCGAGTAAATCGCATTACGATAAAAGACCTTGCCATAACCATCAAGGGAGACCACCCCCTCTTGAATCCTTGCACCCCCAGAATCATTCAATCCGATGAATGGCGCTCCCGTTTTCGCTGCAAGGTCCATGACATGAGCGATTTTCTGTGCATGCATCTCTCCTAGTGCGCCACCGAAAACAGTAAAGTCCTGAGAGAAAAGATAGACCGTACGCCCCGCAATTTTACCTACACCAGTCACAACACCCTCACCTGGTGCCTCCTGACCTGTTTCTAATAGGGTTGAACGCATCTCCACAAAGGGATTCAGTTCCATAAAACTATTCTCATCGAGGAGAAGCTGAATTCGTTCACGAGCCGTCAATTTACCCTTGGTATGCTGCGCTTCAATCCGACGATCTCCGCCACCCAATTCGATTCTAAGTCGACGCTCCTGCATCTCATCGATCTTCTGATACATGGCCTCACGATTTTGTTCCTTCATTCTTTATCACCTTTTTTGCTACAGAACTCGGTTAATACCCCATGTGTGGACCGAGGATGCAAGAAGGCGATTTGCATGCCCCCTGCTCCATCCTTCGCCTTATCACTAAGAAGTGGTAAGCCTTCCGCATCTAACCGTTCCATTGTCTTCTCAACATCCGCTACCTCGTAGGCAATATGATGGATTCCTTCCCCCCGCTTCGCTAAAAAACGAGCCACAGGACTCTCATCATGTAGGGGCTGTAATAGCTCAAGATAGGTCTCACCAATCTGCAAAAATGCCACTTTTACACCTTCCTGCTCAATATGTTCAATTCTTTCAAGCTGAAAGCCTAAACGTTCATAAGTAAGAACTGCCTCCGTCAAGTCGTGTACCGCAATCCCGATATGTGCGATCTTTAATGGAACCGTCATGCTAACTCCCTCACATGTTCTACAATATATTGGATAACCTCCTGCGTTGATGTACCAGGTGTAAAGATATGAGCGATCCCTGCCTCATGGAGGAATTGAATATCCTCTCGAGGAATCACTCCTCCCCCGATGACGAGCACATCATCAAGCCCTGCTTCCTTAAGCTGTTGAACCACTTGGGGAAATAGATCACGATGAGCACCTGAAAGACTGGACAGGCCTACCACATCAGCATCCTCCTGAAGTGCGGTGGCCACGATCTGCTGAGCTGTCTGGCGGATCCCTGTATAGATCACTTCCATTCCTGCGTCCCGAAGTGCTTGGGCAATGACCAGTGCACCCCGATCATGACCATCCAAACCTGGCTTCGCAATAACAACTCGAATGGTTGTAATATCTCTTCCTTGTTTCATTCCTCTTCCTCCTAGAACGCTGCTTGATATTCACCGAACACCCTACGCAGTACATCAGAAATTTCACCCACTGTGCAGTATGCCTTCACGCATGCTAGCAAAAGGGGAAGTAGATTAGCATCTCCTTCAGCGCCCTTTTGTAAGGCTTGCAAGCTTTGCTTCACAGCGATGGGATCTCGCCGTTCCTTCAACGCTTTCAACCGTTCCTTCTGTTCCTTCGCTAATTGGGAATCTATTCGATAGAGAGGCGGTTCTACCTCCTCATTCATCCGAAAGCGGTTAACACCAACAATCACTTCATCGCCTTGTTCAATGGATCGTTGCGTTTTATAGGCTTGTTGCCGAATCTCTCGCTGCATAAACCCTTGCTCAATGGCAGTCACGGCACCACCCATCTCGTCAATTTGCTTAAGGTATTCCCAGACGCGCTCCTCGATTTGATCTGTTAATTGTTCCACAAAATACGAGCCTGCCAAGGGATCCACCACATCAGCAACACCGCTCTCATGGGCGATGATCTGCTGTGTTCGGAGTGCAAGTAATGCGGATGCTTC
Source organism: Rubeoparvulum massiliense (assembly GCF_001049895.1). Classification (GTDB taxonomy): domain Bacteria; phylum Bacillota; class Bacilli; order Rubeoparvulales; family Rubeoparvulaceae; genus Rubeoparvulum; species Rubeoparvulum massiliense. Next base: position 629,710 of record NZ_CVPE01000006.1, read on the forward strand.
TGTTGGTAGTGAAAGCGCCTCATCTTTTCCATTGGTATGTAAGCTTTGTGTACCACCTAACACTGCTGCGAGTGCCTGTAGTGTCACGCGTACCACATTGTTTTCTGGCTGCTGAGCAGTGAGGGTGGAGCCTGCTGTCTGCGTGTGAATACGCATCTGCATCCCCTTTGCATCCGTCACGCCAAACTGCTCCTTCATGATAGTGGCCCAGATTCTACGTGCGGCGCGGAATTTTGCAATCTCTTCGAAAAAATGATTGTGCGCGTTAAAAAAGAAAGAGAGCTGAGGTGTAAAACGATTCACCTCTAAGCCTTTTGCCACTGCGGCCCGTACATAGGCGATCCCATTGGCGATGGTAAAGGCCACCTCCTGTACGGCATTGGCGCCTGCTTCCCGAATATGATAGCCACTGATACTAATGGTGTTCCAACGCGGCACATGCTCAGCACAATACGCGAAGGTATCTGTAATTAACCGCATGGAAGGACTCGGTGGATAGATATAGGTGCCACGAGCCACATACTCTTTTAAAATATCATTCTGGATCGTCCCACTAATCTTCTGAAATGGAACCCCTTGCTTCTCAGCTACTGCTAAATACATGGCTAATAGAATGGCTGCAGGTGCATTGATGGTCATGGAGGTGCTCACCTGATCAAGGGGGATGCCCTCTAAAAGAATCTCCATATCCTCCAAGGAATCAATGGCCACCCCGACCCTTCCTACTTCACCCTCAGCCATGGGATGGTCAGAATCATAGCCAATCTGTGTAGGCAGATCGAAGGCAACGCTCAAGCCCGTCTGTCCTTGCAATAGAAGATACTGAAAGCGCTCATTGGTTTGACTCGCTGTACCGAAGCCAGCATATTGTCGCATGGTCCAATGGCGACCCCGATACATGGTGTGTTGAACACCGCGGGTATAGGGATACATCCCAGGTAATCCATTCTTCACTTCATTCTGTTGATCACGATCTACTGGTGTATAGCAGCGTTGAATTGGAATACCTGAAGAAGTGTTAAACTCCTCTTTTCGTTCAGGAAAACGCTCTAAACGTCGTGCTACATCGGCTTCCCACTCTTCATATAACGTCAAAAAATCTTCTTTTTCAGAACTACCCAACACCAACTCGCCCCTCTCCAGGATTTTGATATATTTGAATTTTTAAAATATATTGAGCAGTTGTCTTTCTTCTTCTACTTGATTTATGATGATATTAACGATTAACAGGAGGATGGTAGAGATGCATATGCATAGGTGGATGAAGCCGATAATCTATCTGGTTATCATTACGCTCGTCATTTCCACTTTGGTTATGGGCTTCGGTTTCTTATTCTAAGCATAGGGGGCGAAGGAGAGGAAGAACCTCTCACTTTCGCCCCATTTTTATTAATATATAGTAGTATTCTCAATGCTCATGGACTCCACTTGTTGCTTCACTTCTTGTAAGAAGCGACCACAAACCAAACCATCGAGTACACGATGATCGAGGGAAAGACAGAGATTGACCATACTACGAATGGCAATCATATCATGCATAACCACAGGACGCTTCACAATAGCTTCAATGCTCATAATGGCTGCTTGTGGTGCATTGATAATGGGCATGGAAAGCACCGAGCCAAACGAGCCTGTATTATTTACTGTGAAGGTTCCACCCTGCATATCCTCTAAGGTTAATTTGTTTGCCCTTGTACGATCAGCTAAATCATGAAGTGATTTGGCTAATCCATAGATGCTTTTCTCATCAGCATGGCGAATGACTGGAACATAAAGCGCTTCCTCGGTAGCAATAGCTACGGACAGATTGATCTCCTTCTTCTGAAGGATATGATCCTCTCGCCATTGTGAGTTTAGAATGGGATATTTCTTTAAAGCTTCGACAACGGCCTTCATAAAGAAGGGTAAGAAGGTTAAAGAAAAGCCATTTTCCTTATAGAACGCTGCTTTATAATGCTCTCGTACTTGTACCAAGTTCGTCGCATCCACTTCCACCATGGTCCAGGCATGAGGAGCATCATGCTTACTCTGTACCATGCGTTGGGCAATGGTGCGGCGAACAGGTGTTACTGAAATTGTTGTATCCAATGCATGAGCGGATGCCAGCGTAGCCTGAGTGGAAGGTGCTACTTCCTCTACCCTACTCCTTGGAGGCTCTGCTATCTGAGGTATAGGGGCTTGCTCCAAGGACCTTTGACCCTCTTCGCGAGTATTGTTATTGTTACTCTTGTCCTTTTCCCCTCGATTTGACTCTACATAGTTTAGCACATCCTTACGTGTGATCCGACCACCTTGTCCTGTTCCTAAGAGCTTCGCTAAATCGATTCCATATTCTTGTGCCAAACGGAGGACTGCTGGTGAGTATCGGCCCCCTCCTGTCTGGGCTGTGGTCAAGGCTGTAATCTCTTCTTTCGTAAGTGGTTCAATTGGTTGTAGCGAAGCCGTAGGTTCCTCTTTCTTCACTTGATCTTCGGTTTCGATGAAACAGATCACCTTACCAACCTGAATGGTATCTCCTTCTTCAGCTACCAATTGAACAATTTTGCCACGGACGGTTGAGGGTACCTCTGCATTTACCTTATCTGTACTTACCTCACAGAGGGGGGCATACTCTTCAACAAAATCCCCCACTTTAACTAACCATTTTTGAAGGGTACCTTCTGTAACACTCTCACCCAGTTGGGGCATCTTCACTTCACTTGCCATGAAAATCTCCTCCTTTTCAACATCAACCATGAGCAGGATTATCTAATACTGGGCCAAGGCCTTCATGGCATCGTATACCTTCTGGGCATCCAGCATGAAAAATTTCTCTAATGGAGGACTATAGGGCATCGCTGGAATATCCGGCCCACATAAGCGTTGAATGGGTGCATCCAAATCGAATAAGCAATGTTCTGCAATGATAGCTGATACCTCTGCACCAATTCCTCCTTCCTTATTATCCTCATGTACGATGAGGATCTTACCGGTATGCTTCGCAGCAGCAATAATCGATTCCTGGTCAAGGGGGTAGAGGGTACGTAGGTCAATAATATGAGCATGAATTCCTTCCTCTGCTAAACGCTCAGCAGCCTCCTTCACAAATTGAACCGTGAGCCCATAAGTAAAGACCGTGAGATCGTCGCCTTCACGAATGGTAGCTGCCTTACCAATTGGCACAATATAATCCTCTTCAGGCACCTCTTCTTTAACCAGACGGTATAAGCGCTTATGCTCAAAGAAAAGGACGGGATCCTCATCGCGGATGGCTGCTTTGAGAAGTCCTTTGGCATCATAGGGATTGGAGGGTGTCACAATCTTTAGCCCTGGTGTGCTGGCGAATAATGCTTCAACGCTCTGAGAATGGTAGAGGGCACCGTGTACACCGCCACCATAGGGAGCGCGAATGACCATGGGACAATGCCAATCATTGTTGGAACGGTAACGCATCTTGGCTGCTTCGCTCACAATCTGATTCACTGCGGGCATGATAAAATCTGCAAATTGAATCTCACAGATGGGACGCATACCATAGGTTGCAGCACCGATCCCTACACCAACAATGGCTGATTCAGTAAGAGGTGTGTCGATGACCCGCTCCTCACCAAACTCATCGATCAAACCGAGGGTAGCACGGAAAACACCGCCACGAACCCCAACATCCTCTCCCATGATGAAGACACTGGAATCGCGCTTCATCTCCTCACGCATGGCCTGAGTGATGGCTTCAATATATGATAGCATTGCCATTTAGATACCCTCCTTCTCTGCATAGACATAGCGTAATGCCGATTCTGCAAGGGGATAGGGTGCTGCCTCTGCATAGCGTGTGGCTTCATCCACTTCAGTAGCGATCTCTGCCTGTAATTCCTTCTCTTCCACTTCCGTGATGGTACCAGATTGCAGAAGATAGTTCAGAAATGTTGGTAGGGGATCCTTCTCCTTGGCTGCTGCTACCTCTTCCCGTGGTCGATAGGTACGGTCATCATCATCACTGGAATGCGGGGTAAGACGGTTACAAACTGCTTCAATTAAGGTGGGTCCCTCACCTGCTAGTCCACGTTGAACCGCTATCTGCATCGCCTCATAAACAGCTAAGGGATCATTGCCATCAACGGTGACACCAGGCATTCCATAGCCAATGGCTCGATCTGAGAGCTTCTCACATGCCACCTGCTTCCGTAATGGTACAGAGATGGCATATTGATTATTCTCGATGAAAAAGATCACAGGTAACTTATGAACACTGGCAAAGTTAGCTGACTCATGGAAGTCTCCCTGATTAGAGGATCCATCGCCGACGGAGGTATAAGCAATCATTCTCTCTCCACGCATTTTTGCTGCTAGTGCTGCACCGACCGCATGGGGAAGCTGCGTAGTAACTGGTGATGACCCTGAGAGGATACGATGGCGACGACTGCCAAAATGGCCTGGCATCTGGCGACCACCAGAGCTAGGATCCTCTGCTTTTGCAAATGCTGCTAGCATCAGATCACGGGCCGTAAAGCCGAAGCTAAGAACCACACCGACATCGCGATAATAGGGCATCACCATGTCTCGCTCACGATCTAACGCATATGCTGCTCCAACCTGGGCTGCTTCCTGTCCCTGACAGGAGATGACAAAAGGAATCTTTCCTGCACGATTAAGTAGCCATTGGCGTTCATCCAATTTACGAGCAAGGAGCATGGTTCGATATATCGATTTAACCTTTTCATCAGTCAATCCTAGGGCAAGATGACGCTTTTCCACCTAGCGACCCCTCCTTAATATTTTAAAAATTCAAACATATGTGGTGAGAGGATCGACCTTGCACGATCCTCCTCTTCCAGCTTATTAAATATGAATCGCATTCCCGTCAACAGCTAAGGCCGCTTCACCCATCACTTCTGAAAGAGTGGGATGGGGATGAACCATGGACCCTATCTCCCAAGGTGTCGCGTTAAGGAATTGAGCTAAGGCTGCTTCAGAGATTAGATTGGTCACATGAGGCCCTACCATATGAACGCCGAGGATATCGTTGCTCTTCGCATCGGCAATAATCTTCACAAAGCCATCGGCCTCTCCTTGGACGAGTGCTTTGCCAATCCCTTTAAATGGCATCTTCCCAACCTTCACTTCATAGCCACGTTCCTTCGCTTCCTGTTCAGTGATCCCCACACTAGCCACCTCGGGACGGCTATATGTACAGCGAGCGATCTGTTCATACTGAAGGGGCTCAGGTTGTAAGCCTGCCATATGCTCTACCGCATGAATTCCTTCATGGGATGCAACATGGGCTAATTGAAGGCCCCCAATGCAATCCCCAATGGCATAGATATGGGGTTCAGCCGTTTGATAGTCCTCATTCACCTGAATGGCACCACGTTCAACTTTAATATTGGTACTTTGTAGGCCAATTCCTTCTGCATTGGCACCTCGGCCAACAGAGACAAGCATGCGTTCCGCAGAGAAGCTCTTCGTCTCTCCTTGATGCTCTGCTTGTATGGTGACACCCAATTCTGAGAGCTCTAAGGTATCTGGTAGTACTTTGGCAGAAGTGATGATCTTAATCTTCCGTTTCTTAAAGAGGCGCGTCATCTCTTTACTAATCTCTTCATCCTCTAAAGGTAGAATCCGCGGCGCATATTCGAGAATCGTTACATCCACACCAAAATCATGCAACATGGATGCCCATTCGATTCCAATAACACCACCACCCACAATGATGATGGAGCGAGGTAGCTCTTCCATCACCAACGCTTCATCACTGGTCATCACTCGTTTTCCATCGATGTGAAGACCAGGCAATGTTTTGGGATGGGAGCCCGTGGCGATGATCACATGATTGGGTTGCAGAATCTCCGTTTCACCATCCTCATACTCCACATTGATTGCACCTGCTCGCGGTGAGAAGATGGATGGACCCATAATACGTCCTGTGCCCTGAATGACACGGATCTTCCCCTTCTTTAATAGGTACTCCACCCCTTGATGAAGCTGATTCACGATGCTCTCTTTTCGTGCCTGGACCTTTGCAAAGTCGAGGGAGATCTGTGAAGCTAGAATACCAAATGCATCACTCTCTTTGGTTTGGACAAAGACCTCTGCACTACGAAGTAAAGCTTTACTAGGAATACAGCCTGCATGTAGACAGGTTCCCCCTACCTTTCCTTTCTCCACAACTGCCACATTCATTCCTAGCTGTGCAGCGCGGATCGCAGCAACATAGCCTCCAGTACCTCCACCCAAAACGACTAAGTCTAATTGTTCAGACATGATTGCGCCTCCTTTGCCTTTTCTTTTTCCTATTTCCTTTGATTGGAGCAGTTCCCTGCTCTCTCTATCATAACTCAATGGGAGACGGGATCATGGGATGCATTTAAAATTTATTTCTTTTCACCAGGAATATAGTTACTACGCAATTTCTGCACGCGACTGATTCTTGTCTCTGCTAGATGGTCCGCAGCATGGGATGTGGAGATTTTTTCGGTACGAGAAATCTGGAAAACTTGTAGTAGGGTGTCATAGATTTTCTCTACCTTCCGCATGGCTCGCTCCCGTGAATAGCCTTCTAGCTCATCTGCTACATTGATGACGCCACCTGCATTGATTACATAATCTGGTGTATAGAGAATTCCTTCACTTTGGAGCTCTTCACCATGACGATCCTCTAAGAGTTGATTATTAGCGGATCCTGCAATGATCTGTACGCGGAGCTGAGGTAGGGTTTGATCATTGATGACACCGCCGAGGGCACAGGGTGCGAAGATATCTGCTTCTGCACCATAGATCTCCTCGGTGGAAACGCCTTTTGCACCAAATTCATTCATGACACGCTTTACGCTCTCTTCATTGATGTCTGTAACGATTAAGTTGGCGCCCTCTTCATGAAGATGACGAGTAAGATGATAGCCCACATTACCTAAACCTTGAACAGCGATGGTACGACCAGCCAAATCATCGCTTCCAAACATTTCTTTTGCTGCTGCCTTCATCCCCCGAAAAACGCCATACGCAGTAATGGGAGATGGGTTGCCACTGGAACCAAACTCAGGCGAAACACCTGTGACAAAATCAGTTTCTTGATGAATATAATCCATATCATCCACCGTGGTACCAACGTCTTCAGCTGTGATGTAACGGCCTCCTAATGATTGGACATAGCGACCAAGAGCACGGAAGAGCTCAGGTGATTTATCCTTGCGTGGATCCCCAATAATTACGGTCTTTCCACCACCGAGATTAAGACCAGCTACTGCATTTTTATATGTCATTCCCCTAGACAAACGAAGGGCATCTGTTAGCGCTTCCTCTTCATTTTGATAGGGCCACATCCGTGTGCCACCTAGAGCAGGCCCTAACGTCGTGTCATGTATGGCGATAATTGCCTTTAAACCAGAGACTTCATCGTAGCAGTAAACAACCTGTTCATAATCATATTGCTTTAACGTGTGAAATAGTTGCATCGCAATTCCTCCTTAATAGTCTTGTGCTAAAGCGAATAGCATGGAATGAAACTTGGTCTCGGCATGATCAGCTCGCGATGGAAGAATGATCGGTCGTTTTGCCCCTACTAAAAGGGCTCCTACCCTTGCGTCAGCCAAATAGGCTAGCGCTTTATACAATGTGTTACCTGCCTCCAAGGTTGGAACAACAAGAATATCCGCTTCCCCTGCTACAGGGCTCAAAACACCCTTCTCTTTTACAGAGGCTGGTGAGATGGCATTATCAAGGGCTAATGGTCCATCAACAATACCACCCTGAATCTGCCCACGATCGGCCATCTTTGCTAGTGCTGCTGCATCAATGGTGACTGGCATTTGCGGGTTCACCGTCTCAATCGCAGCCAAAATAGCCACCTTTGGCTGAGGAATCCCGAGACGATGGGCAAGGTCGATCACATTTTGGGTAATCTCTCGCTTTTCTTCCAAGGTTGGGTGAATATTCATGCCTGAATCAGTTACAAAGAGTAACCTTTCCAATTGAGGCAATTGAAATATGGTCACGTGACTGAGTAATCGCTCACTTCGGAGTCCACCATGCTGGAGAATGGTACGGACAAAGGTGGAGGTATGCACCAATCCTTTCATCAGAACATCTGCTTCCCCTGCATGAACAGCATGAACTGCCTTTTCGCATGCTTCCGTATGTGAAGCTGCATGGATCAACCATTCAGCTGGCAATGGAAATTGCCCCTCAGCCATGTGCTTGCGGATGATCTTCTCATCACCATAGAGTAAAAAGTCAGCAATCCGATGTTTCACAGCTAATTGCAATGCTTTAAAAGTCTCTTCGCCTTCTGCTACAGCGAGGGCAATACGTTTTCTGGGACGTTGTATCACGATATGTAAGAGTTCATCCATGCTTCGCAAACACGGTCACCCTTTCAATCAATGTACCTTCCCACCACACTAATTACTATGCAAAAATTATGCCAACACTTACTATGTAAGCGCTTTAATTTTACTCGTATGTTTAGCCAATTGCTACCCTTACTTTTCGAAAAAAACATGAAAGATATTGCACAGTATGCAAAATCCTTCATGCAATTTATTGCGCTGCTGATGATCTGTTAAAGACCATACCGCTGTATTTTATAGTACAAATTGCGTACAGAAATCTGAAGAAGCGCAGCTGCCTTGGTCTTATTCCCATCACAGGCTTGAAGAGCTTGCCTTATGTAATTCCTTTCCATCTGCTCAAGATGGCAGTGAAGTGGTTCTAACTCCTCTACACCTACAGAATTGGAAATCACCTTTGGTGTATGACCCAAGGGAGGAAGATGGTGAAGCTGGATCATCCTTTCTTGAACATGCATACTGATCATGGCTCGCCCAAGAATATTTTCCAGTTCCCGTACATTTCCTGGCCAGTCGTAATCTAATAAAAATTGAAGTGCATCTGGATCTATCTCTTGAACCATGCGACGATACTCAAGATTTAATTTTCTAAGAATATGCTGGATCAGCATGGGAAATTCCTGCTTACGAAGTCGTAATGGTGGAATCATAATAGGGATCACATTGAGCCGATAGTAGAGATCCTCCCGAAAACGTTGCTCCTGAATCATTTTTTCTAAATTAGCGTGAGTGGCTGCGATAACGCGCACATCAATGGGGATCGGTTCTGTACCACCGACACGAATAATCTCCTTCTCCTGGAGAATACGGAGTAGTTTGACCTGCACTCCCATGGGTAGCTCTCCAATCTCATCTAAAAATATGGTTCCGCTATGGGCTTCCTCAAAATACCCCTTCTTTCCACCCTTCTTAGCGCCTGTAAAGGCTCCCTCCTCATAACCAAAGAGTTCACTTTCCAAAAGATTTTCGGCAATGGCAGCGCAATTGACACGGACAAACTGTTGATTACGTCGAGGGCTAGCATGGTGAATGGCATGGGCGAATAATTCCTTACCCGTACCTGATTCACCACGTAGCAAGACCGTGGCTGGTGTACTGGCCACATTGAGAGCTTGCTCAACAGCGAGCTTCATGCCTTCACTCTCTGCGATCATATCTTGAAATGTATACTTCGCCTGTAAAGTACGAAGCATCTGCTTCGCATGGGCAAGTTCATCGGTCAACTGCTTCATCTCTGTCATATCGTGAATGATCCCCACAGACCCACGTAACTGATCACCTACCATGATAGGTGCCACATTCACAACAACCTCTTTACCATAGGGACCCACTTTCATCCGTACGCCCCGAACAGGATGCTTGGTTTTCAATACCTGCATATGCATACTCTGACCCTCTGAGATATCTACATCAGCTGGTTTTCCTAGAACATCCTCTTCCTTCATACCTGTTAATCGGGTATAAGCTGGGTTGATCATCATTCCTAAGCCTTGCTCGTCCACGATGGAGATGGCATCCTCGGTGGAATGAATAATCGCCTTGAGAAGACTCTGGATCTCCTTCAGATCTGTAATCTCCTCTGCCAATTCCAAGATGTCACTAATATCTCGAAAAACAGCCACCGCACCGATAATTTTTCCGTCATCTGTCAAAATGGGAACACGATTGGTGACAATGCGTGCATCATCGGTGAGCTGTTGCTCTTGATTTAATTCAGGAATCCCCGTATGAAGAACAATATCAAGTCGACTGTTTGGAACCACCTGGGAGACAGGCTGATTTAACACATCCTCTGCTTTCAATTGAATCAATCGTTCAGCAGAACGGTTAAATAATGAAATTCTTCCTTGCTCATCAACGGCGATCATGGCATCATGAGTAGAATTAATCATGGCCTGTAACTCCGTCTCTTGGCGCTTGAGACGACCAATTAGCTGCTCCTTCATGGCGATTAAGGACATGAGGAGATTAGCAATCGAGCCAGGGACTAATAATGTTCCTTCTGGCTTCACCTGCTCTAAATGACGATAAACCTCCTCCTGACCTGTTGCTTCAAAGATAATATCAACAAATGTGGTTTGTAACCACAATAGATAATCGTCACCTGTGGGTATACCCCAATCTTTAGCCAATGCAAAACCTGGAGCTTCAGGTCGGATATCTGTGATGGCGATCACTTCAAAGTTCGGGAGTGTATGAAAGGTTCGCAAGAGATGCGTACCTCCCTGTCCTGCTCCCACGATTAGGATCTGCTTCGCTGTTTGGTCCATTACGTTTCTTGCCTCCAGAGGAATATGGTATCTCATATAACTTAAATTCGCCAAATATGGTTTTATTACCTGCATCTAAAGGTATGAGCGAATCTTGATTGTAGACAGTCTAGGATCATTCCACTAAGATAAGGGTAGTAAAATGCGAAAGAAGGGTGACATAATGCTAACCTATCAACGACTAATCGCTTTGCTATTTCTGACTATTCCTGCCATCATCGCTGCATTTGGGTGGAAGATTATGCGAGAAGTCTACATCGACTATGCTGCTTATGATCAATTTCAACTTCTTTTATTCCTAGGAGGGCTTCTCCTCTTCTTATTTGGTGTTGGATTTATCGCTGGATGGATCCTGCATCGTGATCGCAAGCGCAATCTTGTTCAACCACGTTTCATGCAACGTGATGAGGATGAGGAATGAGCTTGCTCCTCACCACCTCTAACGGATGCGCCCCCATTCATCTACCCGTCGTATCCAGTGATGAGCTTCGACCCAGCGTTGTATAGAATATTTCTCAGCGAACCAGTGCAACCAAAGAAATACGAAGCCCAGCATTAGCTGGATCCAAAAAGGATACAGGCTGATGATCCATATCCCCGTGACAAAGCCAAGCAGATTACTGCCTGCGTCACCTAGCATCCATTTTCCCTGTAAATCACCAATGATCAAAAGAAGCCAAACGCCCCATAGTCCTAGCCACTCTCCAAACAACCCGTACCAGTCCCCTGTTAGAAAAAACGAAAGCAGACCCATGAGTAGAAACAGCTTACCTGCCCTTCCTGGTCGAACATCCAAAAGATTGAAAAGATTACTGGACAACATAAGAATGACGATGACAAACCACCAATGATTAGGGTGAGCTATATTGACGCTGACCAACATGGCAGCGAGCATGATGATTATTACCTTCCAGAGCCCTGTCGTTAACTTTCGATGCTCTCTCGCATATTGAAGGTGTCCCCGTAAACCCTTGATATCATAGCGCCCCCACCGATCATCGACGAAACCGATGATGCCAACTGCACTCATCGAAATAAAAAAAATAATGGAGGAAATCTGTACTGGCTCCCCCCATCCCAATCCTATCCATATTGTACTACGTAACATCAGATATAAGCCCTGACCGAGAAGTAAAAAAACGCCTACCCCTAGTGGAATCCTCTCACCACGAAAATTTTCAGCGAGCAATCCCCAATTGGAAAAAAGTTGATTGATCAATCGCTCCATTTCATTCACCCTTTCGCCTTGCGGATCAATGTTGAGCCGATTTGGATGAATTGCTTTCCCCGATGCTTGAAACCATCCCAGTTTCTCAGCGTCTCCCGATGCTGAAAGGGCAAGGGAATCTCCTCGATGCGATATCCTTTACGTAGACAATCGATGGTCATACCCACCTCTACACCAAAACGCTGTACAGGTTCGCCAAGGACAGTAAGCACCTCCTTTTTGTATGCTCGCTGACCTGAAAGAACTGATGTCACATAGCTTCCCGTTAACATGAAGACGCCTTCACGGGCTAGCATCTTTACAAGACCAAAGCCCCCCTTTTTCTGAGCCGATGGAAATTGAGCAATGGTAACATCAGCACGATCTCGAAAGAGCGGAGGAAGGAGATGTCTGGCATGGTGACTGCTCTCACCAAGGTCTGCATCAAGAAAAAGAAGATACTCTCCCTGCGCCTCTTGCCATCCTCGGTAGAGTGCAGCTCCTTTGCCACAGCGGCCAGGCAAACGGATGACCCGCGTGGCCAAAGGAATCGCTATCTCTGATGTATGATCCTCACTGCCATCATCCACTACGATCAACTCTGCAAAAAACGGAGTGGACCAAAGAGCCTGAAGGGTTGTCCCAATTCGAGTAGCCTCATTATAAGCTGGTATGATCACTGAAACGCGAGCTTTCTCCATTGGGCTCCTCACCTTCCTCTGCATGATGAAATTGCGAATAGAGCTCATGCACCCAGCGTATCCATTCTGGAACCGTTGTGGGAAATGTCATTACGATGGGCGTTAATCCAGGTGATCTTCCCGTAAAACGTTGGAGATCATGGAATTGGGAGATCCCCGCTGAGTCAGGTAGGATGAGATAGCCTTGGTTATTTGACCCTAGCGCTAGTTCAGACCAAGAAAGCATCACAGGATTGATCCCAATCTCCTTCAAAGCCTGTTGTTGCTCCTCACTGACAGCTGGGGTAATAAATAGGGTGTGTCCTTCTAGATGCGGCTTGTAAAAGCTAATCATGTCCTGGCGAATGGTCTTAGCTTGCCGATCGATTTCTTGTAGGAGATCCTGGAAGTCTTTAGATTCTAGTCGTGCTTCATGCAATACACGGGTATAACGTTGGTGAACCTGATGAAGTAACTGTTGCTCCTGTTGCTGCAAGGCAGGTGCACCTAAGAAAATTCCGATTAATAAGCCAAAAGCCCAAGCGAAAAAGATGGCAACTAACATCAGCATATTATAACGTAATGAGTACACGGGAACCACCTATGTTAACCACAGCTTCAACTGAATCAACAAAAGACCTAACAGTTGACGAAAGTGTGGTAAGAATAATAAAGAAAGCGTACTGACCAACATTCCGACCATTCCCCAGCGAATCTCACGTTGTTCCTTCAAAACCGGGAAAATTTGACTAATCCCCTTTAAGTCCAGCAGTTTCTCACCTAACTTCAAACGAATCAGCATGGTGCTTGCCATCCCTGCTCTTCCCTTATCCAAAAAATCCACCATATGGGTATGCGTCCCCAAGGTAACGATCCTGCGAGCCTGATGGTCGTAGGCAAGTAGCATGGCAACATCCTCACTGGTTCCTGGTAGACAGAGGACCTGCCCTGAACAACCTAATGCCTTCAAGCGTTCCATTCCCGGTGCCCGCCCATCACAATAGGCATGTACCAGTAGCTGCGCACCTGTTCGTAAGGCCTCCTCTGATACACTATCCATATCACCGATGATGAAATGAGGTGGGTAGCCCTGATGGATCAGCGCATCTGCACCTCCATCCACTGCGATGAGAACCGGTCGGAAAGCCTGAATATAGGAATGAAGTATGCGTAAGTCCTCTTCATAATAATCACCTCGCGCCACAATCAAGACATCTCGTCCCTTTAGCTTGACATGAAGAGGTGGATAAGAAAACTGCTGACCCAGAATCTCCTTTTCTCGCATTGCATAAGCTAAGGTATTCTCAACAAAGCTTTGCAAGGGTTGAGATGAACGGCTCAGCGCTTCGTGGTACTCCGCTTCCAGCTGTGCCGCCTGTAAGCGATGGCATGTAATCTGCACCTTACCCTCCCCAACTACAATCTTCCCATCCTGTTCAATTCGTAGCCAATCACCTTCCTGAACGAGGGAAAATGCAGCACTGGGCACTTGATACAAGGGGATACGATGTTGAAGAAGAAAGCGGGCACCCTTGGCAGGATAATAGCCTGTAAAGAATGGTTGGCTATTGATCACAGCTTTTACGCCTTTTTTGAATAATTCCTGGGCGGCAATTAAATCAAGATCTTGATGATGAATCCAGGCAATGTCATGATGGTTAAGGCGTTTTACAAGGTTTTTTGTCTTCCGATCGATTACAACCTGACCTTCCATCCTGGTCACCCTCCATCCAGATTGACTCTTACTTCTATTGTGACCTGGTGAGCAAAAATTATCCTTGACACGCGAGGTATGTTCCTTGCATATGCTGGAGTGAATTAAGTAGAAGGGATGGATAGAGGATGTCATATGAGGAGCTTGAGCAGCATCTAAGAAAAGCCAAATTGCATCTGGAAAAGGGTCTTCAGATGAGTGGTGAATTAGGCAAACGGGGAAAAGTTCAACAAGAGAGGGTTGCAGCCTCATGGCAGAAGGTCTTAAGTGAGCTACTGCAGACTGTGAAGCAGGTTGAGAAGCAGCATCAAGTCAATTTTATGAGTTGGATTAATTGGTGGAAGCTGCGAAAATAAGAAATCCCCTTCTTTGACGAGAAGAGGAGTTTCTTATTTTTTATGGTACTTTATGATGCCTTATGATCCAAGCGGAGCTTATCTGCAATCATGGCAATAAATTCACTGTTGGTGGGCTTTGCTTTACTTACGTTAATGGTATGGCTAAAAAGTCGACTAATGGAATCGATATTGCCTCGACTCCACGCTACTTCAATGGCGTGACGGATCGCTCTTTCCACCCGGCTGGGCGTTGTATTATATTTTTGGGCAATCTCTGGATATAAGCGCTTGGTAATGCTTCCTAATAAGTCAATATTATGATACACCATGGTGATCGCCTCACGAAGGTATAAATAGCCTTTAATGTGGGCTGGTACACCGATTTCATGAATAATGTTGGTGATACTACGATCCAGGTTAATTTCGCGTTGTTGGGTTTTGGGTTGTGTGGAAACAGCTTGGAATGATTCTGCAGATGAAGATGGCGACTCTTTACTACCCATATAGCGGATTCGATCCACCAACATTTCCATATCAAAGGGTTTTAGAATATAATAATCAGCACCTAATTCCATTGTCCGTTTTGTAATCTCCTCTTGGCCAAATGCGGTCAGCATAATGATTTTGGGCTGAATCGGTAGATCCATTCCCTTCATACGTTCTAATACTGCGATACCATCCAGATATGGCATGATGATATCCAGAACCATTAAATCAACCTCTTGATCTTCAAGTATTTCTAATACTTCATTACCGTTATAGGCTACGCCTACAACTTCCATGTCATCTTGTCTGTTAATGTACTCTTGAAGCAGTTGGACAAACTCCCGATTATCATCGGCTAATAAAATTCTCATTCCCCATTATCCTCCTTCAACACTCCCATATCACCACAGTATCATTTCTACATCTGGAAGGTATTCCCTGCCTTTGCTCTTCATTTTTCCACAATTCACATCATATGAAAAGTACTTTGCTAAAAGTACTGCTATTTCGACATCATTTGCGCTAAAATCACTTGTGAAACACGATTTTTTGACATTCTTTTATTAGCTAGCCTTCCGTTTGTGAAGTGATGAGGATTGGATATCAATCCCTGCCTCTTTCAACATCCATTCAATATGAATACCATACCCTGATGTAGGGTCATTCACAAATACATGGGTTACTGCACCGACAATACGATTATTCTGAACGATGGGACTACCACTCATCCCTTGTACAATCCCACCCGTCTCTTTTAACAATTTAGGGTCGGTTACACGAATGATCATACCTTTGGTGGAGGGGTATTTCTGGGGAATCACTTTCACAATCTCAATGTCAAAAGCTTCAACCTGCTCGCCTTTAATGACGGTATAGATTTTGGCTGGTCCAACTTCCACCTGTTCCTGTAAAGCTACAGGTAGGGGATTGCTAAAGAACTCATTCTTTATTGTACCATGAACGCTTCCAAAGACTCCAAAAGCAGTATTTTTTTCAATTTGTCCTAATGGTTGATCCTCGTTGACAAAGGAAGCATATTTTTCTCCTGGTTGACCATGCTCCCCCTTTTGGATCGCAGTGATTCGCGAGTGAACGATATGACCATTGGCTGTATCGATGGGCTTCCCCGTATCCATATCCGAAATCACATGGCCTAAAGCGCCAAATCTCTTGGACTGAGGATGAACAAAGGTCAACGTACCAATTCCTGCTGCAGAATCACGAATATAGAGACCTAAGCGATACGATTCATCCTTTACATCAAAGACGGGGGTTACTTCAACATCCATGATTTGACCATCACGACGAATGGTAATCAACAGAGGCTTCCCTGAGCTTCCATACTGATTGACCAGCTTTGAGACATTTTGAATACTGGTTACATCCTGATTATTAATTTTCAAAATCATATCCCCTACTTTGATTCGCTCTAAACTGGGGGAATGTTTCTTCTCTTTTCCATCAACCATATGATGACCAACCACCATCATGCCATTGGACATCAATTTTACACCCACAGATTGCCCACCTAGATAGACTCTTACATCATCCATCACATTGACTTTCATCTTCTTAATGGGGAAGCCAGCAACCTCAATGGCCAACTCCGTCTCCCCTTGTTCCCTGGAGGTTAAGATCAGGGGCTTGCTTAAATCAACTGCAATACTTTTGCTTATCTCCCCATTGATCTGCACCACATCTGGATTTTTAGTAACAACGGTGGCTGTTGTTGGCAAAGAAAATTCCAGATGAGTTTGCATTCCTGGGGCAACACGAATTTCATTAGGAATTTGCATCCAATGCTGAAACGGTGCAGAAAATAGAAATACGAAACTAAGAAATAATATGATTAGGCCCATCACTTGACGGTTACGCTGATTGAACAAGCATCATCACGCTCCTACCTCTTACCCCTACCAACGCTGGCAACATCACCGTATCTATAATGTTGCCTTTGCTACAGTGATTTATAACTGGAGAGCTATGATAATAACTTGTACTCTTGGTAAGATCAAAAAAACAAGGAAGGTTAATTCCTTGTTTTAATCATCTTGGTAAGTGGCCTTCCATTGTTTGGCGAGATCCAGCATTTGATTAGCGTGCTCGAGGGTGACTGCTGTTTGCTGTACACCGCTCAACAGCTGAGCAAGGGCATAAGTCCGCTCATCATCTGGCAGAACATTCACCTTCGTAACCGTCTCATTGGCAGATTGATTCTTGGTAATAAAGAGATGATGATCGGCCATGGCTGCTACCTGAGGAAGATGCGTGATAGAGAGAACTTGCTTCCCCTGACTAATACGGTATAGCTTCTCACCAATTTTCTGAGCCACATCACCACTAACGCCTGTATCCACTTCATCAAAAACTAAGGTCTCTACATCATCGAGACGGGCTAGGATGGCTTTCATAGCGAGTAGGATACGGGATAGCTCACCACCAGAAGCAATCCGCACTAAGGAACGACAGGGTTCTCCTGGATTAGGGGAAAATAGGAACTCCACCTTATCCATGCCTTGGCGTGTACACGCAATGGTCTCCCCATTGAT
Source organism: Rubeoparvulum massiliense (assembly GCF_001049895.1). Lineage (GTDB taxonomy): Bacteria > Bacillota > Bacilli > Rubeoparvulales > Rubeoparvulaceae > Rubeoparvulum > Rubeoparvulum massiliense. The sequence goes on from NZ_CVPE01000006.1 coordinate 647,278, forward strand.
ATAAATCCCATTCGGATCGGCTTGGGTGGTAAAAGCCACTTGAAAGATGGTCCGTTCCATCTTCAGATCAGTAAGCTCCTGTTCAATGGCATTGGCCAATCGAACGCCAACCTGATGGCGGATTTCTGATAAATCCTGTGCCAATAAGACTAGATCCTTCTCCTTCTGCAGGATGGTTCGCTCCAATGCTTGCAAGCGTTCATCACGGTGTTCCATTTGCTCTAGATCTTCTTCAATCTTAGCACCGTATTCCAAAATTTCATTGACTGAATCGCCGTACTTCCGCTGCAGCATACGAATGAGATCGCGGCGCTGTGACACTTCGAATAGACGTTCTTTATCAAAATCAAAGCCATCAAGGTAATCACGGAGGGCAAAGGTCACTTCCTCCACTTGATAGTAAGCAGATTCCATCAACTTAAAGGTTTCTTGAAGGGATGGCTCAAAGGGAAGAATCTCCTCTAATTGGCTCATGGCATGAGCAACCCAATCCATCCCACGATTCTCTGTACGCAATGCTTGATAGGCCTGCTGCACATGGTGATGGATCTGTTCACCGTGGGATAGCCGCTGAAATTCATCCTCAATCTTTACATCTTCATCAGGTTCAAGCTGCGCCCCTTGGATCTCCTGAAGCTGGTAGCGATAAAGATCGATCCGTTGAATCAGTTCCTGCTCATCCTGTTGCAGTCGCTTCCACTCCCGCTTGAGGTTGACATATTCATCATATAAACGAGTATATTCTTGCTTTGTTTCGGCTAATTCTTCTTCACCATAGGCATCTAGCCATTCGATATGCCGCTCCACCTGCAGGAGAGATTGTTGCTCATGTTGGGTATGAATGGCCACCACCTTCTCACCAATCTCCCGCAAAATTGCCAATGTAACCAGTTGACCATTGATCCGGCAGATGCTTTTCCCTTGCTGCGTGATCGCACGATAGAGGAGTAATGTCTCCTCTCCTCCCTGTTCAATGCCAAACTGCTCGAGAATTCTCCAGGCTGCATGACTTGGAGAGAGATGGAAGAGGCCTTCAATCTCTGCCTTCTTCGCTTCATAGCGCACATAATCAATGCTCCCTCTTCCTCCGCATAGTAAAGAAAGTGCATCCATCAGCATAGATTTCCCTGCTCCGGTTTCACCAGTAAGAATAGTTAAACCCTCTTCAAATTGTAAACGTACTTCCTTGATCAGTGCGAAATTTTTGATTCCCAGCTCCATTAGCATCCTGATCCCTCACTTCTCCACACAGGCTCTAAAGCATTTCAAGGAAGCGATCGTATAGAGCGGCTGCCCCTTCCCGATCACGGCAGATAATCAAGATATTATCATCACCACAGATCGTTCCTACGATTTCCTTCCAATCTAATTGATCAATTAGAACACCATAGGCATTGGCATTCCCTGGCATGGTCTTCATAACGATTAGGTTATCTACAGCATCAATGCTGATAAAGCTGTCTAACATGACATTACGCAATTTCTCCAGTGGATTAAAGCGCCGATCTGCTGGTAGTGAATACTTATATCGTCCATCCATGGTTGGAACCTTGACTAAGCGTAGCTCTTTAATATCTCGCGAAATCGTGGCCTGTGTCACGTTAAATCCGGCCTTGCGAAGATACTCCACTAATGCTTCCTGTGTCTCCACTTCATACGTTGTGATAATCTCACGTATTTTAATGTGACGTTGTCCCTTACTACTCATTACACTCACATCCTTTAGTTTCATATCCTTATTTTATCAAGAAATACATCAAGCTCATACCCAAAAGAAAAGGTATTCCCAAAGATGCGAAACGCCAATGTTTTCGTAGCGATGGATAAGCAAAATGAATTTCATGTATGATTTGGTGATCTAGATCTATATATAGAATACCATTACAACGATAAAGTAAACTATAGATCAATAAATGATCTCGCAAGGATGTTGCTGTAAATGAGACGCGAGATCTGGCACGACGTTGTTTAATCACATAGAGTTCGCCCGCTTTTTCCGCCCATCCATCGATGGTCAAGCGTGTTGTAAACTGTCGACCATCATTGAGTTCAATGGTGATGGGCACCTGCTCCCGTCCTGAGAGTGGCTCATAACCATGCTGCTGTAAGATCTGGGCGAGGGGACGTGTTAATTGATCTTGATGTTGAATCGAGGGATGAGAAGGTAGCCTCCACCCAAATTGAACTACCTTACGTAGAAACCACCATAACAGCCAACCTCCTCCCAGTAGGAGGAGCACAATAAAAATATAAAAATCCCCTGCAGGTAACATCACATCACCTCAGGGGATTATATTCGACTCAGCACATGACGTTTCCTTTTTCAATTAGCTCAATTCTTGATGAGCTTCCATGACCTCCTGCTGAATACGTGTAGGCTGTAGAAGATTAGTACCTTGCTCCTTTTCCGCCTTTTCTAACAGGAGGAGAAACTCAATATTCCCATCGCCTCCTGTAATCGGCGAATAGGTGAGCTCCAATGGTGAAAAACTCTCCTGTAATGCCATTTGAATCACATGCTCTAAGACCTCTTGATGAATACTGGCATCACGGACTATCCCTTTGTTTCCCACCTGTTCTTTCCCTGCTTCGAATTGTGGCTTCACCAACGCCACCACCCTCGCTCCCACCGATAGTAGGGGATAGAGTGCTGGTAAGATTTTATTCAAGGAGATAAAGGAGACATCAATGCTCGCAAAGGTTGGAGTTGGTCCCACAAGCTCTTCCTGTGTTAAATAACGGAAATTGGTTCGCTCCATTACATTAACACGGGGATCTTGACGTAGCTTCCAGCTTAACTGATTATAGCCAACATCAATAGCATAGACATAGGCTGCTCCATTTTGCAGGGCACAATCGGTAAAACCGCCTGTAGAGGCTCCGATATCCAGCATCACTTGGTTCGTTAGATCCAGTGCAAACTCCTGGATTGCCCGTTCCAGCTTTAATCCACCGCGCCCTACATAGGGATGAGGCTTACCCTTCACCTCGATCCCCGCATCGATTAATACTTTCGTGCCAGCCTTATCCACGCGCTCGCCAGCCACAAAGACTAAACCAGCCATAATCGCTTTCTTTGCCGTTTCTCGACTATCAAAATGGCCTTGCTGTACCAATAGAACATCTAGACGTTCCTTCATCGCCATTACTGCTGCATCCTCTTTCTTGAAGTAAGCTGAGTGGCTGCTTCCACAATTTTTTCCGGTGTAAGACCAATCTCTTCCCGTAATAGCTCCACACTACCATGTTCAATAAATTGATCCGGGATCCCAAAGGTTTCAATCTCCATACAACGATGATGTTCACTATAAAACTCGCGAACCGCACTTCCAAATCCACCGGCGAGAACACCTTCCTCCACGGTGATAATGGGAAGCTGCTCATCAGCTAGTTGCATGAGCATGGCTTCGTCTAATGGTTTGATAAACCGCGCATTGATAATCCGTGCGGAGATCCCTTGTTCCGCGAGACGATCCGCTGCCTGTTCGGCGAGAGGGAGCATATTGCCCATGGTTAGGATGGCTAGATCATGACCAGCACGTAACACCTCGAAGGTGCCGATAGGAATCTGCTTAAATTCATGATCATAAGGAACCCCTCGACCACCACCACGTGGATAGCGGACAGCGATGGGTCCATCATTGTATTGGATCGCTGTATATAGCATATTACGTAGTTCATTCTCATCCTTTGGCATCATCACCACAAGATTGGGGAGGATCCGTAGGAAAGCAATATCAAACACACCATGATGGGTCTCTCCGTCAGCACCAACAAGTCCAGCACGATCAATGGCGAAGACCACATTAAGATTCTGGCGAGTAATGTCATGGATCACCTGATCATAGGCCCGCTGTAAAAAGGTTGAGTAGATGGCACAGACAGGCTTTAATCCCTGTGTTGCGATGCCCCCAGCCATGGTCACTGCATGCTGCTCAGCAATCCCCACATCGAAGAAGCGATCAGGATACTTAGCAGCAAAGCCCTTCAATCCTGAACCATCAGTCATCGCTGGTGTAATGGCAATGATCCGATTATCATGTTTCGCCAATTGCATCAGAGTATCACCAAACACCTTGGAATAACTAGGCGGACCTTCTTTTTTGATGATTTCGCCTGATTCGATTTTATAAGGACCACTGCCATGGAAAGTATAGGCATCATCCTCAGCAGGCTTATAGCCTTTCCCCTTCTTAGTGATCACATGGATGAGTGTTGGTCCTTCGATCTCTTTCGCATGCTCCAATGTATCGATGAGGTCTTCAAGACTGTGTCCATCAATGGGCCCTAGATAGGTATAGCCCAATTCTTCAAAGAGCACCCCATCAACAACGAGATACTTTAAGCTATCCTTTAATTTATCTAGCGTATTGTAGATGGAATCACCAATAGCAGGAATATTGCCGATAAGGTTGATTACCTCTTTTTTAACCTTATTATACGGCTTTCCAGTTCGAAGTTTGTTGAGATACTGATGAAGAGCCCCAACATTAGGCGCAATGGACATTTCATTATCATTAAGGATCACAATCATATTCTTCTTATCATGACCGATATGGTTGAGAGCCTCAAAAGCCATCCCACCAGTCATTGCACCATCACCAATCACAGGGACAATATGATACTTCTCCCCTTTACAGTCACGGGCAATGGCCATACCCATTGCTGCCGAAAGTGAGGTGCTGCTGTGGCCTGCTTCCCAGACGTCATGGATGCTCTCACGTCGCTTTGGGAATCCACTTAACCCGTGGAACTGCCGTAAGGTATCAAATTGATCCTGCCGACCAGTTAAGATTTTATGTACGTAGGATTGATGTCCCACATCCCAAATCAGTTTATCCTTCGGGCTTTGAAAAACATAATGCATGGCGAGAGTAAGTTCAACCACGCCCAAATTAGGTGCAAGGTGTCCTCCTGTCTTCGATAGCTTAACGATTAGAAAGTCCCTAATCTCATGAGCGAGTACTTTCAACTCGTCCACATTTAGTTTTTTCACATCATCGGGTGTATGAATACGTTCCAGATACAACGTGACCCCTCACTTTCTGGATATTAAGACACGAAAAGCGATTAATAGGATATATGTATAGTTTATTGTAATATAGATCAAGGACAGTTACCACTCAAGTAAGCCAAATAAAAAGTCGCTCATAACGAGCGACTCTTTATGACCATTAGGGTGCTAACCTTATGAGTAAACATTGTGGCTTGAGGTCCAGTAGGTTTTCCCAAGCAAGTACCTGAACGTTGCCATTCAGGCCGTTTCCATTTAAACCTGCCTTAATGTCGTCACCATACATTAGACTGGATTACCACTTAGTCCACACTCTAATCCCCATAAGGTCTCGAGAAGAGCAGTCTAGGAGATTTCCTCAACAATCAGCGCCTATCCCCTAGCCTCTTTTGCAAGAAAGATTTCATATAGCACCGAATACTGATTTCTGGCCAAAAAACCAATATCTGAACCCTATAATCCCCTCTTCCCCACGCAAGGCAGGCTACGCTACACACAATCCCATTATAGGTCGCATGCAGGTTCATACCCCAAGCCATAACAATACGTTCGATGACGTGCTGCCACGCACTTGGGCCTCCGCGGAAATGGGGTCAACGCCCACATGCCTTTGTGGATCGCCCCAAATCCTTAACTTCCAGCATAAGCCCCCGACTGGGCGTCGAAAGCCAACACCAGAAACTTCATCGATGTGCCCTTTAGCGGATTTTTAGCCCCGCCTTCAGGGTAGGCCGATTGACTAGAATACTGCTACACCCTAATGTAGCTAGGAGTAATATATCATATTTATATGCAAATATCAAATTGTTCATGAATCCCGCTTTTCCATATAGTCGATAAACTGCCAGAGTAGTCCATCCTCTTTTCCTAGCTGACGCAGGGCATAACGTGCTTGTTCTAAGGTCTCGTGCAATTTTTGATGTGCACCATTAAGCCCAAGCAGACTCACATAGGTAGATTTTTGCAATTTTTCATCTCCACCCGTTTTCTTCCCTAATTTGGCTTCATCGCCAATCACATCTAGAATGTCATCTTGAATTTGGAAGGCCAAGCCAAGGGATTCAGCATATTGGGTATAATGAAGAAGCTCCTCTTTATTTGACCCAGCAATCACTGCCCCTGACCAGACTGCGAAAGTGATCAGATCTCCTGTTTTATGACGATGCACCAATTCTAATTCCTCTAATGAGATGGAGTGTTCCTCTGCTTCCAGATCAAGAACCTGACCAGCCACCATGCCACGGGAACCAGAGCGAATGGCCAGCTCTGCTAAGAGAGCTACCTTTGTTTCTGGTGTTAAATCTGCTTTTGCCGTGATCCCAAATGCTTCTGTTAATAAGGCATCCCCTGCCAAAATGGCTAACGCCTCACCAAATACCATATGATTGGTCAGTTTACCACGTCGGTACTCATCGTCGTCCATAGCGGGAAGATCATCATGAATCAAGGAGTATGTATGTAAGAATTCTAAGGCGCACGCTGCATCCAGGGCACCTGCTATTTCCATCCCAGTGTCCTCAACGGTGGCGAGCAAAAGGATGGGACGAATCCGCTTACCCCCAGCAAAAAGGGAGTACTCCATGGCTGAGCGAAGAGAGGAGGGTGGAATTTCCATTTGATTCATCAAGATCTGCATATGCTCTTCAACAAGTAGCTTCTTCTCTTTTAAATAAGCTTGAAACTGATGTGCGTTCACACCTATTCCTCCTGCAATGTAAATGGTTTTGCAGTCACTTGACCATTCTCTTCCATAAGTAGGTCGATCTGTTTTTCTACATGCTGTAATTTGCCTTGACAATATTTTGAAAGCTCCATCCCTCGCTGAAAGAGCTGAATTGACTCTTCAAGGGGAACTTCACCAGCTTCCAGCTGTTGAACGATCTCCTCTAGTTGAGCCATGGCTTCTTCAAAGCTCATCTCTTCTGATTCATTCACCTTTTTCACTATGATTACTCCTCCTTAATATCCTCAATCTGACAGGCAATCCAACCATCCTGCATACGAATATTGAGGTGATCTGTAGGGGTTACTTGTCGAACGCTGGTAAGCACCTGCTCCTGCTTCTCATCATAAATCACACCATATCCCCGCATCATTACCTTGAGTGGACTCATGGCATCCAATTGCTTGAGCATTTGGCTTAAGCCTTGTTGTGTTTGTTGCAGCTGTTGACCCATGGTTTTGAGTAACCACTTTTCTTGGTTTTGTTGCCGTTCCTTGAAGCGCTCAATTCGTTGGGCTGGATGGAAGCGGAGCAATTGATGCTCGCGCTGACGGAGCTGGTTGGCTCCATCCTTCTGCAAATTTTTAATGGCAGGTGCCATCCGATCTACCAATTGGTCCAGATGCTGCTGTGCTAGCTCCAATTGGCGGCGCGGGTAACGGAAGGCATAACGATTCATCAGGTGATCCAATCGAAGAGCAGAGCGCTTCAGCCGTTCTCCCATCTGAAAGAGGATCCGCTGATGGTTCACCTGAATCCGCTGCTGAAGCTGCGTCCAGTCAGGTACTGCCAATTCTGCAGCGGCCGTCGGTGTGGCTGCACGAACATCTGCCACAAAATCTGCGATGGTAAAATCCGTTTCATGTCCGACAGCAGAGATAACAGGAAGCTGGGAAGCAGCAATTGCTCGGGCTACCGGTTCCTCATTGAAGGCCCATAGTTCCTCAATCGAGCCTCCACCTCGACCGACGATCAATACATCTGCTAATGGGAACTGGTTCGCTCTTTGGAGGGCTGCAACGATGGAAGCTGCAGCCTCTTCACCCTGAACCTGCACAGGATATAGGATGAGCCTAGCAGGTGGATAACGGCGTTGAATTGTACTGATAATATCTCGGACTGCTGCACCTGTAGGCGAGGTGAGCACACCTACAACCTGCGGATAGCTTGGAAGATCACGCTTTCTTTCCTGGGCAAATAATCCCTCCCCCGCCAACTTTAGCTTCAATTGCTCGAAGGCTTGAAAAAGATTACCTACCCCGTCCAATTGCATCTCCTTAATATATAACTGATATTGCCCATCGCGATCATAGACGGAGATATTGCCACGCACTAGCACATGATCTCCATCCTTCGGTTTGAAGCGCATAAAACGATTATAACCGGCAAACATCACAGCCTTTAAACGGCTCTTCTCATCCTTCAAGGTGAGATACATGTGTCCACTACTATGGTGCTTAAAATTAGAAATCTCTCCGCGGATCCAACAGTCTTGCAGAATTGGATCTTCATCCATGAGCTGCTTCAAATATTGTGTCACCATGGAAATAGTATAGGGATTGGGCGTTGTTTGTTGCACTTTTGTCACCGCCTTCCATTCAACCGATCTCAACCAATAATTTACACAGAGCTTATCCTTGCAATTGCTTACATGCTTGAATGGTGTTTTCTAACAGCATGGTGATGGTCATCGGTCCTACACCACCAGGTACAGGGGTAATATAGGAAGCCACTTCCTTTACCTCTTCAAAGTTTACATCACCTACTAAGCCTTCGGGCAAGCGATTGATACCCACATCGATGACGACAGCACCAGGTTTGACCTCTGCTTTACTGATGAAGTTGGGTTTCCCTACTGCTGCAACAAGAATATCAGCTTGACGTGTGATCTCTCCGAGTTCCACGGTTTTTGAATGGCAGATGGTTACTGTTGCATTTTGATTAAGGAGGAGACTGGCCATCGGTTTTCCAACGATATTGCTACGGCCTACGATCACCGCGTGCTTACCAGCGATGGGTATTTTCATCTCCTCTAACATCACCATGATACCTGCAGGTGTACAGGGGACAAAACCTGGCTTACCTACCACGAGGTTCCCTGTGTTGATGGGATGAAATCCATCTACATCTTTTTCAACACGAATCGCTTCAATCACTAGATCCTCTGAGATATGGGGAGGCAGTGGTAATTGTACAAGAATCCCGTGAATAGATGGGTCCTCATTTAGCTGTTGGATCTCTTGTAATAATTCCGCTTCCGTGATGGTTGCAGGATGACGAATCACACGAGAATAGATCCCCGCCTGTTCGCATGCTCGTTCCTTCGAACGAACATAGGTAATGGATGCAGGGTTTTCCCCAACCAGAATTACGGCTAATCCAGGGGTGATCCCCGCTGCCTTCATCTGCGTGACTTCCTCTTTAATCCGTCCTCGAGTTGCTTTGGCGATTGCCTTCCCGTCAATTAATGTCGCTACCATGAAGTTCATCTCCTACTTTGATGGATTGTTAGTTCATTCGTTTGAAAATCCTGATAGTACTAGTCTAACGAGTTTGGTAATCGATGTAAACCCGAATGGAAAAAAGAAAGATTAATTTATTGTTCGGATTGCCAAGAGTGTAGACCAATAGTGGCTACCCCGAAGGCATTATCACCGGAATAGCAGGGATCAGCGAAAGCAAGACGTCCGCCTACTGCAGGATGCTCAAGGCGATAACGTAGCCGTTGCCGTAAGTAAGCATTGGCTGCTACTCCCCCTACAATCAGGACCTCTTTTACACTAAACTGTTCCATGGCCTTTCGTAGCACTTTTTCTAAGGTATTGGCAATCACCTGTTCGGTAGCGCGGGCAACTGCCGTTGGCGCTTCTCCACGGTCAATGGCCCGAAAGAGCGCTGTTTCTGCTCCAGAAAAGCTAAATTGATTCTCTTTGACAGAGGAGGGAACAGATAAGGTGGTTACCCCTCCCTGCTGTGCCAACCTTTCCAGTTCTGGACCTGCTGGAAAAGGCAGGCCTAAGCGGACACCGATCCGATCGACCAGCTGTCCTGCGTGAAGGTCCGTGGTTCCTCCTAAACATTGCACCTCATAACCATTCTTTGTTCGTTCCACCATTAGAAGTTCACTGGTACCCCCCGAGAGATGGATCGCTAACCAACGCTCTTGGGTTAAGGGGCGATCTGCAGTATGTTCACCTGCTGCCAGATGCCCTTCCTGATGGCTAGTCTCATAGAGAGGGAGCTCTAGTACCGTACTAAGTGAGCGGGCAACCAGCTCCCCTGCTCGAAAGACTGGCATATAAGAGCCTGCTTGATTACGTGGTCGTGTACTCACCGCAATGGCTTGCAATCCTACTTTCAGACCAGGCTGCTGGCGATGAATGGACTCCATTAATTGTGGTAAGCGCTGTACATGCTGAAATAGAGCAGTTGATTGCTGCAAACCACGCTCCCCCCGCTTCACTTCAAGAAGCGGACGCTCCTCGGCAACGATTTGTCCTTCCGTGTTAATCACACATAAGGAAGTACGATAATTACTGGTATCTACGCCCAATATGTATTCCATCATTTTCACAGCTTAGCTCTCTTGTTGACCTGAAGTAGATAAGGAGCGGAGTACAGCATTGAGCACGCCATTAATAAACTTTGGCGATTCGTCTGTTCCATAGTCCTTTGCCAGTTCAATGGCTTCATCCATGCTTACACGAGAAGGAATCTCTTCCAGCCAACCCATCTCATATACTGCCAATCGGAGAATGGCCCGATCGAGAATAGCCAAACGAGGAAGACTCCATCCTGTTAAATTGGGTTGAATCAATTGATCAATCTCCTCTTGCACTTCCACAATGCCATATAAAAGTTGCTGCACAAAAGGCTCATTCTCTTCTTCGCAGACATTCTGATATGCTTCTTCTTTCGATATCTCTGTTAAGTCCATCTGGTATAGGGCTTGTATTACCTTGATTCGAGCTTCATGTCGCGTCATGTTCTTCTTCCTTTCTTACAGATGCTCTCAGCTCTCTGCATCGACCAAAATCACTTAATAGTCTACCCGTTCACGCGTTCTCTTGCAATCATTACGTCAAAAAAACCACCGTTTAAAAAGGTGGTTTTTGTTTAAAAAATTTATCTGGAAGGATTCGAAACACAATGGATACAAGATCCTCCCGTTTATCGATCTTATGCCCGAAATAGTAGCCCATCAGAACAAGAAAGATAAAGAAAAGCGTGCGCCAGAATCCAACGATTAAAAAAACAATGCCAAAAAGGAGCCCAAATAACGTCCCAGCAATCCTACCACGATAAGGCGCCATCCTTGTTAGCCATTCATCCATTCGATTCACATTCATCACCTTATTCTACTCGGATCGTTTTTTCTGTCTGCTTTTGTAGCGCTGCAATTGCCACCGAGACATTGGTAACTTGGATTCCTGCAATTGCTTCAACCTGCTGCTTTACCGCATCTTGTACTTGATTGGTCATGGGCTCAATGGGCGTGTCCCCATCTACAGTACAACGAAGCAGTACTTCAATCCCTGCTTCACTAGGACGGATTTTGGATTCCACCTGTTCAATTCCCTTAATCCGACGTGCCGCTTTCAAGGTAATTCCTTGTAATGTCTCAAGGGAGATCATCACCTGACCTAGATCGGTTTTCTTACTAACACTGTTTACAGTGGGTTCAGAACGGGAGAATAGAGAGAGTAAAATAATAAAACTGAGTACAGCCACAAGCAGTGTCACAATACTTACGATGATTGAAACTTGGTTGGAAGCATAGAAAGTCTCCATCCAGTCCATCACAGCTACTTCACCAACTAATTTTGTTCCAACAGCGAATGCGATTAACGAGATAATCCCGATTGCTAGAGAATATAGGAATAACAAGAGCTTCATGCCAATTTTCATTACCATTCCTCCTCATCTTGCCCCGACCATGGAGAAAATCCCCCACCTGCAGTGGGGGACCCCATTATTTCACCCGTATCCCAGCAGGCTGCTTCTGTGGTTGGAGCTCATCCTTCACATCAATGCCATCAACATAGACATCCACCTTTTGGACATCCATACCTGTCATACTTACGATGGCCTGGCGAACACGAAGTTGAAGATCTCGGGCTACCACAGGGATCGCAAATCCATACTGTACTACAACGGAGATTTCAACAGAAACCTGGTTATTCTCTACCTCTACTCTCACACCGCGTCCTTTCCGACCAAAACGTTCAGCAAGCTCCCCCATAAACCCGCTGCTCATTTGGACAATACCTGGGACTTCTTCGGCAACGAGGCGAGCGATTAACTCAAACACCTCCGTTGAAATGGAGATGGTACCGATCTGACTTGTAGTAAAATTAGCAGGCAATTCTGTTTCCATCCTGTTCACCTCCGGGCAGGAGTTATCATGTAAATTATACCCAATCACTCCAAGAATGACAATGAAACACTGGCTTAAAAATTCTCCTCAAGGAATTTTGTTGTAAATTCGCCATGGACAAATACAGGGTGATTCATCACCTCAAGATGAAAGGGAATGGTGGTATGAACCCCTTCAATGACAAACTCTTGCAGTGCTCGCTTCATTCTTTCGATCGCTTCATTCCGGTCATGACCCCAGACGATTAACTTGGCCACCATGGAATCATAGTAAGGAGGAATCAGATAGCCAGGATAACAAGCACTATCCACCCGTACCCCATTACCACCTGGTGGAAGATACGCTTCGATCCTCCCTGGGGAAGGAAGAAAGTTCTTTTCCGGATTTTCCGCATTGATACGGCACTCAATGGCACAACCATTCAATTGAACATCCTCCTGAGTGAAGGATAGAGCTTCTCCCATTGCCACACGGAGCTGCTCCTTCACCAAATCAAATCCAGTCACCCATTCAGTAACAGGATGCTCCACCTGAATCCGTGTATTCATCTCCATAAAATAGAATTGCTGTGTCTCTACATCGAAAATAAACTCGATGGTTCCTGCTCCTTCATACTTCACAGCATGGGCCGCAGCTACAGCTGCAGCTCCCATAGCCGCCCGTATCTCTTCTGTGATTGCTGGTGAGGGCGCTTCCTCAATCAACTTTTGTAGACGACGTTGGATGGAGCAGTCGCGTTCGCCTAAGTGTACCACGTTACCATGGTGATCAGCCATCACCTGAATCTCTACATGGCGGAAATGCTCGATATATTTTTCCAAGTAGACGCCAGGGTTGCCGAAAGCTGCTTGAGCTTCCCGCTGCGTATCTGCAATTCCCTTAATGAGGGACTGCTCATCACGAGCAACGCGAATCCCTTTCCCGCCACCACCTGCTGTAGCCTTAATAATAACAGGATATCCGATGGTATTGGCTACTTCCTTCGCCTCTTCAACATCTTGAATAATCCCTTCAGATCCTGGGACAATGGGAACTCCTGCTTCTTTCATCGTAGCCTTGGCAGACGCCTTGTCTCCCATCCGTTGAATTGCTTCAGGGGATGGACCGATAAAGGTGAGATTGCACTCGCCACAAAGCGCTGCAAAATCAGCATTCTCCGCGAGAAAACCATAGCCCGGATGAATTCCATCAGACTCTGTATACTTGGCAACAGTAATTAAGTTGGTTTTATTCAAATAGCTATCCATGGAAGGGGCAGGTCCAATGCAATAGGCTTCATCAGCAAGACGCACATGCAGGGCATCGCGATCTGCCTCTGAAAAAACAGCCACCGTTTTGATCCCCAGTTCACGACAAGCACGGATGATTCGAACAGCGATTTCACCGCGATTGGCAATTAAGACTTTTTTCATTTTTTATCTCCCTCCCTATTTAGTTTGGACCATAAAGAGGGGTTGACCATACTCCACAAGCTGCCCATTCTCAACAAGGATTTGGACAATCTCACCACTCACTTCAGCCTCAATCTCATTGAAGAGCTTCATGGCTTCTACTATACAGACAACGCTTTCAGGATTGACCTTAGAACCGATCTGTACATAGGGTGAAGCATCTGGCGATGGTGCTGCATAGAAAGTCCCTACCATCGGTGATACGATGGCGTGAAGATTCTCCTGTGGAACAGTTGGAGCAGCTACTTGTGGTTGGGCTGCTTGTAATTCTTCTACTGGCTGTACCACAACAGGATTGGAAGGAGACTCCGCCTGTTCTTCGCTGAAGCTTCGCTCTAGTTGTGAATTCTGTGTAAGTTCCTCTGCATTTGCAACAGATGACTCCTTCTTTAATTCAATTTCAAAACCATCATGCTTAAGTTCTAACTCAGTTAAGGATGAACGATCAAAAATCCGAATCAGTTCACGAATCTCATGAAATCGCAACAATTAGATCCACTCCTTTTTCATCCAGTTTGCACCTATTTGACTTACTTATGACTATATAGGTGTATTATAACACAACAACAGTTTTTGCTATATAACGATAAGAAAAATCCTGTTCTAGTGAACAGGATAGCATAGAGATAATTACCGAAACAACGTTTTTTTTAATTCTACGGATGGGTATAGACTACGATTTCATTGCCTGAGATATTGAAGTGCTTCGCAACAACGCCGATAATTTGATCCGCTTGCATCAATTCCAGGTCTTTCTCACTTTGAACCACCACATGCACTTTATTATCCTGCGTCATAACAACCACTTCTCCATAGCCCTGCGATTTAATAATCTCCTCTAGCACCAACTGGTTCTCTTCCATACTCATGATCTCATCCATCTTTTTCTTCGCTTCAGCTACAGTTTCTGCATCAGAATCAGCTGCGATGATATCCACGTAATAAGCGAGCTTTTCAGCATTTTTTATCGATTTTTCAAGGGCGAGTGCATCGAAGTAATCATTATTACTCACATTGGTTAAGGCTGTATTAATATCATCACCATTTGTATTGACTGTACCAGCGATTTCATCGAGGTTCCCGTCGCTGCTTGTAGGCAGTGTATCATCCGTCAGCATATAATAAGCAGATAACACCACCATTAAAGCTAGCATGGTGAACAAGAAAACAGTCTGTTTCTTCATATTCAAATTTACATTCCTACCTCGAGGACTTCTATCTCGTTTTATCCGATTCATCATTGGACCTCCTCATTATTTTTTGGGTACCACTGAAATTTTATGCAGTGGTACATCTAAGACCTTTTGAACCGATTCCATGATCCAACGCTGTACCTTCGCATGCTCTACACCCTTGGCTACCACCAATACCCCCCTTACTTTCGGCTTTATGGTTTTTATGATCACAGGCTGTTGCTGATCCTCTTGTTGTATAATGACGGCCTGCGTATCACTTGAGGAATCTATCACCACTCTTGTCCCCTGCTGGCTGTCTTTTTCATGTGTATTCTGATTGGTAGTCCGAATATTCTGCTGAATGATAATTTCTTCACTGGATTCCAAATTAACCATCACTGATACATCCTCTACCCCAGCAATTTGTTCAAGGATCTCACGCAGCTGTACCTCATACATCTCTTCGTATTGTCGGATGGGGTTGGTACTCTCCTTACGTTGAGAGAAAGCCTCTAAACCCTCTGGTTGGTACACAAGCTGCTCTTCCAGTGGTTTCTCTTGCTTTTCCACCTGAAATGATGACCCTAACCAGATGAGTAATACGCCTAGTAGGCCTAATACCAGCAGCTTCTGAAGTGAGGTCAATTTTGCACCGGTTTGGTCATTGGACCATAAGCGAACCAACAGCTCCCATAAATTCTGAAACCATGACCCCATCCTCATCCCTCCTTATTTGATCCAATCAATCTGAATCGTCTCCTGAGCAAGGCCCCATTGCTGGCTAAGAAACTGGGAGATGGTATTGATATTTACAACATCTGGCGAAAGCTTTTGCCCTGAGCTTTCATTGGAAGTCTGCTCATCACTTACAGATATTGGCTTAATCTGTACTGGATCCACATTGACAGCTTGAACGACATGAACGGTCTGATCTGCCTGACTACTTGCTGTTCCTGCTTTGCCCCGTTCGCTCCTTACTGCGTTCCCTTCTGCAACTCGGACATTCATGCCTGTGATGACAAGACTATCCCCTTCTGTCTTACGCCAATGCACCTGAATACTAGCAACAGAGACTGGAAATTGAAGCTCCACCTGTTGACGCACATTTTCCTGCACTCTTAGGAGAAATTCCTGATGGATTAAATCCTCTTGTATATTGACTAGACGTTGCTGAGCCTGCTCTAACTCTTTCATACTTTGATTATTTTGCTGTAAAGGTAGCATGATTAGTTTTTCGGTGATGGACTGAAGGGAAAACTCATTGGAAAGAAGACCTAAGATGGGAGAAAGCATGGTTACAAGAATGATTAAGGCAAGGATGAAGCGAACATAACGTTGTAAGCCTGTGGTAGGAAGAAGGAGATCCACGAATGTGGCAAAGAGTACAAGTAGAATTAATTGTTCTATCCAACTAGCAAGGTATTGCATCTAACACACCACCTAACGGACCATCAGGGAGATATTGCCGGCACTGATGATCATGGTGATGGTTAAGAAAAAGAGCAAGCCAATGGTAGCCAGTGCCGCGAAAACAAACATCATATTTCTACCTATCTGATAAAGCACATCAATGATTGGATTTTTACCTAAAGGCTGCATTAATGCTGAAGAAAGCTGATAGATGAGTGAAAGGGATAAGATCTTCATGGCGGGGAAAGCACAGAGTATCACGACGACGATCACACCTACTAGGCCCACTGAATTCTTGATTAAGTACGAAGCACTCATCACGGTATCTGCAGCATCGGAGAACATTCTACCCACTACAGGGACGAAGTTACTGGTTACATACTTAGCGGTACGAATGGCGATCCCATCGGTCACTGCACTGGTAGCCCCTTGAACCGAGATGACCCCTAGAAAGATCGTAAGTAAGACCCCCATAATTCCTAAGCTCACCTTCCGGAGCAAGCCAGCCAATTGTGATAAGGGAAAGCGTTCCGTAATGGAGCTAACCATTCCAATTACCGCTGAGAAGAAGAGAAAAGGAAAAACCACATTGCTGATAATATTGCTACTGATATTCACCATGAAGATGATCAAGGGATGGAAGAGTGCTACTGATGCAAGGCTTCCTGTGGTAGCCATGATGGTGAGAATGAGCGGAATGATCGCAAGCATGAAATGGGACATTTGACCAATTGCATCCCGTGCATACGAGATGGCCACATGAAAACTATTGATGACGAGAATAAATAAAACGAGATAGGTAATGGCATAGGCCACCTTACTCACCGTATTCTGTTCAAAGGCATTCTGCATGGTCTGGAGGATCATGGAAAATACAGTGAGCAATAGAATCGTTCCCAGCAGTTTAATATTGAGAATCACTTCATGGAGAAAAAAATGACTGGCTCGTTGAAAAATCGTGGCAACGGAGACGGGATTGGTGGATTCTGTAATCTGCTCCATCAAGGTGCGCTGTTGCAGTTCTGGGAGATATCCTCCGTAATCACGAATGATCTGCCACCAATAATCCTCAACTCGCTCCAGGTTCAGTTGATTCGCTTGCTGCTCCATGAATGGAGTCATCGTAGTCGCCTCGACCGACAAGGTGAACAACATGCTTACCAATAGGATGATCAGTAGTACACGTGGTACCATATCACCACGTCCCCTCTTTGTTAAGGAAGCAATCGGAGAATGGTATCGATAATCACCGAAAGAATAGGAATGGCGAGAACCAGGATCGTTATCTTTCCTGCCAGTTCAATCTTGCTGGCAATGGATGATTGACCTGCGTCTCTCGTTAGCTGCGCTGCGAATTCAATAATATAAGCAATTCCAATAATCTTGAGGATGGTCTCCAAAAAAATCAGATTTACGTTAGCTTGAATGGCAATCCGCTCTAAAAGTTGAATCACCAATGAGATTTTATCTAGTAAGTAGAAAAAGATAAAAATCCCTGTTACAAGTACGATAATATATGCAATGATGGGTGCATGCTCTTGAAGAACCATCACAAGGAGAGTGGCCGTTAGACCCAAACCAATAATTTGGATAATCTCCATTCATCATTCACCCTATTTGAATAAAAAAACACGTTTAATCTCTTGAAAAAGTTCGTTCACATAGCTAACCACCATGAATAGCACCAAGACAAAGCCAACTAGCGTTACGAGATGAGCTAGATCTTCTTTACCTGCCTGTTTCAAGACCGTATGAATAATGGAGATAATGATTCCAATCCCGGCGATTTGAAAGATAATTGCAACATCCCCACTCATGATGTCATCTCTCTCCCCTTTCCTACATCAGTATGATGACCAATGAAATGCCCAAGAGCATACCAAGTCGGGTATACATCTTGGCAAACCGTTGCTCATCGAGATATGCCTCTTTTTCTGCCAACATCAATTGCTCCAGTAGGAGTTGAAACTGAAGCTGCTGATCCTGCCGATTGGTTCCCCCTAACGTTTCACCAAAGGTCTGTAGTGCCAAGAGCTCCATCTTCTGAAAATACCAGGAGGGGGAGGAAGCTTGCAAAGCTTGATTCCAACAGTGAGCTACCGCCTTGCCATGGCCATCTTCTAGCTCTTTTGCCATCTGAATAAATAGACTGGCGATGCGTTCATTCACTCGTTCACCTAATTCGTAGCATGCCTTGATTAAGGGGAGGCGCCGTTCAATGAGCGCGGTTTCGAACCAAGTAAAGGCAATGATTAAATAACGGAGATCCTCATGACGATGGATGAAAACTTTCGCTTTTAATTTTCCAACCAAGGTAGCACTAAAGAAAACACAAAGGGCGCCGATCCATTGAATGATCATCTTTTGCTACATCCTATCTCTATAAACTCTTCATCCAGAATCTTTTCAATGGTTCCCACTCCCTGCCGCCGACTGAGAATAATATAGCGTTGAAACATCTGTTGACTCAGAATGCGTGTAAAGGTTGGACGCTTCGTCAGGTCCTTAATATCTGTCCCGTGTACCGTGGTGATGATGGCAATTCCTGCATGGAGAGCCTCCTCAAGTGCTACCACATCCTCCGCCCTTCCGATCTCATCTACAATGATGACATGAGGTGACATGGAGCGAATCAATAGCATCATCCCCTCCGCCTTCGGACAACCATCGAGGACATCGGTTCGCGGGCCTACATTGTGCTGTGGTATACCATCCACTACTGCAGCAATTTCTGAGCGTTCATCCACAATACTTACCTTACGAGGGGGTAATACCGTACTGCTCAGACATCGTGCAAGATCACGAAGCAAGGTGGTTTTTCCACATTGGGGTGGACTGATGATCAAGGTATTGAGTAATTGATTCCCTTGGAAGAGAGTAGGCACGATGGAAGTAGCGATCCCTTGATGTTCACGGGCAACACGGATATTGAATGAGGCGATCTCTTTCATACTACTCAGTCTCCCTCCCTCTAGAAGAGCCCGTCCAACAATTCCCACCCGATGACCACCCGGGATGGTAATATAGCCTCGTTGTAGCTCCTCTTCCAATGCATAGAGAGAGTAATTACTCACCATATTCAGAAGTAGCTGACAATCTTCAGCTGTCACCTCATATGCTGCTGCGACACTTCCTGTGAAACTGCCTGCTACCGAGACAAAATGTGAATCACCAGAAGTGATCAGTTCTAATGGTCGTCCCTGTCGGACACGGATCTCTTCAAGTTGATCGAGGACTGAGGTCGGAAGCTGGTGAAGCAGGGCCTGCAAATGCGGAGGTAAGACAGCGATCACTTTCTGTAACATAAAACCACCCTATTTCATCTTACTTAACACCATCATATGCACCATGGGACGAGATATACCTGTCCAACAAGAAGAGTTGTTTTAAAATAAAAAAAGAGCAGGAGAGGATTCCTGCTCAGTCTTCAATCTCTTCAACTTCAGTCTCTTCGTCTTCATGCACCCGCGTTAAAACCACCTTGCCACAATGAACACAATGATATTTCTCATCATCCTCGTCCTCTAAAACTTCTAGATCAAAGATCACTGTAGCTTTACAGTGAGGACAGGTGATGGCGACAAAATCTGCATCATCGTCGTCATCTTCATCATCGTCATATTCATCGTCGCCATCCTCATCGTCGTCATCAATGAGCTCATATTCAATGGCATCATCATCAAAATCTGCCAGATCGTCTAAAGTATCCTCATCTTCATCTTCATCAAAGAGAAATTGCTCCACATCATAGAGGTCATCATCCATGGTGTGTACATAGTCATGGAGAGCATCTAGCTTTTCTTCCATCTCTTCAATATGATCCGTCATCTGCTCTAAAAGCTGCAGTAGCTCATTTAAGATTCGTCCTTCCTTTTCCATATCCACAGGGATGGCATCCATCACCCCTTGAATATAAGACAGTCGTCGCTGAATATGCTGCATCTTATTCCTCCTTTCCTGATTGAACATTCTTTAACATACCCAAAATGTAAGAATTCTACTTCCAACACATTCAGGAAAGAATAATGAAATGAGGAAAAAGAAAGACTGTAAATATTGAGCATGAATGTACGAATTGAGGTGCATCGATGTCAGCGCAAACAAAGTCCAATCAAAAAAATCAATCCAATAAACAGAAAAATAATCAGAATGGCGGTACACCCAATGGTTGGGTGATCACCGCATTGGCCAGCGTCCCTTTTATCATGGTCTTGGGTAACTCCATGCTCATTCCCATTCTGCCCACCTTAAAGAAGGTGATGGATTTATCGCAGGTACAGAGCAGTTTGATCATTACACTCTTCTCAGTTCCAGCAGGCTTGGTCATCCCTTTTGCTGGTATTCTCTCTGATCGAATTGGCAGGAAAAAGGTGATTATCCCCTCCCTCATCCTCTACGGAGCTGGAGGATTGGTTGCAGGAATCGCTTTGATGATCAAAGCCTCCTCTGCCTTCCCTTGGGTGATGACAGGGCGAGTGATTCAGGGAATTGGTGCCGCCGGTACGGCTCCCATTGCCATGGCATTAGTTAGCGATATGTTCATCAAGAGGGAACGAAGTAAAGTGTTAGGTCTGATCGAAGCCTCTAATGGAATGGGGAAGGTCGTTAGCCCGATTTTAGGTTCAGCACTTGCCCTCCTCACATATCTAAGTCTCTTCTTTGTTTTTCCTGCCCTCACGGTACTTATTATTATTCTATTTGCTTGGGCCATCAAAGAGCCTGAGAATAAACAGGAGCCACCGCCCTTTCGTCAGTATTGGCGCTCCATTGTGGAGATCTTTAAGAACCAATGGAAGTGGCTGATCGTAGCATTTCTTGCTGGAGCCATCACCCTCTTCATCCTATTTGGCGTACTCTTTTATCTGTCCGACCTCCTAGAAAAGAAGTATAAGATCGATGGAATTATCAAGGGACTCATCCTCGCCATTCCCTTACTAGCCATGGTTACCTCCTCTTATCTAACAGGTCGCCTGATCAAACAGAAGATTACCTTAATGAAATGGCTCATCGTTATCGGTCTACTGGTCTTAGGATGCGTCAATATTTTCTTCCCGTTTACAACCAATCGTGTGCTGTTCATCTCCGTTCTTGCCGTAGGTGGTTTGGCAAGTGGTCTGATCTTGCCCTGTCTGAATATGCTCATTACATCCTCCGTAGATTCTGAAGAACGAGGTATCATCACCTCGCTATATGGCAGTGTCCGTTTTCTTGCTGTAGCTGCAGGCCCCCCCTTTTTCAGCGCTTTGATGGATAACAAAAAATTGCTTTTCTGGTCCATCGGCGCAACCTCCATTGTGATCGGACTAGCAGCATGGTGGCTCATCAAGCCTGACCGAATCAAACGTGCCCTAGAGGAAAAAAGTTAGGCACTCTCTGTCTCTCCACGCATATCCTATTGAAAGAAAGTCAAGTACTGCGTGAATGAGAGGAGAAAACAATGAATATCCAAGTGAAACAAACCCATGACCTCTGGCAACAGCTTGCATCAGCGCCCCATATCCAACGGACGAAGAAGCCTCGCCAGTGTGGATATACCATGGTGATCGATAAAGGGATGGGGCTACAAGTTTTTCAAGATTTTCTAGAAACAGCTGCGGAGTATGTAGATTTTATCAAGCTGGGATTTGGAACCTCTGCACTCTATCCATCTCATATTCTAGAAAAGAAGCTTGAGCTAGCACGAGCATTTGATGTTCATCTACTACCAGGCGGCACCTTTTTCGAGTTAGCAGTGGCTCATCACGAGGTGAAGGGCTATCTCCACTCCCTCCGACAATTGGGCTTTACAGCCATGGAGATCTCTGATGGCACCATTTCCCTACCACGTCAAAAACGCAATGATGCCATCAAGCTAGCCAAGGAGCATGGTTTCTTTCTCTTCACTGAGCATGGAAAGAAAGCAGCTGGATCCAGCATTGACCTGCAGCAATTTCAGTGGAACTTCTATGAAGACTTAGATCATGGAGCTGATTTGGTCATCGTTGAAGGTCGGGAGTCTGGAGAAAATGTAGGGATCTATGATGAAAAGGGAGAGGTAGATCGCATGGTATTAACGGAAATCCTTACCCTCCCTGAGCAAAAGCAAATCATGTGGGAAACACCACAAAAGAAGCAGCAAGTCACCTTGATTGAGCAAGGTGGTTCCAATGTGAACCTCGGCAATATTGCACCCCATGATCTCTTCTCGTTGGAATCACTGCGACGGGGGCTTCGATCCGATACGTTACTCACCCTATTGGCGGGGAATGAGACAGAGCTATGAAAGTAGACGTGGTTTTTAAGGTGGAGGATCTCCTGCAAGAGGATATCCTTCATCGGAATGTAGTCGTTATCGATATCCTCCGCTGCTCCAGTACGATCATTACCGCCTTAGCCAAAGGAATTTATGAGATTATCTCCGTGGAATCATTAGGAAAAGCCCGCCTCATTCCGCGAGAGGATACACTGTTTGTAGGCGAGCATGGCGCATACAAAATACCTGAGTTTGATTGCAGTAATTCGCCTACAGAGATCCTTCAGCTCAACGCTCTACCACAGCGCATGGTGATTAAAACGACCAATGGATCGCGAGCGATCCTCAAGGGAGCCCGTGCTGATGCCCTCTATATCGGATCCCTCCTCAATGCGAAGGCTTTGGCCTACAAGCTACTTACACAGAATCAGCCCACCACACTTCTCTGCTCAGGTGTAAATAATCAAGTGGCCATCGAGGATATAGCAGGCGCTGGTGCTATCATCACACAGCTTCTACAAGAAGGAACCATTCACTTAAGTGAACGGGCTCGGATTGCAGAAGCAACCTACCACCAATATGCCAACGATTTAGAGGCACTTCTATTTAGTTCTGATACCGGTCAACGTCTATGTCGCCTTGGCTATGAAGGGGATATCTCCTTCTGTGCTCAGCTAAACCACTATGATCTAGTTCCAACCTACGAATCTGGACGAATAATTGCATAGCTTGTCTCATATACCTTTAACAGAGAAGTAGGTCTCATAAGAAGAGATCTAAAAAGGGGCCATAATGATGACAGGTGAAATGATGTTGGTCGTCTTAATCATCGTGGGTTTGATCGGGCATTCCCATATTATTTCCACTGCTGCAAGCATTTTACTCATCTTAAAGCTCATCTCCCTGGAACGTTACTTCCCTACGGTGGAGCAACGGGGATTGGAGATGGGCTTACTCTTCTTAACCATGGCGGTCCTCGTGCCCTTCGCCAATGAACGGGTCGCATTGAAGGACATGAGCCTGATGTTTACAACCATCGCTGGCATCTGTGCCTTACTCGGTGGACTCATTGCTTCGTATATGAATGGCATTGGACTAGACTTATTGAAGGCTGATCCGGAGCTGATGATCGGCTTGGTTCTGGGATCCATTGTGGGGATTCTCGTGTTGCGGGGTATACCAGTAGGACCCTTGATGGCAGCAGGGATCACAGCGGTGCTCTTAAAGATCATTCGCCTTTTTTTTCCCTAATATCTTTATTTTCTGTACAAAAAGCGAGGATAGGGATAACCCCTTCCTCGCTCTTTTTTTCTATTTTTTGGCTTATTTTTTTCTTAGCTTCCCTCTTATAATGCTTGGTCATTAATGGTCTTAAGCCAAGCCTTGATCGGCTCTAGGGTCTGCTCCACGGTACCATCAGCGAATGGCGAGCGGAGTCCTGCGATCTCTACAAGTTCTAGAAAGGGTTTGGTTCCTCCTTGCTTACAGAGATCCACATAATCCTGCCATGCTACCTCCCGCTCGGTACGGGAACGATTCCAAAACTGCAGGGCACAGACTTGGGCTAGGGTGTAGTCAATATAGTAGAACGGTACCTCATAGATATGACCTTGACGCTGCCAGAAGCCACCCTTCTCAAAATAAGGAATGCCATCATAATCTCGATGAGGTAAGTACATCTGCTCCATGGACTTCCATGCTTCATGACGCTCAGCTGGTGTAGCCTCAGGATGCTCATAGACCCAATGTTGGAAATGATCCACCGCCACACCATAGGGTAAGAAGAGCAATGCGCTAGTTAAGTGGGAGAAGTAGTACTTCTCTGTATCTTCTTTAAAGAAGAGCTCCATCCATGGCCATGCGAAAAATTCCATACTCATGGAATGGATCTCCGCTGACTCATTGGTCGGGAAATGATATTCTGGAACATCATAATCACGGCTCATATAGGCTTGGAAAGCATGGCCTGCCTCATGGGTAAGCACATCGATATCGCCAGAGGTTCCATTAAAGTTCGAGAAGATATAGGGTGCTTCATAATCATTGATATAGATACAATATCCACCAGCTGCTTTCCCAGGCTTCGCGATCAGATCGAGAAGGTCATGCTCTTGCATGTATTGGAAGAACTCCTTCGTCTCAGCAGACATCTCACCATACATCTGGGCACCATTCTGCACGATCCAGTCGGGGTCACCCTTGGGTGTCGGATTGCCGGTGGCGAAGCTGAAGGTTTCATCGTGGAACTTCAGTTTATCCATACCAATTCGTTCTCCTTGGCGACGCCGGAGCTCAGTGGCTAATGGAACAAGATGCTGACGAATCTGTTGACGATAATTCTCCACCATCTCCTTGTCATAGTCCACACGACTCATGCGGGCATAGCCTAGTTCCACGAAGGAAGGAAAACCTAGCTTCTTGGCAATGCTGGTACGGAGCTTCACCATCTTATCATAGA
This sequence comes from Rubeoparvulum massiliense, assembly GCF_001049895.1. GTDB lineage: Bacteria > Bacillota > Bacilli > Rubeoparvulales > Rubeoparvulaceae > Rubeoparvulum > Rubeoparvulum massiliense. The sequence continues at coordinate 672,118 of NZ_CVPE01000006.1, forward strand.
TCTCATCAAATTCCTCACCATGCGCACTGAAGAAGCTTGCATAGGCTTCCCGTGCACTGCGTCGAATATCCCGTTTAGGACTCTCCATATAAGGTCCCATTTGTGCTAGTGTCAGTTCCTTGCCATCAAAAGGAATCTTCGCGGAGGCGATCAATTGGACATATTGGGAGACCAATTTATTCTCCTGCTGTAGATCCTCGATGATCTCAGGCTTAAAGGTTTTCAGCTTCAATTCTGCCAGTGCGAATAGCTGATGACCGAGCTTTCCCTCCAACTGCGGGCGAAAAGAAGATTGAAGAATCAACTGATAAAATTGATTCACATAGCCCTCCACATGGGGCAATGCTTCATCGAAATAGTCTTGTTCCTCTTTGTAAAATGGATCCTCTGTATTCACGGTATGGCGGATATAGCAGATATTCATCATCGTCTCGATTCGATTACGAATCTGATTAATCGCTTTTGTCACTGCCAATTGTTCCTCTGCGGTAGTGGCAGCCTGAAACTTGGCAAATGCTGCATTGAACTGTTGCTCCAATTCCGCTAGTTGCGGACGTTCATATGTAAACTGGGCAAACTTCATTCCATTCACATCCTTCATGTATATGTCATTCAAAGCTTATCATCTATCATAATCCTTATTGTGAAGAGGAACAAGAAAGGACGAGCGGAATCAGAACAGATTTATCACTTTCTTACAGTAAGTAGGTAGGACAGATTGGCAATTAACAAGATGACACACATGAGCGTAATTGAAAATAGCTACGAATCTCCCGTTGAATGTGAGTAAAAAACTGCTGCGATTATGGAATAGATAAGGAACGAGTTAAACACATAATAGGCTTTTTGCAGTCCTTGGAATGTAATATGCTTTTCCCCTTCATCAATTGCCTCCGCCAATCCATCTCGGTACGAAATGTCAAGCATCTTCGGTAAATAGCGATTCGATCCACTTCTTCACCTCTAACTGACTTCATGGACATTTATATTAGAATTATCGTTTAATTAGAGGATTATCGATGCATTCGCCGAATAGAAAAAGATAATAAATGGAAAGGAAGAGATGAGCATGAAGTTTTCGGAGTTTACATATGAGCGCCTCCAGTTTGAGGAGGTGGCACAAAACTTTCAAGAAGAATTAGAGCGTCTTCGTCAAGCATCATCTGTGGAAGAGCAATTGCTTGTCATCAAGGAGATCAATACCATTCGTAATCGTGTAGAGACGATGATGAGTATCTGTCACATTCGCCATACCATCGACACAAGAGAGTCATTCTATAAGGAAGAGCGAGATTATTGGAATCATGCCCAGCCAAAAATGGAAAGCTTCATCTCTGACTATTACCAAGCCCTCCTTCAGTCTCCTTATCGGTCGGAGCTTGAGGTCGCACTAGGTAAACAGCTCTTTGCTTTAGCAGAATTAAAATTAAAGACTTTTTCACCTGAAGTGATCGAAGACTTACAGCTGGAGAATAAACTGACCTCCCAATATACAGAATTGATCGCGTCTGCAAAGATTCCCTTCCAAGGCGAAGAACGGACCTTGGCTCAATTGGGTCCTTTCCTGGAAAACCCTGAGCGACAGATCCGCCGTAAAGCCAATGAAGCCTATGCTGGGTTCTTACAGGAACATGGCGCTGAGCTGGATGAAATCTACGATCAGTTGGTGAAACTACGTACCAAAATCGCCAAAAAGCTAGGATTCTCCTCGTTTGTTGAATTAGGCTATGCCCGCATGAGTCGCGTCGACTATGACAAGGAGATGGTGGAGAATTACCGTCAGCAGATTCGCCAATACCTTGTCCCCCTTGTCACCTCCCTTCGTGAACAGCAAGCAAAGCGAATCGGCGTCGATCCACTAAAATTTTATGATGAATCATTCCGTTTTGCCACCGGCAATCCGACGCCCAAGGGTGACCCCAACTGGATTGTGAAGAATGGCGCTCAGATGTATGGAGAGATGTCCCCTGAAACCAATGAGTTCTTTCAATTTATGCTAAAACATGAGCTACTTGACCTTGTAGCAAAGCCAGGCAAAGCAGCAGGGGGCTACTGTACAAGTATCAACGATTATAAGGCACCATTTATCTTTTCCAACTTTAATGGTACCTCCGGCGATATCGATGTGCTTACCCATGAAGCAGGCCATGCCTTCCAAGCCTATATGAGCCGTGATTATGAGATTCCAGAATATCTCTTTCCTACCTATGAATCCTGTGAGATTCATTCCATGAGTATGGAGTTCTTCGCGTGGCCATGGATGGAGCTCTTCTTTAAAGAAGATACAGAGAAGTACTACTACTCTCACCTAACCAGCGCCCTCATCTTCTTACCCTATGGTGTGGCAGTGGATCATTTTCAACATTGGGTCTATGAGCATCCAGAGGCGACACCGGCTGAGCGTCATGAAGCATGGAAGTCCATGGAGCAGATGTATCTACCCCATCGAGATTATGATGGCATCCCTTATTTTGAGAAGGGAGGCTTCTGGCAGCGTCAAGCTCATATCTACCGTACACCGTTTTATTACATCGATTACACATTGGCACAGGTATGTGCATTGGAATTTTGGCAGCGTACTCAAGAGGATCGGGAAGCCGCTTGGACGGATTATGTGGATCTCTGTAAGCAAGGTGGGACGAAACCCTTCCTTGAGTTGGTGAAAGTAGCTGGCCTTCGCTCACCATTTGCTGATGGTACCATCGAATCGACACTGAAACCAATTCAGACTTGGTTGGAGCAGATCGATGATCAACAATTCTAAGCTGAACTGCTTAGCTTGGTAACACCACAACAAGCATTTAGCTACACATATAAATAGTAGCAACCCCGATTCAATTAGGATATGAATCGGGGTTGCCTGATCAGCAAAGGGCTGTGCAATTTCAACGCCACAGCCCTTTGCTTTTGATCCCTATGTTTTTCAGCAATGCTACGGATATTACTATTTGTTTGCACGGGAGACATATTCGCCTGTACGAGTATCAATAAGGAGAATATCACCGACGTTAACAAAGAAGGGAACTTGAAGTTTATAACCTGTATCAGTCGTTGCTGGTTTTGAACCACCAGTAGCGGTATCACCTTTAATACCAGGTTCTGTCTCAACCACTTCCAACTCGACGGTGTTTGGTAATTCGATTCCGAGCATTTCACCCTTATAGGTCATTACCTTCACTTCCATATTCTCCTTGAGGAAGTTCAATTCTTCTTCGATTTGAGCACGATTTAATTCAATCTGCTCATAGCTCTCCATATTCATAAAGGTGAATACATCACCGGCACTGTATAAGTATTGATACTTATACGTCTCAACTGTAGCTTGCTCCAATTTTTCACCCGCACGGAAGGTTTTCTCTTGTAATTGCCCCGTCTTTAAATTGCGTAGCTTGGAACGAACAAAAGCAGCACCTTTCCCTGGTTTTACGTGTTGAAATTCGACGACCTGCCATGGCATGCCATCCATTTCAATCGTTAATCCTGTACGAAAATCATTAGAAGTAATCATACCGTTCCTCCTGTCTGATCAAGTTCCATCTTTTAATATACCCTGTTTTTTAATCGAGGACAATCAATTCCTTGGGAGAATGAACAATGATCTCGTTCCCGTCCTTTGTAATCACAATATCATCTTCGATCCGTACACCGCCAACACCTGGAACATAGATCCCTGGTTCGACGGTTACCACCATGCCAGGTTGAAGCTCAACTTCGGAGCGGAAGGATAACCCGGGACCTTCATGGACCTCAAGACCAATGGCATGCCCTGTACTATGACCAAAGTATTCACCATAGCCTGCTTCATCAATGATCGTTCGGCAGATGGCGTCTGCTTCTTTCCCGGTCATGCCCGCCCGAATCTGCTCGACCCCTGCTAATTGTGCTTGACGAACAATTTCATAGATCTTACGTAATTCTTCCCCAGGCTCGCCGATGGCGAAGGTACGGGTCACATCAGAGATATATCCCTCATAAATGGCACCAAAATCGATGGTGATCATATCCCCTTTTTCGATAACCTTCTTGGATGCCACACCATGTGGTAAAGCAGAGCGCAGACCAGAAGCGACAATGGTGTCAAATGAAGCACCAGAGGCTCCCAACTTCCGCATGGTAAATTCCAATTCATTCTTCACTTCAATCTCCGTCATGCCAGGCTTAATCCATGTTAGCAGATGGGCGAATGCATCGTCGGCGATTTTGGCAGCATGACGGATCAGTTGAAGCTCCTCTTCATCCTTAAACATCCGTAGCTCTTCCACCAGGTTGCTGGTGGGAGTTAAGGTAAAGCCAGCCAGTTTTTCAACGAGGGTTTGGTACTCCCCATAGGTGACATGGTTCTGCTCGAAGCCCACATTGACTGCTTGATTCTTTTTAAGAACCTCTGCGACAGTTTCGAAAACTTTTCCTTCATGATTGACGATGGAAAATCCCTGACATTGTTGCTTCGCTTGTTCCACATAGCGGAAGTCAGTTATGAAGACAGCATCCTGCTTCGTAATGACCACATAACCCGCTGTTCCTGTGAAATAGGAGAGATAACGGCGGTTATATGGACTATAAGCCAATAATGCATCTAGATTGTGTTTATCTAGAACCTTGCGTAATTTTACAACACGTTGATTCAAGCTCTTCCACTCCTCTCAATTCTTCCTGCTCTATCTTTGCGTACGGAGGTGATGTAGCAATGCTAAGAGGGCTAATTCATAGCCATACCAACCCATTCCACTAATCTGTCCTATCACCACAGGCGCAATCACCGACTGATGACGGAATGATTCCCGTTGATAAATATTACTGATATGTACTTCTACGGTAGGGGTATTGATACTGGCTAGTGCATCACGAATGGCATAATTATAGTGTGTCCATGCTCCTGGATTAATAATTATTCCGTCTGCTTCCTCATGAGCATGATGAATCATCTCGATCATTTCACCCTCATGGTTGGTCTGAAATGGGATAATCTCCACATCATGTTGGATTCCTACATGGAGCATATGCTGGTTGATCTCATCCAGCGTTATGCTCCCATACACCTCTGGTTCTCGTATGCTAAGTAGGTTGAGATTAGGACCATGTAATAGGAATAGTTTCATAGCATCACATCCTCCCTATATGGAATGTATTGTATCATATTTACTGTTGGAAATAACAGAGTTCCTGAAGATGAAGAAAGACCAAAGTAGCCACCTTGGTCTTCGTTCTATGCAATATATTTTTACTTTTGCTCTGCGAGCCATGCAGCCATTGCTTGTAGCTCTTCATCAGTGAAATTACCTTTTTGAGCAGGCATCGCACCACGACCATCACGAATGACTTGGTAAATTTCATCTTGAGAGAGACGAGAGCCTACATCATTCAAGGCTGGCATAGCACCTTGACCTTCTAAGTTACCACCGTGACAACCAAGGCAAGAACTGCCTTTTACCAATTTTTCACCATCGAGTGCTGTTGCAGGAGCTGAAGTCTCAGTTTGTGGAGCATCTGTTGCTTTATCTCCGCCAGAGGAACAGGCTGATAACAGTCCGATGGAAAGAATGAGGGCAAAACAGGTAAGCAATACTTTTTTCATCTTGTCACCTCCTTCCACTCACCTGTATATCTTATCAGGATTTACCTTCACAAAAAAGACATAAAGGCTTGTGTTCACAGGTTTGTCACACATTCATTCACCCCTACATACCCTGTACCATACATGAAGTACTAGGGGAGGTAGGCGCTTATCGAACAACTGCCTTCATTGCTTTGTCGTATTGGACAAAAGAATTTTGCAACACAGAGTACACGAATTATTCTCCATGTTCCACAGCGCTCCCTTTATCAGGAATGCTGTCATGCACTACAAACTGCGCGAATCGGCTATAAGCCTTATTTCTATTTCAATATGATCCTCCTACCTGTGAAGGAAGAGAGTCTCTTACGTCTGATTCGCAAGCATGCAGAGGTTGGCGTGGTGGAGCTCGACCAGCCTGTTCATCATGCACCGATCCGGTCAGGAGGCGCGCAAAATCAAGACCCCCTATGGAATCTGAAAGCCATCGATGCCCTCTCATTACCTATCAATCAATTACCTTATCGCCCCAAAATCGGCGTCATCGATACGGGTATCAGCTCACATCGAGATTTAACCGTCCTACGCAAATGGGGACGAAATTTTGTCACTCCCCATGGAAGAACCTATGATGATAATGGTCATGGCACCCATGTAGCAGGTATCATTGCAGCAAAGCGTGGTCCTCGCGATAGCTTTGGTGTTGCCCGTGGCTTTCCCCTCATCCCCTTGAAGGCATTTAATGATCAAGGCATGGCTTTTACCTCAGACATTATTGCAAGCATTGAATATGCCATTCGTCATCGTATTAAGATCCTAAACATGAGCTTTGGTTTTGAACGGACACAGGCTTCCATGCATCAAGCCATCCGTGCTGCTTATCAAAATGGGATGATCATGGTAACCGCTGCTGGTAACACAGGGCGACAAGGAGTGGATTATCCTGCCCGTTACCCAGAGACCATCACCGTAACCTCCATGAATCAACAGCATACCATCTCAACCTTCTCAAGCTTTGGCGGACAGGTAGATCTTGCTGCTCCTGGAGAAGGAATTATCTCCACCTGGCGTCATCATCGCTATCAAACGCTGAGCGGTACCTCCATGGCGGCTGCCCATGTGTCAGGTGTAATCGCTCTACTCTGTGCTCGCTATCCCAAGCTAACCTCACAGGAAGCGCTGCATATTTTAAAACGAACAGCCCATCCTCTCCCCCACATGAGCCACCTACGACAGGGAGCAGGAGTCGTTCAAGCGAAAAGTGCTCTTCAATATTTAGAACAGATCCTTTAAAATCAAGCTATACATTGAAAAAACACTCTCATGGGTGTTTATTTTTCTATTGATATAGTAAAATATAGTTAAAGTAAAAAGGTTGGTGATATCGTTTGGCCAAGCAACCAGTAGCGTATGGAGGACAGGCCGTCATCGAAGGCGTGATGTTTGGTGGAAAGCATTCTACAGTAACAGCCATTCGCCGAAAGGATCGGTCCATCGAATATTTTTCATTACCTAAAAAAAGTTATAAAGGCTGGTATGCCAAAGCGCGAAAAATTCCATTCCTCCGAGGAATTTTTGGGATTATCGAAGCCAGTGCCAACGGCTCAAAGCATCTTAATTTTGCAGCAGAACGCTATGACGTTGAGCCTGGTGAAGAGGAGTATACACCGCAGGAATCATCAAAACTGGTAGAAATCTTGGGAATTGCTGTGGTTGGGGTTCTTTCCTTCTTCTTTGGTAAGCTTTTATTTACTGTGGTTCCCGCTTTACTAGAGGAGTATCTCTTTCGTACCTTTCCCCTCAGCTTTGTCATTCATAATTTGATTGAGGGTGGTATCAAAATTATCCTGCTCCTGATCTATCTATTTGCCATCAGTCGTACACCCATTATAAAACGACTCTTTCAATATCATGGGGCTGAGCATAAGGTGATCAATGCTTTTGAGGCAGGGAAGGATCTGACCGTAGCCAATGTCCAAGCAGCAAGTCGCCTTCACTACCGCTGTGGCAGTAGCTTCATCATTTTTAGTGTACTTGTGGGTGTAGCGATCTACTCCTTCTTTGAATGGGATAGTACTTGGGAACGGATCTGGATCCGCATCCTCTTGATTCCTGTAGTACTTGGTGTATCCTATGAGGTCTTACAATTAACCAATAAAGTGCGGGATATCCAAGGATTACAGTGGCTAGGATATCCTGGCCTCTGGCTCCAATATCTAACCACTAGTGAACCTACCGATGACCAAGTAGAGGTATCTATCGCCTCATTCAACAAAATGAGACAAATGGAAATGGAGTATGATGCAGATAATACATTCGTTATCTGAGTAAAGGAGTTGGACAGTATGGGTAAGAAAAATCAAGTTTTCTTGGCCATCCTTCTCATTCTCTCTGCTTTCGGACTGATTTGGACATTGATCTATGATGCAAAATCTCTCCTTATCCAAATCACAGCCATCCTCACTGCCTTCGCCTTGCTCTATTTAATCTTTCGCAGTCAGAATAAGCGACCATTTCACAAAACTGACCCTTATAATGCTGCACTTCGGCGTCAACAGAAAAAAACGCATACTCACAAGGAGCATGTCGCAAGAAGCAGAAAAAGGACAAAAGAGTATCCCTTCAAAGTGATTGATGGAAACAAAAAATAACGCAGAGGTGAATATTCATCTCTGCGTTTCTTATACTGGACGGTAGCGCTCTTCCTGCCGCGCTTGGTAAACTGGAAAAGACCAGTCGAACAAAAATCGTTCCGCTGCTTCCCTCCCCTGTTCAATCAGCCAATGCTGCTCCTCCTCACTCAAGCTAAACTGTGTTGCACGAATCGAACCTGTAGGAATAAAGATGGTCCGCAACGCATCCATGGACTGTACATACCGTTCATCATGTGCATCACGCATGGTGGCGAGAATTGCCTTCATGTAGGAGAAGAAGTGGGTAATACGCATGGTGGAATTGGGCGCTGATCCCTTCGTGGCAACACGAAAGCCAAAGGTTGGCCAACGAGGCTTCGTAGGCTGATCAAATAACCAAACGGGGTAGTTGCTGGTCACTCCTCCATCTACCAGCCAATTTACCTGACCTTCTAGTTTTAGTGGTACAGGCTCAAAGAAAAAGGGAAGGGCGCAGCTAATGCGAATGGCAAAGGCTACAGAGATCTCTCCTGGTTCCTTCCCTATTTTGAGCAGATCATCTGGCCAGACCATCATTTGCTGAGTAGAAATATTGGAGATGATCACCTTCAATCGATCAGGTGGTAGATCGGCAAATGTCTGGATTCCCTTGTGCATTAGATGCTGATTAAGCCAATTCTCTAAGCCAGTTCCCTTATAGATACCCTTCTTGACCAACAGACGAAGATTCTTACCGAGATAGGGTACATAATGAATCCATTCCTTTTTAAGCAGCTGTGGTAACTGTAATTGGCTCATAATCTTTTCTAGTTCTTTCCCGTTATACCCTGCTGCTAACATGCCTGCCACAATGGACCCTGAACTGGTTCCAGCCAAACGATGCCAATGAAAGCCTGCATGCTCTAGCATTTGTACTGCACCTACAAATGCGATTCCCCGTACACCTCCCCCTTCAAAGACAGCATCCACCTTCAATGGTACGCCCCCTCCCCTACGCCTTACTACTATTTATGTAGGTGGAGGTAAGTTCATGTAAAATACTCAGTCACTGCCTCAGGAAAGTAAGCTTGAATCTGTCCACGAAAAAACTCCTCTAGCTCATGTAGATCTTGTTTAGGATACATATACTTAACGCGTCCATAACGTCCCCACTTCTTCTCCCGCTCCTCTTCATTCATCTCCAGTGAGGTCCTGGGATAGTGCTGAAGAATAATATTCTTCGCTGTCATGGTATAGCGATGGCTGATCAATTCGAAGGTGATCGGTTCCACCACCTGTGCTTGCAGCTGTTCTGCCATTTTCTCGAACATCTCTGTATAAGCGTCACGCCATTCGGGAAAGCGGAAGATCGGGGCAATTATAAAACCCAGTGGATAACCTGCTTGCGCCACTTGATTAGCCGCAGCGATACGCTGTTCCAAGGAGGAAGTATTGGGCTCGAACTGCTTCGTAATCGTGGCAGCATTCATACTGAAGCGAAAGCGAGTATGCCCTTGATGTTCAATCCTTAATAATGGTTCCACCCAATGATACTTCGTGACAAAGCGGAGACGGCCCAAAGGCTGCTCAGCGAAGAACTGAATAGCCTTAGCCAAGTTACCAGTAAGATGCTCAAGACTTAAGGGATCTGAGGTACATGCCGCTTCGAAGCGCGTCACCTCTGGTGCCCGTTCGTTGATGTACTTCGCCGCTTGTTCCAAGATTTCATCGGTGTTCACATAGATCCGAAGATAGGGCTTCTTACCCATGGTGGACTGAAGATAGCAATAATGACAGTGACCCATACAGCCTGTAGCAAGAGGAAGTGCATATTCAGCTGAAGGTAAGGAGGGTTCGAATTTGAGGGTATGACGTACACCGATGACCAGCGTACGTTTTGCATTACGATACTGTTCTAATTCTGTCTCACCTGGAATTCCTCGTACCTGGTTATGCGAGGTGGTTTTCTGAATGGGGATATTGAGCTTACGGAAGTATTGGTAGAGCTCCTTCCCTAAGGGATACTCTAAGCTGGCTGGCTCAAAGAAAACCCGGTCTGGTTGAAATGGAAGTCTCACTCTATCCACTCCTTTTACCCTTTATGTTAATTGGTGATGTGCTTGTACTTCATAGTAGGATTAGGTCTTCCCCTACATCATCACCTTCATACATAATCAGCACTCCCAGATTTGGGCTAGGGATTGGGCGTTTGTCTCATGGCTAATTGGGTAAATCCCACATAAATTGATAGTGGAAATGCGAAAGGAGGGAAGGATATGTCAGCTTGTGGAGGCGGAGGTTATGGCGGAGGGTTTACTCTCATCTTGGTTCTATTCATCCTGTTAGTGATTATCGGTGCATCACTATATGCCTAATGGAGCTGGATGAACATAAGGGCGGCTGTATAGCTGCCCTATTTCATTGATCCTAAAAAAGCGGTCAAAAAAACAGCTTCAGATGATTCTGAAGCTGTTTTATACGTTAGTATTCAAACTCGGCTTATAGTTTAGTTACGTTAGCAGCTTGAGGTCCGCGTTCACCTTGAACGATTTCAAAGCTTACTCGTTGGCCCTCATCCAGTGTTTTGAAGCCATCACCTTGGATTGCAGAGAAGTGTACGAATACATCGTCCCCACCTTCAACAGCGATAAAGCCATAGCCTTTTTCTGCATTAAACCACTTAACGATACCTTCTTGCATTTTCAATTTCCTCCTAACGCCTTGCACGTTCGTCGTGCAAAAACCTTGAATTTACTTATCAAACAAGGTGAACTCCATACTGGATTTGAACCCTATCTGACTACGATTAATATACTATGTTTCATGGGAGAAGTCAAACCCAATGTGATGCAAAGGCATGAAAAATAACCACTATTTTCTTTAGAAATATCTGGCATCATGAACCTTTTTACAACACTTTGGTTTTGTATATTATGGTTCAAAATCCAACTTTGATCATCTTGCCTTGTCTTGACTCCATCATAAGTTTTCCCCTGAAATAGCATTTCATACGTATATTAGTCCACCTAAAGATTTCCATATTGATCATCTGAATTTCTCCTAACTCAAACAATATTTTTCTTACATATCTGTTTTATTTTTACTTACGTGAAATGTATCACTTATCAGGAATATTAACGTGTTCCTCCATTTTCGAGCATCCAGAATACTCCATATTTCTTCCTAAATAATGGTGAGTGGTAAGGATTACCAACCCTTAACCAGAAAAACTCATGTTAGAATGCTAGGCAAGGAGGAGATGTAAATGAACAGCAAATTCAAAAAGATGATTCTGGTACTCGTGTTCTTTTTGGAATCCTGGCCACATTTCCAATGCCTAGTCATGCAGCTACTGCTATACAAAGCAGTAGTACTACAAATCAGCTCATACAATTTGGGCTACGTTATCTAGGAACCCCCTATGAATTTGGCTCTAATCGTTATACCACCACAACCTTCGATTGCTCTGACTTTGTTCGATACACGTATAAGCAAGTGACAGGTATTGTTTTGCCCATGGATTCTCGAAAGCAAGCCACCTATGTGAAGCAATATGGCCATGATCTTACGACAAAGTGGACAAAGCTCAAAGTAGGTGACATCATGTTCTTCACTTCACCAACCACAGGTAAGGTGTACCATGTAGGACTTTACATGGGAAATGGTAAGGTCCTCCATACCTATTCTTTGAAAAGCGGCGGTGTCCGTATCGACAAAATTGATGGCACATGGCTAGAACGACGCTTCTATTTTGGCGGTAGTCTCTTATAACGATAGCGATTGACTACGACGAATACTCGTCACGAATTAGTGAAGAAGTAGGTTGATATTAAAAAAGCCTCTCACAAATACAGTGATATGCTCCCCTTGTGGTAGACAGTTGAAATAATAACACTGTTTATCATAAGGAGGAGCTTTATTTTTTACTTCGCCTCCAGATACTCCTCTAGACAAATTCCTCTTTCTTTGATTTCAGCAGCTACTTCTTTCCCTACGAATCTATAATGCCAAGGCTCGTAGCCTATTCCAGTAATTTCACTTTTATCAGTAGGATAACGGAGAATAAAGCCGTATTTATAGCTGTTTTCCATAAGCCACTGTTGCTCCGATGTGTTCTCTTGTGATTGATCAAGATTTTGATTGCTTACAGCAACAATATCAACAGCCAAGCCGAGTTGATGCTCACTGGTGCCTGGTGTTGCTACCCATTTGCCAGCTTCGATGACAGCATCCTCTTCGGAATAACCTTGAGATTGATAATTCTTAACCTGATTGTTAAATAATCTGGCTTGCTTATCCATTGTGCGATATGAAGAACAAATGATTGGGGACAAGCCTGCTGCTCTGCAATCATCCATCATCTCCTGTAGATCAGGATAGATTCGCTCATCAACAGATTGACCATTTTTAAGCTGTATTAGGGTGATATCTAGATCATCGGGAATTGCGTGCCACGGATTGACCAGAACCAAATTCCACCCTTCGGAAGAGGGATTGTTATGATCACTAGTTCTTAATGTTGGTGTTTTTATCTCAGGATTTGTATTGCTCGTATTCGTATTGCTCGTATTCGTATTGCTCACATTATTATTTCCCGTATTGGTTTGCTCCAAGGTCTTTTGTTGCTCTTGCGAAGATTCTTCCTGCATCAATGTTAGTACACTTACAATCGCAATGGTACAAAACAGAATACTTATTAAAAGTAGAAGAAGGCTGCTTTTTTGTCGCCTTGCCTTATGCCCCTGTTTCGAATGCTGCTGTTGCTTTTTTACTGTTTCATTCATGTTTCGATGCCCCATTTTGTAAAGTCTTGTTTGTAAATCTTGTTTGATCAATTATAACATGCTAACGTGCCCCAGCGCTTTTTCTTAAAATTCGGTAAGGTGGGAGATATCCTTCACTCAGTTATGCTCATAGAATGTATCATCGTGCATGAATTTGGATAAGGGGCATCGATAAGGAGGCATTGGGATGTTACGTTTGATTTGTAAGGGGAAAATTCATCTTGGAACGGTAACAACAGCAAAGTTAGATTATGAAGGCAGTATTGCCATTGATTCATCATTGATGGAGCGTATCAATCTCCTTCCATTTGAAATGGTGCAGGTGACCAATCTTTCCAATGCAGTACGTTGGGAAACATATGCCATTCCTGCACCAGCAGGCTCCTGTGAAATCAGTTTAAACGGCCCGCCTGCCCGTCTTTTTCAGCCCGGAGATCGCGTAATCATTCTTAGTATGGCTTACGTAGATGAAGCCGAACTTCCAACGATTCAACCCAAGGTACTCATATTAGACGAGCAAAATCGAATCCTCGATCAGCAAGAGCATATCATCCTTAGATAAGGAGGAAACACCACCATTGGCAGATGCAATGAAATGGGAAAAGCATCAAATCCTGCAACGAAATTCGCTGCTTAAAGCAGCCTTGCCACCTACCGAACTCCTCACGCATAAAAGCCTCACCCATTGGCTTAATCAATACGGAGTCGTGATGCTCAAGCCTTCAAGCGGTAGTGGCGGAGTAGGGATCATCAAAATCTCTTCATTGGGTAATGAACGGTATCAAGTCCACTATGGCCAACTCATACAAAGGTTTCGAAAGAAAAGTGAGCTAGCGAATTTTATTAAAGCAAGGACTCGCGGACGTACCTATCTGATTCAACGCTATATCCCACTGATTCAAATTGAAAATCGTCCTATGGATATCAGGGTCATGGTACAGCGCAATCTTCAAGAAATGGGTTCTTGGCATGTAACGGGCAAAGCAGTGAAGATTGCTGGAACAGGCTATGTTGTTACCAATGTCCACCGTAGCAAAGGAACAGTCCTTTCTCTGGAAGAAGCATTCCAACGCATACAATTGGAAGCTAATTTTACGATGGTCGAGATTCACCAACATTTAGATGAAATTGCACTCCAAACAGCAAAACAGCTACAAGCCTATTGCCCACGAACTCATAGTATTGGGCTAGATCTGGCTATCGATGGTGATGGGAGGGTTTGGATTATCGAGGCCAATCTTCGTCCAATGATCGGAATGTTTAAACACCTTCCTGATCAAAAAATCTATGAGCAGATCCGTCACCTTCGCTATCAGCATGAATCCAGTTGAGTGCTCTCGATAGAATAATAACACCCTGAGCTCCATTGAGATGGAATAAGAAAAGGCCAATAGAAAGGGGCGTTTCCATCGATCAGATGAACTGATCATGGGAACGCCCCTCTTGTTTAACGAATTGTACATTAATTACCGTCTTTGCGATATTCCTGAGTCTCTGCGAGATTCGCGATCTTTATTATCCTTGCAATAATGACGATGACTTAGCATCTTGAATAGCCACAATTAGCGCAGTGCTTACAACCTTCTTCATTGATGAGGGATGCGGAGCCGCACTCTGGACAGAGGTCGAAGCTTTCTGGTAGGTCATCATCCAGATCTAAAAATTCATCATGCTCTGCTGGCTGGAGGGTAGCTGTCTCTTCTTCATATGCATGATTATGCCTCATCTCCTCTTCACCGCCATGGATATGGAATTCTAACGCCTTCGCCACTGCATCAGCCACAGATTCAACACGATTAGGACCAAAGCCTACAGCGCCTGAGCCACCAATTCCCTTAAGGTGCTTAATCAGAAGATGAGACTTATTACCATTAGGCAGTTCACCAAAGCGAAGGAAGAGCGTGGAAACCCGTCCAAGGGCCTCTGCCATGGCAAATACGTCACTACCAGCCTTTCCAACATTGACGATTACTTCAAAGGGCTTGCCTTCAACATCATTGATGGTGATATAGGCTTTCCCCAATGGCGTTACCATCTTATAGGTAGCACCCTGGAGCACTTTAGGACGACGGCGGTACTCTTTCCCATTCTCCTCTTGCTTCACTTCCTGTTTCTTCTCATCCTTGGTATCCTTACTGGTCAATAATACTTGTTCGTCACGGCTACCATCACGATAGATGGTTACACCCTTACAGCCGAGATCATAGGCATATTCATAGAGTGCTTTTGTTTCTTCCACGGTAAAATCAGCAGGTGCATTGGCTGTTTTACTAATGGAGGAATCCACCCAACGTTGAATCGATGCTTGGACGCGAATATGATCATCCGCAGAGAGATCCATGGCAGTAACGAAGTAATCGGGTACCTCCTCATCAGGATGCTCATCCAGCCAATTTTTCATGATGGGCACATACTGCTTGTCCAAGCCAAGACGGCTTTGGCGGAAATATTCGAAGGCGTAGTAAGGTTCAATCCCTGTTGAAGTACCAACCATCGTCCCGGTGGAACCTGTTGGTGCTTGGGTTAACAAGGTTACATTACGGATTCCCTTCGTACGAATGGCTTCATGCACTTCTGCATCCATCCCTTGTATGAATCCACTTTGTAAATATTTATCCACGTCAAAAGCCTTAAAAGAGCCCTTCTCTTCAGCAATCTCTGTAGAGGCAAGGTAGGCTTCCTTCGCAATGAAACCATAGAGCTTATCAAGAAACTCTAAGGATTCTGGACTTCCATAGCGGATCTTCAATTGGATTAGCATTTCGGCAAGGCCCATACTCCCAAGACCAACACGACGCTCATTCATTTGATTCTTATAATTCTCTTCAAAATGGTAAGGGGTAGCATCGATGACATTATCCAAGAAGCGGACAGATAGGCGTACCACTTCTCCAAGCTTGTCCCACTCTACCTCGCCATCCTTGACGAATTTGGCTAAATTTATGGAAGAAAGATTGCAGACACCCCAAGCAGGTAAGCCTTGCTCTGCACAGGGATTGGTGGAGATGATGGGATTAAAATACCAGCTATTGGACATTTTATTGTAGTATTCAAGGAAAACAACACCAGGCTCGGCTGATTTCCAGGCTGATTCAATAATCTGATGCCAGATATGGCGGGCTTTCACGGTTTTATAAACGACGACCTTTTTGCCTTGTTCCTTCCATTTATTGAGGTCGCCATCCCAGAGCTCATCATATTCAGGATCAGAGGTGTCGGGGAAGAGAAGATCCCATTCCTGATCCTCCTTCACTGCTTGCATGAAGGCATCACTGATGGCAACGGAAAGGTTGGCATTGGTGATCTGTGTATTATCTTGTTTTACCCGGATGAATTCTAGTAGATCAGGGTGCCAGTCATTCAACATCAACATCAAGGCACCGCGACGAGAGCCACCTTGCTCGATTAAACCGGTGGTATAACTAAAGAGTCCTCCCCAAGAGACTGAACCGCTTGAGGAACCATTCACACCTCGTACAAGGGAACGGCGTGGACGTAATGAGCTTAGGTTAATTCCTACACCACCGCCACGGGACATAATCTCTGTCATTTCAGAAAGTGTGGCCATAATTCCACCACGGCTATCCTTCGGTGAAGGGATGACATAACAGTTAAAGAGTGTCAATTCATCACTAGCTCCTGCACCTGCAGCAATACGGCCGCCAGGAACCAACTTCCAATCTTCTAGCAGATAGCGGAACTTCTCGGTCCACTCTTCCTGCTTCTCTGGCTTCTCCACTGCAGCAATGGCACGAGCCAAACGATCCCACATTTGAACTGGATTGGTCTCTAATGGCTTCATACAATGCTCTTTCTTCACCTTGATCACTTCACCACTCCGTAATTGAACATGAACAAAGCCCTCTTCTTTATCGAGAATCTCTCCAACTTCTTTCTTTGGAAATTTGGGGTCGTCCTTGGTTAAAGCAATGACCGTATCCCCTACATGTAGATTCTCTGCGTCCAAATCCTTCATGGCATAACGATCCAAAAAGATCTTTTCACTAAGACCTTCCAACTGGTACTTCGCTGCGTCCATCTTGACACCTCCACCAATTCTTCCAGGCAGAATAATCACTTGATGATCTCGAAAAATATCAAAATATGTACCTGGACATGCTTTTAAAGTCTTATTCACCATACCATATTTTCGTGAAAAAAATCAATATATTGTGTGGTAAATTTTCTTCGTTTCTAGATATTGTTTTTGACGAGATATTGTCAAGAAACTTTCGACCTATTTTTTTGTGAAATTAGGTCTAAGTGTACAAAGAAAAAAGCGCCAACTTAATTGGCGCTTTCACGTATACGTTTCCGTAGTAAATAGCGAATAAAGATCCCTTGGTTCGGTGAAAAACAAAAGCTGAAGATGAAGAGAAGAGCAGCAGATACGCTCATCATTCCTGCGATGCTCACATCAAACAAAGCAGCTAACCAATAACCTGAGACTGCAGATAATACACCGAAGAACACACTCAATACGAGCATCCTATGAAAACGATTGGTCCATAGGTAGGCGATGGCCCCAGGAACAATCAACATAGCAACGACGAGGATCGCCCCTACACTCTCAAAGGCAGCCACCGTATTGAGGGAGACTAAACCCATGGCTAGATAATGAAAGAAAAGTACGGGAATCCCTAGAGAACTTGCCAGTAATGGATCGAATGAGGTGATCTTCAACTCCTTATAAAATAGGAAGATTAGAAATAGGGTAATGAGAAACACGCTTCCCATGACCCAAACCGCCTTCGGTAATGTAATCCCTCCTAAAGTGATAAGATAGTAAGGTTCATAGGCAATCTCGCCATAGAGAACATGCTGTAAATCAAGATGAACACTATCGGCAAAGAGCGATAGCAGAACCACTCCCATGGCAAAGAGAGCTGTAAAGCTAATTCCAATAGCCGCTTCCGTTTGGATCCCGAGATGCTCCATCCCTTGAATAAAGATGGTTGCAAGCAAGCCAAATACTGCTGCTCCCAACACCATCACTGGTGTAGACATGCTATTACTAAAGAGAAAGGCGATGACAATCCCTGGTAAGACCGCATGGCTGATGGCATCACCAACCATGGAGAGCTTCCGCAAGACCATCAGACTCCCGATCAATCCACAGGAGCCGGCTACGAGAGAACCAATCAAAATCACCCAAAGATCATGACTCAATCATCCTCGCCTCCTTCCTTTCCATCCGTTCTTCCACATAGGCCTGCTTAATCCGTAGTTTACGTAGCTTTTCCATCAAGAGGCCTCGTTGTGGGGCGAAGAGCAGACTGATGACAAAAATACCGACTGCCATTAATACAATCACAGGCCCCGTGGGCATCCGTGGTGTCAATGCACTTAGAAAAGTACCCAATAAACCAGAGAGACCACCAAAAAGTCCAGCTAAGATGACCATCACATCCAAACGTTCTGTCCAGTAACGAGCGGCCACAGCAGGAATGATGAGAAGAGCTGACATGAGGACCACCCCTACAGCTTGAAGGCCAATCACCACCGTCAAAACGATGAGCCACATCATCATCTGCTCAATCAAGACCACAGGATAGCCTAATCCGGTGGCAAACTCTCGATCAAAGCTAATCACCTTCAGTTCTTTAAAGAAAAGAAATGTAAGGGTGATGACAAAGAGAGCGATACTACCCATCCACATCACATCCTCTTTAACCAAGGATGCCGCCTTACCAAAGAGAAATGCATCTAAACCGCTCTGATTTCCTGATCCAGAGTGAGCCACCCGTGTTAAGAGCACAATTCCCAAGCCATAAAAGGAGGTCAACACAATCCCTAGAGCTGCATCTTGCTTAATCCGTGAGTATTTCGTGATGATTGTAATACAAGTTGAGCTTAACCATGCAGCAACAGCAGCGCCTAGCAAGAGCCATCCTAAGCTCTTACTCCCAGTTAGCATAAAGGCGATGACGATCCCAGGCAGTGTGGCATGGGCCATCACATCACCGATTAATGAATAACGTCGGAGATAAGCAAAGCTTCCCATTACGCCACTGCTAATTCCAAGCAAGAGACAAGCCATCATCACCCATTGAAAATTGGGCTGTTGAATCAAGTGAATCCATGTGTCCCACATCCTGCTCACCTCCCCTGTAAGATGGCCATTTCGCCCATCTCACTTAGCTGAGTAAGACGTCCTCCATAGGTATGCTGCAAGCGGTCCATCGTAAAGACTTCTTCTGTTGGACCAATGGCAATAAGGCACTTATTCAAGAGTATAACCCAATCAAAATAATCCTGAACCGTTTGGAGATCATGATGGACCACAATCACCGTCTTACCCTCTTGTTTTAAATGAGTTAACAAAGTAATAATGGCCTTCTCGGTAGCTGCATCCACGCCGACAAATGGTTCATCCATAAAGTAGAGCTGCGCATTCTGTGCCAAAGCCCGTGCTAAAAAGACCCGTTGTTGTTGCCCACCTGATAGCTGACTGATTTGCCGATTGGCAAACGGCGCCATCCCAACTTTCTCTAGCATCGCATAGGCCAGCGCCTTGTCTTCCTTCTTGACACGGCGCATCATCCCGATCTGACCGTAGCGCCCCATCACCACCACATCTAGTGCTGTGGTAGGAAAATCCCAATCCACCGAACCTCGTTGCGGGACATATCCCACCAGCTTCCGTTGCTGACGCAATGGTTTACCAGCGATCTTCACCTCACCTGAAAGCGTAGGAATAAACTCTAAAATTCCTTTAATCAAGGTGGACTTTCCTGCACCATTGGGTCCTATAATACCTACCAATTTACCTGGAGGAATCTGAAAGCTCACCTCCTCCACCACCCGCTGTTTATGATAAGCAATGCTCATATCCAGCACGTCCAAGATCGGTTCCTTGCTTGATTCCATCTACTTCACCTCTCCTTCCTAACGTAATGCCTGAACAATAGTATTCACATTATGACGGAACATCCCGAGGAAGGTGCCTTCTGGTGTACCTGCTTCCCCCATGGCATCGGAGAAAAGCTCGCCTCCAATTTTCACCTCATGTCCTTGTACCTTGGCTCCTTCAACTACTGCTTCAATGGCGGTTGGTGGGACACTCGACTCGATGAAGACCGCTTTAATCTTCCGTTCCACTAACATCTCTACAAGATTCTGAACATCCATCACACCATACTCAGCATCGGTACTGATCCCCTGCAGACCCACTACTTCCATCCCATATGCTTCGCCAAAATACCCAAAGGCATCATGGGCGGTGACCAAGACACGGGACTCTTCAGGAATAGTGGCAATGCTCTCTAAAGCATACTGATGTAATTCTTCGAGCTGTGTCATGTATGCCTCAGCATTCTGCTCGAAATCTGCTCGATGCTCGGGAGCTAGCTCAATCAGTCCATCGCGAACCCGTTCAGCTGCTCTCTTCCAGAGATTAAGATCAAACCAAATATGGGGATCATAGTGACCAGCAAATGCTTCTGGCTCCATCAATTCCTCATCGCCTAAGTATTCTGAAACAGCGATGGCTGGCTTTTGACTCGCCATGCGCACAAAGATATCAGCCATCTTTCCTTCTAAATTAAGCCCGTTATAAAAAATGATTTCGGCAGCTTCCATCTTGGCAATATCCCCTTGCGATGCTTTATAAAGATGAGGGTCAACACCAGGTCCCATTAAACCACGGACCTCAACATACTCACCGCCTACCTGTTCTACCATATCTGCAATCTGCCCAATGGTGGTCACAACGATGATCTTCCCATCGCTGTCCCCAGTATTTTCCCCTCTTTGCTGAACACTGTCAGAACTACATCCTACGCTAATCAACAACATCCCAATTAATAATAATGATAGTATGGCTTGCTTACTCTTCTTCAATGGACTCACCTCTCCTTAAATACATTGTTCAATAACCACGATTCATTCATACTTCTTTCACATTTGTCCGCATATGGGAATGTATCTTTCCCTCATGCAAATTTTTAATGAAAAAAAATTTAGAAATCCGCCCTTGGTTATTTAATATTGTATGATAATCATTCTCAATTTGCAATAGTAAAATAAAGTTTCGTACAGGAAACTATTCAAACTATTGAACTTATTTTAACGTAGTTTTTACTCACCTTGAATCCACGTAAACGTTGCAAATTTCAATGCTTCATACGTCTGCAATTCATCCACTTGGTCTGATGAATCATTCTGGATCATCACACTTCCATTACCGATTTTCCGAACGTGAAAGCCCACTATTGTGCGATAGCACACCCTTTAGGGGTGGGATGAAAGTGAGGTTGGATACGGAATATCACAGGAAACCGTATGTTAGTGGTACTGCAAGTATCCAAAACGTAACCTCACTTTTTTTCATATCTCATTGCTGTAGTTTTATTAATCAACCGATACAATGTGCATATGAACGAATACAGACGAACAAACACAACCGTATCATTAAATAAGTATCATTTCGTTTTTTTGCCCTCGATATAGAAGGAAAATATTCCTTCGTGCTGATGTAGAGAAACGCTTCAAACAGTTGGTACAAGAAATATGTGAAGAATTAGAAGCTGTCATTGTTGCTTTAGAGTGTGATAAAGACCATACACATATGTTTCTAAATGCACTGCCAACACTTAGTCCTGCTGGTATAATGGCAAAAAACAAGGGGGGTGAAACGTATGTCACAAACAATCACAGTGAAAGTCAAATTGCTTCCAACAAAAGAACAAACCTCTATCTTAACCGCTATGGGCAAAGAATATATCTCTACAATGAACACACTTGTTTCTGAAATGGTCGCTGAAAAGAAAAGCACGAAAAAGACGACAAAAGATGTCCCTGCACATCTTCCAAGTGCAGTGAAAAACCAAGCAATTCAAGATGCAAAAAGCGTGTTTCAAAAAGTGAAGAAAAGTAAATACACGATGATTCCTATCCTCAAGAAACCTG
This sequence comes from Rubeoparvulum massiliense, assembly GCF_001049895.1. Taxonomy (GTDB): domain Bacteria; phylum Bacillota; class Bacilli; order Rubeoparvulales; family Rubeoparvulaceae; genus Rubeoparvulum; species Rubeoparvulum massiliense. The sequence goes on from NZ_CVPE01000006.1 coordinate 693,978, forward strand.
TTTGCGTATGGAATAACCAAAACTATTCATTGGACTCCTCTTATATCAATCTACCTTTGATGATGGATGGAAAAGCAAAGAAAGTGCCTATTCGTGCATTGTTGGTGGATAAACATAACCGTACTTTCGATTTGTTGAAGCACCAATTAGGTACACTTCGTATCACAAAAAAATCAAACAAATGGATTGCACAAATTTCCGTCACCATTCCTAGAAGTGAAGAAACAGGAACAAAGACAATGGGCGTAGATTTAGGTTTGAAAGTCCCTGCGGTTGCGGTAACAGAGGATGAAAAGGTCCGTTTCTTTGGGAATGGCAGACAGAACAAGTATGTCCGACGTATGTTCAAATCCAAACGCAAGAAATTAGGGAAACTAAAGAAATTAAACGCCATTCGCAATCTCGATGATAAAGAACAACGATATATGAAAGACCAAGACCACAAGGTTAGCCGTGCAATCATCAATTTTGCTAAAGAAAATAAGATTTCTGTCATTCGCTTAGAACAATTAGCGAACATCCGACAGACGGCAAGAACAAGCCGTAAAAACGAAAAGAATTTGCACAACTGGTCATTCTATCGCTTGTCTCAATTTATTGAATACAAAGCGAATTTAGCGGGTATTAAAGTGGAGTATGTGAATCCTGCCTACACAAGTCAAACATGTCCAAAGTGTTCCGCTAAAAATAAGGCACAGGACCGGAAATATACATGCGAATGTGGCTTCCAGAAACATAGGGATTTAGTCGGTGCGATGAATATTCGATACGCACCTGTGATTGATGGTCATAGTCAATCAGCCTAAGATGCTAGATGCACTGTCTTAGGAGGGGCAATGAGATGCCCTCATCTTGCAGGCTGTTCAAAACAGAAATGGACTGCGAACGCTTAGTCATGCAAGAATCCCACCCGGATACCGTAAGGTAGAGGGCTTGCGTCTTTAGACGTGGGAGTCTCAAGGACCTCATACTTCACATCAGCTAGCAATTGAATATCGTCCTTATTATGACTCGCAATGAGAATGGTCGCTCCTCGCTTCCGTTCCTCTCTTAAAATTGTTCTTACAAGCTGAAGACCCTCTTCATCCAATGCATTGGTAGGCTCATCGAGCACTAATAAGTCAGGAGCTTCCATCACTGCTTGAGCAATGGCAAGTCGTTGCTTCATACCTAGCGAGTATTTTTTTACAGGACGACGATCTTCTGGCTCCAAACCAACTCGGCGAATCGCTGCCTTAATCTCTTCCAAGCTAATCTTTTGCTGAATTGATGCAAGAATCTTCAGATTTTCTAGCCCTGTATACTCCTCCCAGAATGCTGGGTTTTCAATAATCACCCCAATGCTTTCTGGAAAGGAAATATCATGGTATAGTTGCTTTCCATTGAATAGAATCGTGCCACTGCTTGGCTTAATTAAGCCGCTGATCGCACGAAATAACATGGTCTTCCCTAATCCGTTCCGACCAAAGAATCCATAGATAGTTGCACGCTCCAATGTTAGATTAATATCTTGGAGAATAGGCTGTTTCTTAATCACTTTACTAACTTCGATTAACTGTACTACACTCATTGAAAATCACCTCCTCAGATCAGATCCATTTGATTGAAACGCCTGTTTCCTATGAAGACGATAATAAGTAACCCAATGAGCAAAAAGCTTAGTGAATCGATGAGATGGAATCCGACAATATGATAGTTCAACTCCAAGACCATGGGAGTAAGAGCAATCGGATCATGCCATGCATACAAGGTATGTACAAAGGGGAGCCAAAGTAACAATCCTTCCAGCATCGGAAGCCATTCAATCAACAGTCCCGCCAATAATACTGAACATAGCTGGAAAACTGTCACAATGACGAACCCATGAAATAGATCCATGAATAGTGAAAGTACATACATACCCCATAAGAGAAGAGTCAACATCAATACCTGGAAGAAATAGATCCATAGAATCACCACGATACTATTTCCATCTTCCACAGGTGCCCAGCCCATCATCAAGCCCCCAAAAATTACAACAATCCATTGAATCCCAAGATAGATGGACACATGGAGCAATCCCTGCCTTAAATGGCGATATCTTGTACATCGCCAGCATACATATACATATTGGTGAAGTACCAGCTGTTGAACAGGGCAAAGAGTATGGCGCCAATGATAAGAGGTCATATTTTTTTCAACCGATTCTCCATGATTATTCACCCCAGCGAATATCCATTGCTCTGAAATATCTTTTCCCCAGCCACCATAGAAGCATGATCAATATTAGTAGAAAGATCAAAATTGCCACGGATTGAAGTTGTAGCATCATCAGATGGTATATTAGAACCAGTAAAAAACAGCCTAATAATTGAGATAACCATCCTTGCAACATGAATAGAAGGAAGAAAAGATCGATCTCCTTCCCATAACCAGTGAAGATAATGAGCAGCAGTACAAGGAGATGAAAAGAAAGAGTGAGCGTAACAAGATAGAAGCCTGAACCTCTTAGTTGAAAGCTCCATAGTTGCTCGGGTGTCATGCGTACAACAATCTGAATCCGATTGGCCATCCGCGTAAGCTTACTTATATTCAAGATGACTAAGGGGGTTATAAAAAATAGAAAAAGCGGATATAGAATGATCCTTATAGACAGACGACAGACCCCTCCACTTTATGAATAAAAGACTACTTAATAACAAAAATACAAGCCAAGCGCCCAGCACCCAAATGCTACCTGTATTTCCCATCAATAAATTGGTTAACTTATGGCGAAATCCTCCGAGGACATCCAATGCAATATCCACTACCAAATATCCAAGAAAAACACCACCCAAGAGGATAAAACGTCCCTGATTGAATACGAAGTAGAGAGAATAGATAAACAGTGCTAAGAGTGCCCCAGTGATAGCGATTAAGAAAGAATAGATCAACTGGTAGAGCAAGGGATGTTGAAGCTACCAATGGAAAATAGTAATAATAGGAGAAAAGAGAATAGGAATTCGTTTCTTTGAACGTAGTGCCTTAGTTCTATCAAGACCATTCTTTTCATGTCTCTCTCTTCTCCTCTGTATATTATTATCAAGTATTTTCTATATACAAACACTTTTAACAAACATAATCAAATATATGGAATTACTACTAGTTTTAGATAATTAGAACCCCCTCTTCCACTGAAAAGGGGGTTCTCTTACCATTCCATTCATTTCTCTACTTATTTCCTTGCATGGGTTCCCATCTTTTTTTCTAATCGTACCAAGCGTTTAATTAACTCTTCCTCTTGACGGACAGTTCGTGCTGTGGTAAGTGTTTGCTTCAATCTGCTGAGACCATCCCAGGTATAGGTGAAGGCACTGCCATAATCATTCTGCTGATGCTCATAATACTTGGCCAGTTCTACATAGGGCTCCAAGGTGAAAGGCCGATTCTCGTCGAGACATTCCTGCCATAGGGTAACCGCATTGGGCCAGTCAGCATTTCTCTTATAAAATCGAGCGAGGGTTAATCGGTGTGCCACCCAATCCTCAGCATTGTCTACTGTTAAAGAATGAGTATAATAGCGCTCGGCTTGCTGATTTTTCTTCCGATCCTCATGGATTCTCCCCAATGCCACCGACTCATACGGTGTTGGTAAGACATATGAACCAGCCCCCATCTCGTCGTGAGAGTTGGACTCCATTTGCAGTAGGGTATAGAGATGGTGGAACAAGGTGACAAGGGAAAGGATATCCCATTCATTATGCTGAAAGACTGGGAAAAGACCCGTACTATCTCCTTCATTGACAAACTTGAAGTAGCGCTCCGGTACCTCTCGTCCTGGAACATCATCATGACGTATGACACCTAACTTATCCTCTTCAATCTGCGCTAAAGAGCAGTTGTCCAGCTCCTTACGCCAGAGACGGCGTGCCATATAGAGGAGATCCAGCTGACGAGGCTGCTCTGTTAGATGAATACGTTGATAGAGCAGCCGGGTCTGCAGTAGATTCCAATCGAAGGCTTTTCCATTAAAGGAGGTAACAACGGGAAAGGCTTGCAGTCGCTCCACGAATGCGGTGAGAAAGGCATGCTCCCCCTCCCAATGAGGCAGGAACCATTGCTCGAACCGAAAGCCCTCCGCTGTAAAATAGCCGAAGCCTAGGAGAAAGATGAGCGTACCACTTCCTTGGGATAAGCCTGTGGTTTCTGTATCAAAGAAGAGCAACTGCTGAAGCCATGGTTTCTTCTCATCCACCACTTTGGGAAGAAACGGATAGATTGTAGCAATCTGCTGTAAATCGATGTCATAGGCTTGTGCCAGCTGCATCTTTCCATGCTGTGTATTCAAGGGATATAGATAAGAACGCCCTACAAAGCTGCCATCCTCTCCCTGGAAAAGCTGAAACTTTGCAGACGTGAACTCTGTCCCAAGCTTCAGCTCCTCCCGCTGTGTATTTCCTTGTTTATGGGAAGGAGATGATGAGGGCTTTGGGACCATGCGTTGTAATCGTTCACGCAAATTCAACACCCATCATCCTTCCACCAAGCGTTTTAATAAATGAAGGGCATCACCTTTACCTGTCAAGCCTGTTTCTTCAACAGGCCCTGTACAGGATGGGCAACCCTGGGAACAACCACAATCCTTAATCAACTGGATGGCATGCTGTAATAAGGCATGTTCTACCTGAAAAAGGTGCTCGCTTAAGCCCACACCACCGGGATAGCGATCGTAGAAAAAGATTGTGGGCAGTCCCGAATGAACGGCTTTTACCTGTGCTACCACACGGATATCCATGGGATCAGACATCACGTAGAGAGGGGCAATACTTTGTAAGAGATGGGCCACCCCCACCAGTGCCTGACGTAAGCGATCCTCAGACCACCCCAGTTCTTGCAGCTCCTCTGCCTTGAGAGCAATCCAATAGGAAGAGGTATGTATCTCCTGTTCTGGGAGATGGATGGGGCCAGAGCCGATATTCTCATGGGTATTAAATTTGATCTTTTTGAAGATGGTGGCCATGGCATTAACCGTCACATCACCATAATGACTGGCGTGAAAGGTATGATCCTGCCCGGTGAACTCTTCCAATACCTTCAGCTGAACAGCAAGATTGGCATCGGTGTAATAATCCACATCCACCTGGCGAACATAGGCCTTCTTCTCTTCATAATCTAGCTTCTCCACTTGATATTGCACACCTTCATGGAGGTAGATGGCCTCCTCATGTACTAAGGTGAGGGCACTAAAACGATCCACCTCGCCCAGAACCTTGGTCTGCCCCGTGATGGTGATGTCAATAATCACTACATTCTCCTGGGCAGTGCTACGAAGGCTAATATTATGGGCTGGAAATGAGGAGTTGGACCAATAGTAGCGGGCGCCTGAATGATGAAGAATTCCTTCTTCTACTAAAAATTGTGCAACTTCATCCACAGGTAGCGTACCAAAGGATTCCCCTTCTTCAAAGGGGAGCTCATAGGCTGCACATTTTACATGATCGACGAGAATGATTAGATTGTCTGGATTGATCCGTGCCTGTTCAGGCGTCCCCTCTAGAAAGAAATCGGGGTGCTGAATCACAAATTGGTCCAAGGGATTGGAGCTGGCCACGAGAAAGACGATGGAGGTCTCCATGCGGCGGCCCGCCCTTCCTGCCTGCTGCCAGGTGCTGGCAATGGAACCAGGATAGCCGGTCAAGACACAGGCCTGTAGCTGACCAATATCGATCCCGAGCTCTAAGGCATTGGTGCTCACCACACCTTGAATCTCTCCTGATCGTAAGCCACGCTCAATTTCTCGGCGGAGCTTGGGCAGATAGCCGCCACGATAGCCCCGGATCCGCTTGCTTCCAAGTTCCTTACTGGTCAGTGCCTGAAGGTAAGTAAGGAGCAGCTCCACCTGTACACGACTACGGGCGAACACAATGGTTTGGATCTCATTTTTCAAGAGTAGGGCTGCTAATTGCTGTGCTTCCAACAGGCTACTTCTTCGAATCCCCAATGTAGGGTTCACTACTGGTGGATTATAGAAGACAAAATGCTTCTCCCCACGTGGTGCCCCATTATCATTGATGACTTGGACAGGTTCCTCGATTAAGCGTTCCACATGCTCCTGGGGATTGGCGATGGTGGCAGATGCGCAGATAATCTGGGGATCGGAGCCATAGTAGCGGGCGATCCTTTTTAAGCGACGCAGTACGTTGGCTACATGACTGCCAAAAACCCCACGATAGCTATGGACCTCATCGATCACAATATAATGAAGGTTTTCAAACATCTGAATCCACTTGGTATGATGGGGGAGGATGGCTGAATGGAGCATGTCGGGATTGGTGATAACGATATGCCCGCCCTTGCGAATCACCTGGCGAATATTGGGTGGTGTATCACCATCATAGGTATGAGTGCGAATATCCACACCCATCAGCTCGATCCAGGATTGTAATTCAGCTAATTGATCCTGGGCCAGCGCCTTGGTTGGAAAGAGATAGAGCGCCCTTGCATCAGGGTTCTTCAAGATCCCTTGCAAAACAGGCAGATTATAGCACATGGTCTTCCCTGAGGCGGTAGGGGTAACCGTTACCACATGCTTTCCTGCTAAGACTGCTGCAAAGGCTTGGGCCTGATGGGTATAGAGCTCATGGATTCCCCGTTCCTCCAGCGTTTTTCGGAGGAAGGGATGCAATTCATTGGGAAAAGGTACCGTGCGAGCAGGCTGTGCTGGTACGGTTAGCCAATGCGTCACTTGTTCCATTAACTCTGGGATCCCTTGAATTTTTGTAATCAATTCATCTAGATTTTCCGCTTTTCCTGTGAGACGATTCATGCCCACTCCCCCTGGGGGTCAGTCCCCCACTACACTATCGCTTTAACGCAATAATGTAGGTAGAGTTGATCCCATTACTTGAGAACAGTTATTCGTATCTTTTATTGTAGTGAATCTTCGCCATTTGATCAATAAAGGGGGTCAGTCCCCCATTGCTTTAACACACTACCGCAACGGGGAACTGACCCCTAGATAAATAGATTCACTTTGCCGTCTTCTGCATCTGCTAGATAAGCTGCTACACCTGCAAACTCTAAGCCATCGATTAGTTCCTCTTCACGAATCCCCATCACATCCATGGACATGGTGCATGCCACCATCTTGATCTCTAAATCTCTGGCCATCTCCATCAATTGATTCAATGAAGCGATCTGTTTCTTCTTCATGACTGCTTTCATCATCCTAGCTCCTAAACCACCATAATTCATCTTGGACAAGCCTAGCTTTTCTGGACCGCGGGGCATCATTTTTTCGAACATTTTTTCAATCCAGGTTTTCTTCAGCTTCACCTGCTCTGGCTTCCGTAATAGATTGAGTCCCCAAAAGGTGAAAAACATGGTCACCTCTTTCCCCATGGCAGCAGCACCTGTACCAATGATGAAGCTGGCAATGGCCTTATCGAGATCGCCACTAAAAACAACCAAGGTGGCCTTTTCGTTTGACGTATTCAATCATCATCTCCCCTTAATGGGGTCAGTCCCCCGCCGCGTTAGCGCGTTAAATTAACGGGGGACTGACCCCCCTATAGAATATCCCACCAAATCTTTATTGTGGTGGCGAGTATTAATGTAGCTAAGATGCCTTGTAATACGCTGGTTTTGGTGCGCTTGCTCGCCCAAGCTCCCAGTGGTGTTGCTAACACGCTGGCAATCACCATGATGACAGCAGGTAGAAAGAGCACCTGACCGGTAACAACCTTGCCAACGGTGGCTCCGATGGAGGAGAGAAAGGTGACTGCTAAGGATGTAGCAATGGTGACACGCATGGGAATTTTCAGTACAACCAGCATCACAGGAACTAAGAGAAAGGCACCACCTGCTCCAACCACCCCTGCTGCAGTTCCAATCATCAACGCTAATGTACTCGCTATCCCTTTAGAAAATTGCACTTGATCACCTGACTGATCCTCGCGCTCCTTACGCGGTAGCATCATCATAATGGCAGCCAGTGTAGCCATGATAGCATAGATGATATTGATCCCCCGCTCTGGCATAAATGTGGAGCCATACCCACCGATAAAGCTTCCAACGAGAATACTGATACCCATATAGATAATTAAACTGGTATTAAGATAACCACCCTTGCGATAGGCCCAGACACCAGTCAGCGCTGAAAAGAAGACCTGTATTGCGGTAATCCCTGCTACTTCGTGGGGTGTAAATGCTAGTAATCCCAGCATGGGAGGAATGTAGAGAAGCATGGGGTACTTAATAATGGCTCCACCAATACCTACCATTCCTGAGATAAATGAGCCGATAAATCCAATGAGAAAGATCGTTATAAAGAGTAAGGGTTCCATATGGTTTCTCCTTATATTATAGGGGGTCTGACCCCCTGTGCGTTAACGCGTTAAATTAGTGGGGGACTGACCCCCCTATAGCACAACGATTCGGGCCAATCTCCAGCTCAGCCAATCGCTCCTCATCCACATGCTCAAGAACACCACGATTAATGGACACAATCTCTGTAAAATTAGGTGGCTTTACATGACTAGCCGATTCCTCCACCCTCTCCAAGAACGTCTCCTTATCGGTATTGAACATCTCCTGATTCCGCTGACGAATGGATCCTAAAGCTGCGCCAATATAGCCCTGTTCATTCATCTCTTCCTGTAGATTGGCATAATGGGCTGGTAAAACTAAAACATCATCAGCGATCTCTGCAACCTTGGTATAGACGGTATCATAGAGCTGTTCTGCCCATTCCTGCACCTGACCTCCTAAATCGGGACGACCCAAGCCACTGATAAATATGGTATCCCCTGAGAAAAGCAGCTTCTGATTCAAGAAAAAGGAGACACTACCTGGGGTATGACCAGGGGTCTTTAAGGCGATCACTTCTAGCTCCGCCTGTTGAAACTGAATCTGCTCATGCTGCTCCAAAGGTTCAAATGGAAGAACAGCCCCTTCACTCTTCATCAGATAGTAGGTTGCGCCAGTAAGCTGGGCTAAGGCTGGACCGCCAGAGATATGGTCCGCATGAAGATGAGAATCTGCAATCCGCGTAATCTTCACATTAAGCCGCTCTGCTACATCCAGATAGAACTGTGTAAATCGAGAAGGGTCGATGATTAACATTTCGTCACCAGAGATAACGAGGTAAGATAAGCAGCCTTTTCCCACACGGATCACTTGATAAACCACCACATGGCCATCTTCATATACTTTCTTTTCATACAACTGCTCACTCCACTGCTTCATCCCACCTGCTAAATAGAAGAGATTTTTATAGCCAGCTTCTGTAAGCTGTTCTGCCACAAAGATTGAGCTGCCTTCCTTCGCACAGGCGACGAGGATGGGTCCGTCTTGCGGAAGCTTTCCTTCCAGCTGATCCACACCATCCAAAAGCTCAAAGTATGGAATATTGAGGGAAGTGAAATACTTTCCTTCAATTCGCCAATTCTCATATTCCTCACCATTGCGAACATCTAGAATAAAAAGTTGCTCACCATCGACCAACCGCTGTGTCACTTCCGCCGCTGTCATCGCATGAATACTCATCCATACCCCTCCTTCGATTCTTGAAAAAATCTTATAGCCTTTCTACAGGCCCTTGCCATTGGGACATTCCTGGAATTACATTCTTCACCTTGGTAATGCCCTTTTCTTGGAGAAGCTGACAAGCATAGTCGCTACGATTGCCTGTTCGGCAGATGAGATAATATTCTTCATCCTTGGAAAATTGATTTAGATTATCTTCTAATTGGTGATAAGGAATTAAAAAGGCACCCGGAATATGGCCAAAAGCAAACTCCGCAGGCTCACGGACATCGATGATCTTGATGTTTGCGTTTTCATTGAGCTTCTGTAGAAGTTCATCATTATGAATTACTTGGGTGAACGTTGTCTCTTCCTTACGTTCATTGAGATTTGCCTTGCGAAGATAATGTTTTAACACACCATCCTCATCTAAACTCCCGAGATAATGGTGACCTGTGGTCTTAGCAAAACCTTGAATATCTGCCAATGATCCTCGGTCAGTTGCTTGCACCTCTAATACCTGGCCTGCTTCCAACCCTTCCAATGCTTTTTTCGTCTTTACAATTGGCATTGGACATGATAAACCCTTGGCATCCACAATCTGATCCACAACAATGCTCATCCCAATATTCCTCCATTTCTAATATACCCATAGGGGTAATCGTGTTAATTTGGATTATATTCGCTCACTTTCCAAATGTCAACTATTATAGATTATGGCTATTCATGTAATTTGAACCTTCTTTTCCTATCTGAAGAACTGCACCTTCTTCATTGGTTAGGAACATTTACCTAGATCATGAGCTTCGTCACAGCAGGGTTGGAGATGAGGGTTAACGACCACATGTGAACAATAAAAAAAGCAGGAGAATAATATATTCTCCTGCCTAACGATGAGTTGATCAAAGAGCTGACTGTTCTATGGATCCGTAAATCAATCCATTCAATCATCAATTTAACTTTCTATAAGACTGAACTCCTATTAACCCCTTTGGTAACGCACGATGGGCTTCCGAGCAGCGGTCACTTCATCTAAGCGACCCACCACCGTACTATGGGGAGCTTCACGAACCATATCAGGGTTCTCTTCTGCTTCTTTCGCAATTTGGATCAATGTATCAACGAAGCGATCCAAGGTCTCTTTATCCTCAGTATCTGTGGGCTCAATCATCAAGGCCTCTTCCACAATAAGTGGGAAATAGACTGTTGGTGGATGATAGCCAAAATCAAGGAGACGCTTCGCAATATCCAATGTACGTACTCCTAGTTTCTTCTGCTGATGACCAGAGATAACAAACTCATGCTTACATGGACGATCATAAGGAAGATCGTAATAGCCTTGAAGTCTTCTCATCATATAGTTGGCATTGAGGATGGCATCCTCAGAAACCTGACGTAAACCCTTCGGTCCCATGGTCCGAATATAGGCGTAGGCACGAACGAGAATCCCAAAGTTCCCGTAGTAGGCTTTCACCCGTCCAATGGATAAGGGTAGATCCTCTTCTAAACCATAGGTACCATCTTCACGCTGGATAATTCTTGGTTTTGGTAAGAAAGGTACAAGAAACTCCTTTACACCAACGGGACCTGCACCAGGACCGCCACCACCATGAGGTGTACTAAAGGTCTTATGTAAATTCAAATGGACCACATCAAAGCCCATATCGCCTGGACGTGTAAGACCTAAAATGGCATTGGCATTGGCTCCATCATAGTAAACCAAGCCACCTGCTTCATGAATCACCTGGGCGATCTCCACAATATCCTCTTCAAATAGTCCTAGGGTATTAGGATTGGTGAGCATAAGGGCGGCAGTCTCCGGACCTACGACACCGCGTAAAGCCTCGACGTCAACAAGTCCACGTTCATCCGATGGAACCGTAACGATCTCATAGCCTGCCACATTGGCTGAAGCAGGGTTGGTTCCATGGGCGGAGTCCGGAACGATCACCTTCGTTCGTTGTGCCCCTTCTCCGCGATGCTCATGATAAGCACGGATCAGCATCAAGCCCGTCCATTCACCTTGAGCACCTGCAGCAGGCTGTAATGTAACCTGATCCATGCCTGTAATCTCCGCTAAATCCTCTTGCAATTGATGAAGAAGAGCAAGGGCACCCTGTACACTTTCCTCTGGTTGATAGGGATGGATCTGCGCAAAGCCAGCGAGACGAGCGACATCTTCATTCACCTTGGGATTATATTTCATCGTACAGGAACCGAGGGGATAGAAACCAGAATCCACGCCATGATTCCGTTGAGATAGTTCAGTATAATGGCGAATCAGCTGTAATTCGGAGACTTCTGGGAGCTCTGCAGGCTCTTCCCGCAATGTTGCAGCAGGAATTACCTCCGTCACACAAACCTCTGGAACATCACACTCAGGTAAGCTATAGGCAACACGACCTGTTTTACTCATTTCAAAAATGAGGGCTTTCTCCTTACGCATCTTCTAATCCCCCCAATACTTGAACTAGTTGGTCGATCTCTGCTTTCGTCCGTTTCTCCGTAACACAGATCAGCATATGCTGTTCCAATTCAGGATAGGTTCTTCCTAAATCATAGCCACCGATGATTCCAGCTTCTAAGAGGCGCTGATTCACCGTGCGCACTGGTACATTGAGTCGGATAACAAACTCATTAAAGAATGGAGATGAAAAGACTAATTGAATCCCTGGTACCTGCTTTAGCTGTTCCGATGCATAATGGGATTTATGAAGATTCAGGAGGGCCATCTCCTGTGCTCCCTGCTTACCCAATGCTGTCATGGCCACAGCAGCAGCCAACGCATTAAGCGCCTGATTGGAGCAAATGTTGGATGTTGCCTTCTCCCGACGAATATGCTGTTCTCTTGCTTGCAAGGTTAGAACAAACCCACGATTGCCAGCATCATCAGTGGTCTGCCCTACGATCCGACCCGGCATTTTCCGCATTAACTTGCTGGTGGTAGCGAAATAACCACAGCTAGGTCCACCGAAAGCAGGAGCGATTCCAAAGGGCTGAGCATCGCCAATAACCACATCGGCACCAAGTTTACCTGGTGCTTCTAATAAAGCAAGAGCAAGGGGATTGGCACTTACGATCAAATTGGCCTGATGAGCATGAACAAGCTCGGCAATCTGCGCCAAATCTTCAATGGATCCGAAGAAGTTGGGATATTGAATGATTACACCAGCTGTCTCTTCATCGAGAGCAGCTTCTAGTGCTGCTAAGTCGGTGATTCCTTCCTTCCAGCCGATCTCCGCAATCTCCAAGTTTTGCCCCTTTCCATAGGTAGCGAGCACTTCCCTTGATTCAGGATGGACAGCGCGGGAGACTAGGATACGACTCCGCTTAGAATGATGAGCTACCATCACCGCTGCTTCTGCTAGCGCAGTTGCTCCATCATACATGGAGGAGTTGGCCACTTCCATACCTGTAAGTTCACAGATCATGGATTGGTATTCAAAAATAGCCTGCAGTTCACCCTGACTAATCTCCGGTTGATAAGGAGTATAAGCAGTAGCAAACTCAGAGCGACCTGTAATATGAGAAACCACACTGGGTATGTAATGATCATAAATACCTGCTCCTAGGAAGGAACTCATCTCGTCTAAAGAACGATTGGTAGTAGATAGCTTACTCATATGACGAATAAGCTCCACTTCTGACATGGCAGGCTCCAACGCTAACTCCCGTTGAAGACGTACATCAGCTGGAATATCGGCCAATAAAGGCTCAATGGAATCTAATCCTAGTACCGCTAGCATCTCTTTCCGATCTTGACCGGTCATGGGTAGATAACGGAATTGCATGGTATCACTCCTTTTTCATAGTTCCTTAGTCTCGAGGGCGACGATAGAATGGCGTAGCAACAACCTTAGCAGCAACGCGCTTGTTCCGAATCTCTACATCCACAGAGGTATCCAACTCCGTATATGCTGTTTCGATGAGAGCTAAGCCCACATTTTTACCTAATGTAGGTGATTGTGTACCTGTGGTCACAACACCGATCTCTTGATCTCCACGAAAGACAGGATAGCCATGGCGAGGAATACCACGTCCTATCATCTCGATTCCTACCACTTTGCGTTTCAAGCCTTCTTCTTTAGTGCGCTTTAATGTGTCCTGACCGATGAAGGGAATCTCTTTATTCAGTTTGACTGCGAAGCCGAGGCCTGCCTCCAATGGGTTGATCTCCTCGCTTAATTCCTGCCCATAAAGGGGGAGCTTTGCTTCGAAGCGAAGTGTATCGCGTGCGCCTAAGCCGCAGGGGATCACATTTTCTGCTTTACCAGCTTCAAGAATGTCATTCCATAGCTGTATAGCATCCTCAGGCTTACAGTAAATTTCCATTCCATCCTCGCCTGTATAGCCTGTACGTGATAGCATCACTTCGGCACCAGCTAGCTGAAGATGATTACGGAAGGAGAAGGGTGCGATTTCTTCTAGGGTTTCAGCTGTCAAATTCTGCAATACTTGTAGAGCCTTTGGCCCTTGCAAGGCAAGGAGTGCATATTGAGATGAGAGATTTTCTAGTTTTACATCCCCTTCTACATGTTCCTCGAGCCATGCGTAGTCTTTCGCAGTATTGGAGGCATTCACCACGAGTAAATATTCATTTTCCTCCAATTGATAGACCAATAGATCATCTACAGTTCCACCATGGGGATAGCAGAGTAAAGCATACATGGTGTGTTCTTTTTTAAGACGAGCTAAATCATTGGTTAACATCTTTTGTAAAAATTGATAGGCATCTGATCCGGAGACAAGAATCTCTCCCATGTGCGAAACATCAAACAGTCCTGCGCGGGTACGCACTGCTTCATGCTCCTCTTTAATCCCTGAAAACTGCACAGGTAACTCCCAACCACCAAAGTCTGTTAGCTTGGCACCCCAGTCTGCGTAAACGGGAAAGAGTGGGGTTCGCTTTAGCTCATCCATTGCTCCACGCATCCTTTCTTCCATAAAAAATCAGAGATAAGGATCACTTATCTCATTGAGGCATGGATAGTCTCTCCAGCCATCTTCATTCGCACCATGCATTTATAAAAGTGTTCCATATCGTTCATACTATGCATGAACTGTTCTATATCATCCTATCATGTTTTGGTAATATTGAAAACAATTTTCGCCACATTCATTTTGCTGGAAAGGAGGCTATTATGGATCTTCCTATTACTATCTCCCACGAGCTTATTCGTTCCTTCAAACGTCGTCTACAAACAGATGGACCCTGGGATTCCTGGGAGCGGATGCAGCTTAGTCATCAGGTGGCACTCCATACGCTGATCGATGATTTTGATCAGCTCCAATCCCTTAAGTACCTTAGTAAGGTTGAACCACTTCCTCATCAAGTAGAAGCAGCCTATCGTGTAGTTCACGAAATGAACGGACGGGCCATCCTAGCCGATGAAGTAGGATTGGGTAAAACCATCGAAGCTGCCTTGATTATGAAGGAATATCTCATTCGTGGTCTTGCCAAGAAGATTCTAATCTTAACTCCATCCTCTCTGGTTACACAATGGACAGCTGAATTAAATCAAAAGTTTGATATTCCTGCCGTTGCCCAGAAGAAAGCGTATATGTGGAAGCAATATGATATCCTCGTCGCCTCTTTAGATACAGCAAAGCGAGAGCCTCATCGCTCCCATGTATTAGAGCAAGAGTATGATCTCATCATCATTGATGAAGCTCACAAGCTGAAGAATAAAAAGACGAATAATTGGCAGTTCGCCAATCAACTGAAGAAGAAGTATTGTCTGCTGCTCACGGCCACACCTATTCAGAACGAGCTCCATGAGATTTATAATCTCGTTACACTCCTAAAGCCTGGGCATTTGGGAGGAGAACGTTCCTTTCAGGCTCAATATAAGGATGGTAAAAGAAAGGCGAAAAACACTAGCATCCTACAACATGAGGTGGGCAAGGTGATGATCCGCAATCGTCGCAAAGAAGAACAGAATAATGAGGTACAACGAATCGTGACCAATATTCCTTGCAAGTTTAGCCCCATTGAACAAGCAGTATATGAACGACTTGAGGATCTTCTTCAGCACTATCGTGAGCTGACAGAAACTCAGGTGCCAAGTCTACCGCTCCTGATTCTACAGCGGGAGTTTTGTTCCAGTAAGGAAGCTGCATTTTCTACCTTGATCAACTATTACAATCAAGCACCAGCTTCTTCAACATTTCGTAGCGAACTGGAGCAAGTTGCCCAAGAGTTGCAACAGATCACCATGCATGCAAAAGCAATGAAGATGGTCGAGCTGGTTCGTGAGATGAATGATAAGGTGATTATCTTTACTGAATATCGCGCCACTCAGAATATGCTCCAAAAGATCCTATATGACCACGGAATTCGCTCCGTCCCCTTCCGTGGCGGCTTTCGGCGAAACAAGAAGGATTGGATGCGTCAGCTCTTCGAGAATCATGCACAGGTCCTCATCGCAACAGAAGCAGGTGGCGAAGGGATCAATCTGCAATTCTGCAATCAGATGATCAATTATGACCTCCCTTGGAACCCGATGCGGGTAGAACAGCGAATCGGGCGGATCCATCGCGTGGGGCAAACCCGAGATGTCCAAATCTACAATTTATATATGGAACAAACTGTAGAGGAAGATATTTTACAATTACTATATGAAAAAATACACCTTTTCGAAAGCGTCATTGGACAGCTCGATGATATTTTAGAGCGTCTCAAGCTAAACCATTCACTAGAGGAGGAGATTGAGGCGATCTTCCATCAGTCAGATCAGGCTGGTGAACGGCGCTTAAAGCTCTTTAATCTACAAGAGGCGATTCGTGTTACATCACAATTAATCAGCAATCCCTAATAAGCAAGGTAGTTCTCGGAAGGTTGGACTCAGAATATTGCAGAGAAAAAGGAAGGGTACTATGACCAAGCAGGAGCTCCATCAGTTTTTATCACGTTACTTTTCCTTATTCCAATGCCAGCTTCAATCTCAATCTTCTGGCCATGTGGAGGTTCAATTATGTGAAGAGATCGATAAGGATCTCTTTCATCGTCCCTTTTACTGGAGCTATATTGAATCTATTCAAGGAACACCGCAGACACATCGCTTGACACTTGTCACCGATGAGGAGCAAACACCAGCAGGTGTAGAGGGCGACCGAATCTCCATCGGTTCTCCCCTGCTGTATCGAATCTTTCGTTCATGTCAGCGACGTGGACAGATGACACGTCTGTATGAGGAATGGGTACCTGAACAACCTTCACCGCTTACACCATGGTTAGGGATTAATGGAAAGGTTCTCTACAAGTGTGATCGCACGAAAGAAACGTATTTCTCTCTTGGCTGTAATGGTTTAACTGGCGAAGTGATGGACTCATTCTGCTCACTGCTACAAAAGCGTGCGCTCCAAATGAGTATGCCACCTTTTCACTATCTGCTCCGTCCCATCTTCGGGTTCGAGTCCAGCCTCCTCCGCATGCAGGAGCTGCTCCTTCATCAGATTAAAACAGAACCAAAAGAGTGGGCAGATCGAGCCTTACAACGATTTCACCACGAAAAAGAACAGCTAGAAGCCTATTACGAGGATTTGATTACCATGGCTGAGGATGAGGAGGAAGAAAAGAACCTCGTCATGGAATGGGAGCAACGTATCAATGAATTGCACTGGCAATACCAGCCGGAGATTCAGATCATCCCCATGCAGATTGGGATTTACTATCTTCAAGATTATCCAAGAAATATCGAGAATTCCCGTCAAAACTAGCTATGACTAGTTGACAGAAAAGAACAGACATTGCAACGAAGGCTAGATAAAATGGAAGCAGCATTTGGAAAGGAGTATGCCAATGGATAGTAAGTGGACCCATCAGTTCTGGAACAGAGTACTCCAAGGATTTATCGTTGGCACGATGCTACTCATGTTGATGGTCACCTCTCTTTATACGGAAGCAGGTGGAGAGCGATTAGTTGAAGAGATTGAGCGCTGGCGCACCGAAATCCAAAGAGATCCGGCATTTACCAGCTGGGAGCATGCCAAGTGGGAAAAGGTAGCCATGGGCCCCAATACCCACCAGTGGCTCATCACATTATCGCTAGACAACAAGATCGTGGGATATATGGTCATCGGGATAAAACAGAGTGTTCTCCTGAAAGAGGAAGACCACCCTTGGGTCCTATTAGAATATGGATTGGGAGAATATCCTCTCTTCTCACATCAGCTCCTTCCAAAAGGGTTACAGCGTAAAGATGGACAGATCACTTATGCATACCATGGTTTAGAATCCCTCTTCCTACTTCAGCTTAGTGATCAGAAAAAAGGGAAAAAGGAACGAGGTACTGATAAGAAACAAGCAACCATCTACTATCTCAATGGAAAAAGTGGTGAGGAGTACCCTGTAGAATGGTTCAAGCGTAGTAGTTCTTTCCGTTATACGCAGCCCACTTCACAATTGACTTCCACCACACATCTTCAGGAGTGGTATGCCATACAAGGAACAGAGAGTGACCCCTTCTTCACAGATCCTTACTATTCCATCTACTGGTCTGTGGAAAGTGATCGGGTTGCACTAAATAGTGCCGATCAGATTAAAGCTCTTCTACAAGAAGCGGGTACACCACGGATAACCTACGTAACACAGCTCTTTAATAAAAAACTCCTAGCACCCTATCGCGTGAGTGGTTATCATCATTGGTCCACCGGCGAGACCTTTATTGCCTTAGAAGATGAAGGCAAACGCTATCTTTCATACGCTTACCTTCTACAATTAGGGGGCTCCTTCTATATGGAAAGAGACCAGCCTGATCTCCAATGAAATCTTGCTGGTCTCTATTCAGCCTTCTTCAGGCTCTTGCTCATCGATGATGGGTGCTTTTTGTTTCTTTACGCGAATTAGATATAGGCTGGTAGGAATCTGACCAAACCAACGGAGTTGCCAAGGTTCCTTTGCTGCTTTTACTTCTTTCCGTAGCTTCTTCGGGTTCTCCATGTAGCGAACCAATTGTTCTGTTACGTAGCGTAATAAATCTTGAGAAGCGATGAGCATCATCCCCCCTCTTCAGGATCATCTACCCTCTAGGATGGCTCAATCACCCTCAACCTATACCTAGCCTTCTTCTGTTGTGGAGGAGTCGAAAACGACATTCAGGCGAATCAACTGTACGATTTCCTCGACCACTTCTTCCTTAGATCGTCCTTCATTCACAATCTGCCATGGTGCCCAGCGATAATAAGGTTGCCGTTCTCTCCATATTGCTTCAACACGCTCATAGGAGACTTGTCCTGTTGCATCGAGGAGGAGGGGGCGACTTCGATCCTTACACAGTCGCTGGAAGATGGCTGCTGGGGAAGTGATAAGATTGAAGACCCAGCTAGTTCGCTGGAGCAGCAGACGATTAGCTTCTTGGAGAACCACACCCCCACCGGTAGCAATGATTGTATCTGCTTGCTCTAAGGATTTTTGGAGGATGGAGCGTTCCAGTTGACGAAAGTAGGGCTCCCCCTGCTCGGCGAAAATCTGAGGAATACTCATGCTCGTTTCCAGGACAATGCGCTGATCCAGATCGATAAACTCTCTCCCACAGAGCAGCGCTACCTGTTTGCCAATGCTGCTTTTCCCACTACCCATAAAACCAATGAGAACAACTGGCTTCTTCATTAGCTGCTTCGCCTCCATCTTATCTATTCCCTTCGAACATGCCCGTCTCATACTCCCTCCATATTATCATATCCTTCGTAGGGAGCGTAAAACAGCTTTCCACCAATTGCCGTCTACTTCCACCTCCACTGGCTACTGCACGAAAACAGATCATCTCCTCATCAGAATAGAACATCACCAATTTGGCTTCTCGGCCATTGATCTCTTGAATGATAGGCTGCTCAATGGCTTCTTCAAAAAAGATGTGCTGCTCAGCCCAGGCGATCATCCCTTCTGTTGCATAGCGATCACGTATGCCCTCCCATTGAAGCTGTAGCATCCCTTGGTACTCACCGAGCATCGTCAGCGTATGCAAGGCAAGGATGGATAAAAAGAGGAGAATGAAAAGAAAAAGTGGAAAGGCAACGCCAGCTTCATTGGATAGGTAATATTTAATCCCACAACTTCGCTTCAATACTTAGCCATCTCCCCCTTCACCTTACGTAATTCCACCGTGAAGTAATGTGAAACCGTCACCCCTCCACGTTCAAGAAGCAGGTGAATTTGCACAAGCTCTCCTTCGATGCTGACATGCATATTCGAGGTGTAATAAGAAAGTACCGAGTGACCTTGCCAATTGATACGCTTACGTAGCATTTTTAGTAAGCCACTCCCACCATAATGATTGGTATACCTCTCCACTTGAACACAACGTTCTTCACTCTCACATACCTGAAATCCATTAGTAATTAACGAGACTGAATCTGCTCTACGGATTAGTTCACCAAGGTACCAGGAAAGATAGACAGCGTCCCGTTGTAGATAATGATGGATCTCCATCTCCTGAAGCTGGTGATGCCAGCTCATTACATAGGGGAATATATAAAGCATCAGCATGCTAAGGAATAGCATGGCGAAGACCAGCTGTAGCAAGATGGAGCCCCGCTCCCCCATCATGCTCTTCCAACGGTGGTGGGAGAAAAATGAATGTCTGCAAATCATAAGCTTCTCGCTCTCCTTCGATTGCCACTTCTAGGCGATAGAGACCGTTACCTACTGAATAAACCTTCCGTTTATGGTACCAACGTTCACTGGTTCCAAACTCCTCAAACCACCCTTCTTCTTCTCCATCCCAGACATCAGTATGAAAATCATGGCGAGCCTCTTCTAGCAGACTATTTATCCTCGCTAGCAGCAGCGATTCTTCTCGCTGGCGATAATGAATCTGTGCAACCTCTTGATAGATCATGCTATACTCCACCACAATCCAGCTAAGAAGCCAGATGACCATCAGCACTTCCAAAGTAAAAAATCCTCCCTCGCGATGAGTACTAAGCCCTCTCATGATCCTTCTCGTTTTCCATCTCATGACCTGTCTAACTCCCTACTTAGTTACCTGCCTTATTATCTGTACCATCACCCTAGACACAACCTTTTTTATAGCGAGCTTTGCCTGTATCCAGTGTAAAGACAAAGCTATGATGAATTCCCTTCTTCGTTGCGATACATATGGTCCCTCCACGGGAAGCAGTCCCCCTCTGGGAAAAGCGGATGATATTATTTCCTGGATAGGAATCTAGACGAACAAAACGGATCAGTTTCGGGTAGGTAACTGAACGGATCACCCCATCCTTCCAGCTATAAATGAAGTAGCGTTCCTCTAGAAAAGCAATATCAAAGAATCCTCGTTCACTCAAGGCAATTAGGGGCAAGGTCTGGAGATCCTCTTCCAGTTCCGCTAAAAAGCGCTTGAGTAGCCAATCCTCATAGGGTTCCTTCACCCATGGAATCAAGACCATGAGTAACACAGCAAGAATCTGCATAGCAACAAGAACCTCTAGTAACGAAGAGCCTTGTTCAGCTTGGGCTTCTTCATGGAACCAGCGATTACGGTGTTCCACCACCAGCCCCACCCACCTCAGGGCAACGCACTGTGGCTTCACCTTTATCTGGTGTCAATTCAATGATGAAAG
This sequence comes from Rubeoparvulum massiliense, assembly GCF_001049895.1. Classification (GTDB taxonomy): domain Bacteria; phylum Bacillota; class Bacilli; order Rubeoparvulales; family Rubeoparvulaceae; genus Rubeoparvulum; species Rubeoparvulum massiliense. The sequence continues at coordinate 715,023 of NZ_CVPE01000006.1, forward strand.
CAAATTGATCACCTGTGAAGCTTCCATCATCGCGAAGGTAACCATTTGCTAAGAGCCATTGGATGAGTTCTACCACCTTCTCCGGTACCAACACCCCACTCTCTAGCTTAATAGGCTCTGGAAATTCTCCATGTTCAAAATGGTACTGCAACAATTGCATCTCTAATGTTTTTGCACTAGCCTGACATACCTTTTCCTTCGCCCCTGCTGTTGCCTTTTGAAAATCAGGCAAAGCTACTGCCACAATAATCCCAATGATAAGTAATACGATCAGCATCTCAATCAATGTAAAGCCACGTTGAGCATCCTTCAGTTTTTTAGACCATTTAATCGGATTAAAACTCATTGCTTAAACATCCTTTCCATTTGATTTTTTAATTCCTTGCATATGCTTCTTTTACAAGCGTTGAAGAAAGCCAAACATTGGTTGAAAAAGCAGCGAAAACATGATGAGAATGACGGCTCCCAATAAGAGGAAGAGCACAGGCTGCAGCCACTGCAATCTTCTTTCCCAGTTTTTTCGTTGTTGTACTTGGAGCAAGTGACCATAGCGATGCAATTGATCTCCTACACCACCTCCCTCCTCAGCAATAGCCACAACAACTGCACACTCATCTGTGATAAAAGCACAGTGCTCTAAAGTTTCCGTCAAACGCTTCCCCTGCAAAAGCTGCTCCTCGATCTGTTGAAGGATCGGGATTGTCCAACGATTCGGGGTGCTCAAGATCATTTCGCGAATCGCTTGTAAAATCGGAATACCTGCTTGTAAGAGGATGGAGAGAGCGCGAGTAAAGAAGAGGGTAAATCGACTTTGAAAGAAGGAATGAAGGGGAAACCAAGAGGAGTTCATCCAGCGCGTAAACCAGAGCTGGTCTCGTCGTATAAGCCAACCAAAGAGGAGAACGAACAGGAATGAGGATAGTAGTAGATAAATCCAACCGTTTGAGGATAGCCACTCTGTCCATTGCAGAATCGACTGAACGAGGGGAGGAAGTGGAACATGAAATGAAGCATAAAAAGAGGAAAGCCGGGGAAGTAGAATTAGAAGAAAGAAGAGAAAAGTAAGGAGAATAAATGTCAATAGAATGAGAGGATAACGCAGTAATTGGCGCCTTTCCTCCTTCATTTGGATCCGTTCCTGATAGTATTTTTCGATGGTCTGAAAAGCTTGGGCATAATCACCATGCATCTCGGCCATCCGCAAGCAGAAGAGGAAAAAGGAAGGTAAACCTAGCTGTTGAAAGGCCTCAGATAGACTATGTCCTTGCTGAAGGTGATGGCGCAAACTGGTGAGACGTTTCTTCATACTTCTACTTTCCCGCTTGAGCATCGAATCCAAAGCCGTTAATAGTGGAAGACCTGCAGTTAAAAGAAATGAAAAATGACTTGCGATTCGAAGTAGCTGCTCATCCTGCCATTTTATGCTTGAACGAGGTATAAGTAATGAAAATCGCCTTATTTTCATCCCTATTCTCCAGCCAGCTGAAGTGGTAAGACTAACTGCTCAACAGCATCACTGTGATCCGGAAGAAGATTGGCAACATCATCAAGACTGAGAAAATCAGAATTTTGTCCTAACCATTGATGTAGTCGGTGATATAAGGCATCATTCACCATATAATCAAATAGCTCAGGTTTCACTTCTAAGACTTCGAAGATGGCCCTTCTTCCATTGACACCTGTTCCTTTACAGTGGGGACATTCTGGTGAAGTGTGATGACGACAGGGGATGGGCTGTAAGCGTTGCGCAATGATCCCAATACATGCATTACTGATTAAAGCAGGCGATATGCCTAATTCACGTAAGCGCATCAATGCACCAATGGTACTAGAGGTATGCATCGTTGATAATACAAGGTGACCTGTTAACGAAGCACGGATGACCATATGTGCTGTGGCTTCATCTCGGATCTCTCCCACTACAATTACATCAGGATCTTGTCGTAACAGAGCACGCAGTCCTTCTGCATAGGAAAAACCATGTCGTGTTTCCATCACTACTTGGTGAATACCCGCCACAGGATATTCAACAGGGTCTTCTAGGGAGATGATATTCTTTCGTTCTTGTAATAAAGGTTGAAGTAAAGTATAAATGGTGGTGGTCTTACCACTGCCAGTGGGTCCAGTAATAAGAATTAATCCGTGAGAGGCATGGAGAAACCGTTCTACCATCTGTTCCTGCACTGGTAACATGCCCAGTTGCTGAAGAGAATCAAACTGTTTCTGTGTACCATGAAGGCGTAGAACAAGACGTTCTCCGTGTAAAGTAGGTAATGAGGAGGTACGGCACTCGATGGTACCTAGTGCGTTAACTGTACTCGTAAAGCGACCATCCTGGGGTCTTCGGCGTTCACCAATATCCATATCTGATTGAAGTTTCAGATAGGTGATCAGCTTATCCTTATATTCTAAAGGTAATTCCTGATACATCATCAATTGCCCTGCGATCCGAAAACGAATATCCAGCGATGTTGGCGTGGGGTCAAAATGAATATCACTGGCAAACCATGCAGCTGCTTCTTGGATGCACCGCTCCACTACATGCTCCATGGACCACATCGTCGTTTACTCCCCTCTCTTTGAACTATCATCACCTTCACCTCCAAAATATTTGTTTTTTTATATGAGCCTAGTGATGTACAATTTCTATTCGTCACATTGTATCTTTTTCCTCCATAATTTACTTATTTTACTAAAATTATTTTTCGACATGAGTTTTATTATAAAAGTCGAGATGAGGAATCTACAGCTTCCTCATCTCGACTTTGTTTTTGTGAGTTAATGAACCATCCCATTGAAAATTTACTCTTCACGATTAGTAAAAATCAGGATTAATCTGAGCAATTCTAGAACAGCGGTTAATGCGGCAGCTACATAGGTTAAAGCAGCAGCAGTTAAGACGTTGCGTGCACCATCCTGTTCGCGACCTCCAGTTACAATGCCGAGCTGTTGAATCTGCGTAAGGGCACGAGAGCTTGCATTAAATTCTACCGGTAGAGTAACCGCTTGAAAGATAACAGTCACCAGAAAGAAAATGATTCCCAACAAAAGAAAAGTGTTGCTAAAGAAGAAACCGAGGAGAATCAAAGGGAACGCTGCCTGTGAGGCAATATTCACCACTGGGAAAATCGCATGACGGAAACGGAGAAATGCATAGCCTTGTGCATCTTGCATAGCATGACCACATTCATGGGCAGATACGGCGATGGCTGCCAATGAATTCCCGTAGTAATTCTCTTCTGATAAACGCACTTTCTTCGCAATGGGATCATAGTGGTCGGTTAACCGTCCCTGGGTCACTTCCACATCTACATTATAGACACCATTGGATTGCAGAATCTGCCGGGCTACATCTACACCGCGCATGCCACTGGTGCTACCGATTTTTGAATACTTCCCATAGGCACTCTGTACTTTAAACTGGGCATAGAGTGACAGAAGAATGGCTGGAATAATTAAGATCATGGTTGCGTCGAAAATCATTAATGCTTCACCTTATCCTTTCAATCATGTTAGATTAATTCCTACATATTCCTAAATATTATAAACCCATGGTTCGTAAACCTTTGGGATAATGGTTTTTTACTTGCTGCTGGCTTTCCTTCCCCCAACCGATGGGATATCCATCCACTGTGATGAGAATCCATCCACGATTTCCTTCCCCAGCTAGGGTTTCACCTCGCAGATACTGTCTAAGCTCCAGAGCATCCTGAGGATAATGAAGACAATGACCTCCTTCACTAGTACTTGATGCAAGGGCAAGGGCATGTGCAGGCTGAAAATATTTTTCCTTCTGCTGTCCCAAGTAGAGCCCTGCGCGTAAAACATGTAAGCCAGAAAAATTAGGCATCTCCTTTGGTAACCAATAAAGATGCTCCTTTAATTGAAAATAGTCACCAGCATTCTCTGACCAAGGATGGTGAAATACCTCCTGGTAAAAGCGACGAAATTGCTCTACATTTTGTTTTCCCACCTTTTTCTTTGAGCATTCAAAGCGGGCCTCTTCATCTTCTATCTTTTGCATCTTCGCCACAAAATGACCTTCACCACGAAGACGGTGGGGCCAAAGATGAAGCGTTTTTTCAATCTCAGACCAGCCTGATTCGGTCCACGCTGTTCTTCCACCCTCCATACCATGTACGTGCTGAAGTTGAAGAAGTTTCATCTGAGAATATCCTTGTAGAAAGGCTTCAATCTGCCGCTCATTCTCCTCTGGTGCAAAGGTACAGGTGGAGTAAACAAGAATCCCCCCTGGTCGTAGCATTGTATAGGCTTGACGAAGAAGGTCAGCTTGGATAGGAACAAGCTGCCTGATCTTATCCTCGCTCCAGGTGGTAATCGCCTCTTCATCCTTACGAAACATCCCCTCACCAGAACAAGGTGCGTCGATGAGAATCCGATCGAAATACGCAGGAAAATGCTGAGCTAAACGTTCTGCTGTTTCGTTGGTAATCAGTACATTACGTAAGCCGAAACGCTCCACATTTTCCACCAAGGCTTTAGCTCGCTTTGCATTATATTCATTGGAGACGAGAACACCTTGATTGCTCATTATGGATGCCAGGTGGGTGCTCTTTCCTCCAGGAGCTGCACATAAATCTAGCACTTTCTCCCCTGGCTGAGGATCCACAAGCTCTGCCACAGCCATCGCACTGGGCTCTTGGATATAGTATAGTCCAGCATGGTGAAAAGGATGTTTGCCAGGCTGGAGGCTAGGCCCGTAATAATAACCTAGAGATGTCCAAGGAACCGGTGTAATTAAATCACCAAAATACTCCTCTAGCTGCCTGCCTGTCATTTTCAACGGATTGATCCGTAAACCCGTTACCGGGGACTCCTGAAGAGCATTCAATAGCTCCTCCCTCTCCATAGAGCCGTACAGCTTGTCTAATCGTTTATGATAGTCCTGAGGTAATTGCATTCTCGCCATCATTCCTTCGCTTCATCAAGTACCAAAATAAGATAAGACTTACTAAACTTAAACAGACGGTAAAGATCCCTAGCAGGTGATCATATACCTCTAATTCCTTCACCACTGCTGGATGGATATTCAGAAGATAATCTAACAGATCATTGGAAAGCGTCCAAATCGCTACAGCCACTAAATGATGTGATTTAAAGATATAGTAACGGGCATAGAGCACCGCTTCTAAGGCCATTCCAGCATGAGAGAACATGAGCATATATTGCACAGGGACAATGGTGGAACCTAGTTGTCCACCCCAAAGAATGGCGGCAATTGCCCAGATTCCATATTTAAAGGATGTAACTGCAGCAAAGGCCTCAACATAACCATTACGCTTACCCACTAAAAAACTAAAAAGCACGAGAGTAAAGGCGGTACTGGCTGTTGGTGAATCAGGGACAAAGATTCTTAACCAGGTAGGTTCCGTAGACTGTAGCTGACCGTCATACCAAATGAAGCCGTAGATACTACCTAGAAAATTAATGATAAACAATAAGATAAGAATGGGTCGGCTCACAAGGATAATCTGAAACCATTCCCATAGTCCTGTTAAGGGTGCTTCCCTTTTCACATAATCTCCTCCGTTTAAGCGTCTCTGATATATAAGAATTATTATAACGAAAAGATTCCATAAAAAAAAGCTGACCTTTATCGATCAGCTTTTAACTTGATTTTCATATAAGAATGTTTCTTTACTTTTGCTCGGAAAGCCACTGGGCAACGGCCTTGAGCTCATCATCGCTACCGTTGAAAAGGCCACCGGACATGATGGTGTCTGCGCGACCATTCTTGATCACATCATAGATCTCATCCTGTGAAAGACGTGAACCTACATCATTTAATGCTGGAGCCATCTGTGTACCACTCAAGTCATTACCATGACAGCTCAAACAACTTGCTTGCCCTAGGAGGATCTGCTCCCCATCTAGTGCCGTTGCAGAAGGCTGTTCACTATCATCAGCAGGAATGGCAACATTCTCCTCCACAGGTGGTGGTGTAGCTGTTTCATCACCTGTAGCATGGGAGGTGGCACCTTGATAGGTAAGATAGAAGATAGCTACAATGGCAAATAACATGACCCCTGTGGCAATGGGTCGTTGTGAAGGACGACGGTAGGGACTACGATCCAACCATGGAGCCAATAGCAACGAACCAAAAGCTAGACCTGGGATTACGAGAATGCCGATTAAGACAAAATCACCAGATGCCCAAGGATATTTCAATAGTTGATAGAGAAATAGAAAATACCAATCTGGTAATGGGATATAACTTGTATCCGTTGGGTTAGCTGGAGGCTCAAGTGGTGAGGGAGCCACGACAGTCAACACTAGAATTCCCATCAAAACAACAACTGCTACCATCCATTCTTTGAGTAAGAAATTGGGCCAGAATGGTTCTGTCTTCCCTGGGTACTCAGAATAGGAAGGCGAGATGTTGGGACGGCGGCCGTTCGCCCTAACCCGCGAATCACCTACGTATTTAATTTCATCCTTTGGATTACTCATCATTCTTCCTCCCTTTGTTCAGTCCGAATTTTATAGCGGACCTGAGATTCCTTGACGGCGTATCATGATAAAGTGGGCTGCTAAGAGACCCAGCAAGGCAGCCGGTAGGAAGAAGACGTGGATTGCAAAGAAACGCGTTAATGTTACCGCACCTACGATTGGTCCGCCTAATAGAAGGCTTTGAAGATAGGTACCAATGAGCGGCACCTGACCTGCAATCTCCACACCAACCTTCGTTGCAAAGTACGCCTTCTGATCAAAGGGTAATAGATAGCCAGTAAAGCCTAACCCTAACATGACAAAAAAGATAAGTACGCCAACAACCCAGTTTAACTCCCGTGGCTTCTTATATGCGCCCTGGAAGAAAACGCGTAACGTATGTAAAAACATCATTACAATGACAAGACTTGCTCCCCAATGGTGCATGCCTCGAACAATATCACCAAATGGCACTTGGTACTGGATATATTTGGTAGATTCATAGGCATTCTTAATATCAGGAACAAAGTACATCGATAAAAACATGCCGGATAAAATTTGGATGACGACGATGAAGAAGGTTAATCCACCAAAGCAGTAGACAAATGCAGAAAAGTGATGAGCTGGGTTCACATGTTCAGGAACCTCATGGTCAGCAAAATCACGCCATAATGGAGTAACATCAAGACGTTCATCGATCCAATCGTATAGTTTTCTAAGCATCGGTTCCTACGCCCCCCTCTCCTTCGACCACGCACTAACATACAATACCTTTTCACCATTCAGTTCGCGAACTTCGTAGCTATGGGTATTAAGTGGCTTCTTAGGTGGTGTATTGGGTACGTTCACACCATCCTTGTAGTAGCGCCCATCATGACATGGACAATAATACTGTCCCGCATAGTTCGGATTGGTGTCCCATTGAATTAAACATCCCAAATGCTTACATGTTGGGTCTAGGACCAAAAACTCATCCTTTTCTGCGTCATAAGTAACCCATGCAGTGGTATCTTTCTCGTAGGGATACCAGCCATCCTGGATCTTTACAGTAAAGTGCACTTCCCTGGGTTCTGGACCAAACTCGGATATTGGCAAAGTTGGAATCATATCAGCGCCTGCTGCATCTACACGCAACATGGGATCAATGGCAAAGCGAACCATTGGGGTGAGCATGGCAGCTGCCATGAATCCACCAACGCCAGTTAAGGTATAATTCAAAAATTGTCGCCGTGAAAGGTCCTGATGCTTCTCACTCATGATCTCTTCCCCCCTACTCTTCACAATCTCTCTACTTATAAATAATAACGTTGCACACGTTACCACTATTTGCACATTTCCATCATAGTTTACCTCCATATATCTGTCAAGTAGATTAAGGGAGGAAGTGATTTCCCCTATCTAAATTTTACAAACTAGTGAGTAAGCGATCAGTAGAGTTGGTTTTGATGATAAAAAGGGGACAGCTTCATCCAATACCGTCCCTACTAAAAATTATTGAAAAATTGAAATCTCTTGAGCCTCTAGAAGGGCCAAACGCTTTGAAAGCTCATGGAAGCGTTGACCATCTCGATGATCAAGGGCTTCATCGATGGCCTCCTTCAGCCAAATCATTTGCTTTTCATAGTACGCCTTCTCTAATACCATCTCTGCAAACACTTCAATGACAGGGTGATCCTCAATATGGTGAACTGAACCCCAATGATTCTCTAATACAGCGGAGTACTCCTTCGAATGCTCTTTATCCTTAAAGAATAAGCCGATAAAGATCTCCTCATGAGGATTGGAACGAATATCATGAAATGCTTTCTCTACACTAGGTGTAACTCGGTTATTCTTATAGAACTTGAAAGGGGTAGTATGAACACAGTTGGTGGAAATAATGATCAGCTTAGGTAGATTGGCAAAGTAATCCGTAAAATGCACCTTCTCTAATAGCTTATGATGAGTCATGACATAATGGAGCAACCATGCAGCTTCTTTTTTCTTCAATGTATAATGATTAAGAAAATATTGTAGAAACTCCTTTTTTTCATGCAGGCTGACAGCCTGTTTCACAATCATCACTCCACTTCTCTACTCGGTCATATTTTTAGCCAAGCCTTTAGCTGAATCCAGCCAATAAGCAGTAATTCCATTGTCAAGCCCTAATTATGTTATTTATATCCATTACTATTCGTTTCCTTTCTTTTTTTTCCTTTTTTTATTTTCATTACTTTTAACTTCACTCCGAAAGCAGAATTTATTACGATCAAAAAAGACAGGGTTAGAATCCCTGTCCATCTACACAATCATTCTATTCTTCTTGATAGCGTTGAATAATCTCAAGTATCTCTTCTTGATACGGGTCGATATGGAGAGAGTGTTCCCAGCACACAATAGCTTCGCTTACTTCACCGTTTTCCAATAATAAATATCCCATATCCTTCCATGCTACCTTGTCTTCTGGATTGAGAGATAAATGGTGACGCATTGCTTGAATTGCCTCAGGAATTTGCTCTAGCTCCTGTAGCACGCGAGCATAAGCCCAATGTACATCCTGATAATCACTACTGCGCTGAATACATGCTTGATAGGCTGTGGCAGCTTCTTCCCACTTATCTTGACCCCGATAGAGTTCTCCAACTAAGTACCAGTATGGCGGATACTCTTCAAGATCGGCCTGTAAGCGATGGATTAATGATTCAGCCTCTCCATAGCGATGCTGTTGAACATAGAGGGTAAGTAACTGTATAGCAATCTCCGCATCTTCTGGATTATAGGTGAGATAGCGATTCCACATCGTTTGAGCTTGCTCTAGATCCTGTTGATGATAATAGGCCTCCCCCAATAAACGGTACGCTTGGATGTACTCAGGATCTTGACGAATTACCTCTTTTAAATAGCTCTCAGCAAGAAGATAATCCTTTAACTGACTAGCTATAAAGCCTGCTTTATAGAGGATGGTAACCGATTTTGCATCCCGTTGAAGCAACTCCTGATAACAGGCTAACGCTTCTTCGAAATGACCACTGTAGGCTGCATCATCACCTTCTAATTCAAGGCGCTGATCAGAGAGTAATTCAGGCTCTTCTGTTTCCATGTCCGTATGTATTTCTAGTCCTGCAGCTGTACGAACGTAGTGCCATGCATCCTGAATAGAAGTATCATGGGGTGCTAGTTGACGAGCATGATCGATGTACTCGTAAGCGACTTCTGGCATATCTAATAGCATCGAGGTATCTGCTAGCAGGACTAAGAGACGAAGGTGATTAGGATACTCCTCCTTACACAAGAGCAGTTCAGCCCACGCATCTTCAATCTCTCCTTCATCCAATTGAATCTCTGCCATTAATAGCTGCCCATCAATATCAGCAACAGCGATGAGTGGCTCTAATAGCTTTTTTGCCTTCTCCATATGTCCCAATTCATAGTAGAGCTCTGCTAAAGTTAGCATTTGATCATGGTTTAGCTCAGTCTCTTCTAATAATGCGAGTTGTTGAAGCCCTGCTTCTATTTCTCCAGCAATTAACAGATTTTCAGCCTGATCCAGCTGTTCTTCAAACGAATGTCCCATCATCTCTCAACCTTTCTATGGAAAACAAGCTGTTTCTCTTTTTCAAAGCTTGGCAGTACACTACTCTAACTGCATAGGCTAGCCTTATTAGTTACAGTGCTGGGATAAAGCAGAAAAAACCGTTCATTCAAACGGTTTTTAACTAACTCTAGTGAGCCAACACATTCCTAAGACAATGATTGTGGTTCCAAATAGAGTTCCAATAATCCAGTAATCGATGGGTGAAGTGAATTGATCTACAGTATAAACCACGGGTTCACTAATACTAGCAACGACAGAATTCTCTTCCACCAACGCTGAAGAGTCTGCCTGTGATTCAGCCCAAGAAAGTTGAACCCAGCTTTTGTCAATATCGGTCACGCGTGAGTCTTGTACTGTGATAAACATGAAAGATAAGGAGAGTGTAACCAGCAAGAGAACTGCGATTAAGGAGCCAACTCTTCTAAGTTGCTCAGAGAGTTGAAACTTTCTTTTAGTGATGGGAACTGCCCACTTATTCTCTTCACGGATCCGATCCATGATATTGCCCATCATAAAGTTATCCGTAGAGAACTGGGATGAGTGCACTTGGTGCTCTGGCTCTACCCACTCCATACTACGCTTAATAACTTGGTGCTCCTCAGCACAATCCAAACAGCCCTTCAAGTGATGCATGATATAACGGCATTCTATCTCGCTAAGTCTTCCTGCTTCCATATCAAGAAGTTTGGCCTGTACTTCTTCACACTTCATGGCTTCCGCCCTTCCTTACGATCATTTCACCGCCTTTATCTGTTTATCATCAAAATAGTATTCTAACTGATCCTTTATACTATTTCGAGCACGAAATAGTAACGACTTGACCGAACTAACAGTGGCATTTAATAAGATAGCAATCTCCTTATAATCCAACTGTTCGTACTCTCGGAGGATAATAGCTGCTCGTTGTTTTTCAGGTAGATTATTGATAGCCTGTCGCACTAAATCCTCACGCTCAAATCGTAGAACCTCTTGTTCAGGTAGGCGGTCGGTAGATTCCTTTGGTAGTATGTAGTTATCTTCTAAGTAAACCTCTGTATTCTTACTTTTACGAAGTTCACTAAGTACAGTATTTCTCGCAATGGTGTATAGCCAAGTTGAAAAGGAGGCTTCAACGTCTCGGAATGAATGAATATTTTTAAATGCCTTATAGAAAGTCTCCTGCGTTAAATCTTCTGCAAGGGCTTCCACATGGCTATTACGCAGCATATGAAGAATAAACATGAGAATCTTTTTTTCATATCTGCGAATTAATTCAGCGTATAGCTCAATATTACCATCTTTTATCTCACGAACAATTTGTGAATCGGTCATGTGAGGAACCTCCTGTTCCTGCGCTGTCCGTCTCTTTCACTGTTCTACTAATATAGACACGTGAACGCGCAGTTTGTTGCGATCAATGGCTACCAAATGAATAACTACATAGCAGATTTCCCTGTCCCCGCGGCCAATGGGGGGCAGGCATTGTAATCAATTGCCCACGAAGCATTATAAATTGTGGAAAATAAAGCTCCTCATATAGTAAATTATCGGAAGAAATGCCTTTCGTCAATAGGGCTGGGCGCTGAAAAAAGAGAAGATCTGCATCTGCTCCATGGCGGATGGTTCCCTTTCTTCCATGCCAGCCATAATACTGGGCAATTCGATAGGAAGATGCGGTTAGCCAACTCTCTACATGGGGTATACGATTAAGTGTTGTAAAAGGTTTTGGGTTTCCAACTTTTTTCATTAATAATCTTGTTTGATTATAGTTTAACAATTCTTCTGGTGAGGTATAAAAAAAGTATGGTACTTGGTGACGGGTAAGCTTGTCAATCAAAGCGGACTGATATTTGTCGAGATATGGGAGCAGCCCTACAAGTTGATGGGTCTGAAGACGTGCGAACCACGCATAAGGAAGGCTCAAATACTTAACACCATATGCGAATTGCTCTCTCATCGGGATTCTCTTGATACCTCTAGGGTTAGAGACCAATTGGTGATTGATAGAGGGATAAATGCTAAAGAACATCTCATATTGTAGCCTATATCGCCTGAGCTGAGCAAGCCCCTGTTGAACTTGATCTTCCGTTGCCAATAAGTAGATATGGGTAAATTTTACTTTTTTCCACAAAGCAATGAGCTCTGGTTGGAGATCGCTTAAGGGAAAGATAGGCAAAAGATAGTAGTCGAAGGGTAGATTAAGATGCTTAGATGTCTCTCTCGCTAACCAACGCTGCGGCGCATCATAATCTGGCTGTGTCACAAGACGAGGGATCAATAATGTTGTAATACCAGCACGGACATAATACTCCCAGTTCTCTGGAGCAGAAATACTTCGGTAAGAGTCTATGCTATGACTGATTCGACCAGGCATGATGAGATAGTCCGAAGCGTCAAGGTGAGTACATTCATTGAATGGAGTGATATGACGATCAATTTTTACGATTTTACCATTCTCAATGAGAATGTCATAGATTCCCCAATAATTACGACTCCAGATCATTGCACGATGAATCAACCAACGCATCCGCTTCCCTTCCTTCCCCCACCTCTCCTTCTATCTATTGTATAAGCTACTCGTAAAATTATGAAAAAAAGATGGCGGAAGAGAATCATCGCCATCTCCTATCCACTATTCCATTTTACGATAAAAGAACGTGTCTTCGGTTACAAACTGGTAACGTTGAGGTTGGAAGATTTGTTCTGTGCTTCCAACGAAAAGAATTCCACCCGGTCGTAATGCTTGACTAAATTTAGCATAGATCTGATCCTTCGCCTCTTCTGTAAAGTAGATCATCACATTACGACAGATGATGAGGTCATAACCGCTTCCATAGGGATCTGCTAAGAGATTATGCCGTTTAAACTGAATGCGATTTTTAATCTCATCAGAAATGGCGTAGAACTCTCCTTCCTTACGAAAATAACGCTGTAGTAAGGGAGTAGGAATACCTTGGATCGCTCGTTCATTGTAGAGGCCGATTTTGGCCCGAGCGATGGCATTTTCGTCGATATCGGTGGCCAAGATGGAAGCATTTCGATCATAGCCCAACTGTTTTAAGATGAGAAGTAATGTATAAGGCTCCTCGCCAGTAGAGCACGCTGCACTCCAGCATTGAAGCCGTCCTGTTTTTTGAACTAACTTGGGAAGTATTTTATTCTGAAGCACTTGCCAGCGCCCATCATTCCGATAAAACTCTGAGACATTGATCGTCATCTTATCAAGGAACTCATAATATAATGTTGCATCACGATCTAGAGCATGAAAAAATTGGACAAACGTCGGGAACTCTCGTTTATTGCGTAAAGAGGTGAGGCGCCGCTTCATTTGTGCCTCTTTGTATTGACTCAAATCGATCCCCGATTTACGGTAAATTAGACGAATAAACTCCTGGTAGTCTTTATCCTCCATACCCTTCTTCCCCCATTGCCATATCCTCTTCTATCTCAATGCGATATCTTTATTATAAGAAAAGAAGGGCAGTACGTGCCTTACCCTTCTTCCATAATGCTAATTGATTCTTACGACCACTTTTCAATATCCTTTTCGTATGCTAATACTTCATCTGCTGTAAACCAGAGATTGATTTCACGTTCAGCATTAGCTGGTGAATCAGAGCCATGAATCACATTCATACCGATGCTGGTAGCGAAGTCGCCACGAATAGTGCCTGGTGCAGCATCCTTTGGATTGGTGGTGCCCATCATTTTCCGAGCTTCAGCAATCACGCCTTCGCCAGCCCAAACCATGGCGAAAACGGGACTAGATGTGATGAATTGAACCAGCTCGCCGAAGAAAGGCTTGTCAGATAACTCAGCATAGTGTTTTTCTGCAAGGGCACGATCCACTTGCATTAATTTAGCACCGACTAAACGGTAGCCTTTCTTTTCAAAGCGGGCAACAATTTCACCAACTAAGCCACGTTGTACGCCATCAGGCTTTACCATTAAAAATGTTTTTTCCATTATGGAACCTCCTCGATATGTATCTTTAGTTGTAACCGAAGAAATTGTAGCAAAAAGGGAGAGGTAAAGCAAGAACTCCTCATCTTACCTACCTCTCCACCTGCTGAGGCTAAAAGTTACGTTTTTCAATAAACTGTGTAATATTGTATAGTGTATCCCTCGTACGAATCGCCGGCAATTGCTCCAGCGCCTTGCGTGATTTATTCAAATATTTCATGGTGATTTCACGAGAAAATTGAATTCCGCCATGGTTCGTGATATATTGGATGATCTCTTCATCCGCGATTCCATTTCGTTCCTCTAACATCTGGCGTAGCTTCTCACCATGCTCGGGATGATTATAAGTATAAAGGGCAGGAAGCGTAATATTACCTTGTAAAAGATCACTGCCAGCTGGTTTTCCCATCTTCTTAGCATCTCCAGTATAGTCCAAAATATCATCAGTTATTTGGAAAGCCATACCGAGATTATAGCCGTATCGATAGAGATGATGAGCATCCTTCATCCCTACTTCAGATGATAATGCCCCTAATTGACAGCTAACAGCAATGAGTAAAGCGGTCTTTCTTTTAATTCTCCGTAGATAATTACGGAAGGTTTGATCCCAGCTATGGAGATCGCGTAATTGTTCAATCTCGCCGATGCTCATTTCTACTAGAGCGCGGGAGAATTGCTGATGAATCTTGGGATTGGACAAGGTGGTTACCTGCTCTAGTGCCTTCGCCAAAATAAAATCCCCTGTATACATAGCAACTCGATTATCCCACTTTGCTTTGACCGTAGGTTGTCCACGACGTGTATCTGAATCATCGATGACATCATCATGGACCAACGTTGCCATATGAATCAGTTCAAGAGAGATAGCGAGACGGTACAAAGCATCATTCTTTGGTTGGCCAAACCTACCGCAAAGCAGTGCCAGCGCAGGGCGTAAACGTTTCCCCCCAGCTTGGAGAAGATGCTGAGAGCTCGATTCTAATTCAGCCACATCACATTGAACTGCTTCTGCTATCCCCTTTTCAACATAGCCTATATCTCCACGTAATTCAAAATACAGATCAGTTAATTTCATGGAATCACCCGTTTATTCGCATGGTAGGTGCCTCGGTAAAGCAGAACTTTAATTGCACAGCCTGCTTTAATAGCCCCATTTCCGTTGCAAGATCATAATAATGTTGAAGACCAGCACGATGCTCCTCGTTAAAGTCATAGGAGAGGATAGAGAAATAGGTCTGCCAGTGAATTTCTGAACCACCAAAATGGTTCATGGCATATTGGATCACTTCACCTATCTGGGCACGACCTCGTTGTTTACTCTGAATAAAGCCTTGATAGACCGCATACAACTGATCACTATACTGTTGAACCACTTCATCACGGACAGCCCAAACTGCAAATGTCATGGGATAGCCGGTATAGTGGTACCAGAGATCGCCTAAATCATAAACGAGATAGCCTGGATTGTTCCAATTGGATAATGTAGCATCATCACCGATGAGAATACAGGCATCATGCTGTTTCATCATGCGTTGAAGGCTAGACTCCATCACGGTATAGCTTGGTTTTCCACCAATGAACTTCTCCATAATGATCTTAAACAGATTAATGGAAGTAGCTGATTGATTGGTAAGAGCAATGGATGATTCCTTTAATAGATGTAAAGGTTTCTTTGAAAAAAGTAAGACCGTCATCACTTTACCTGTGGAGCTAATGGAAAGATTGGGTAATAATGAATAATGATGAGCATTCTCTCCATATGCAAAGGCGGAGATAGGTCCAAGATCAATGCTGCCTTCTTTCATCTTTTTATTCAGCTCTGCAGGAACCTGCGGAATAAATTCCACATATTTTCCAAGGGATGCTTCATCAAAAAAGTGATACACCGGTAAGATGTTCGTAAAAGTAATTTTCCCCACCTGTAATTTTCTCTGTTGATTCACCTAGTTATTCCCCCCATCTACGAAAGAGGTGATGTTCAACTCCTAAATTATCTAAGACTTTCCCTACTACAAAATCAATGAGATCCTCCATGGTTTGAGGATGATGGTAGAAGCCAGGCATGGCAGGAATAATCTTGGCTCCCACTTGTGCAAGCTTCAACATATTCTCAAGGTGAATCTGATTTAGTGGCGTTTCACGTGGTACAAGAATTAAAGTCCGCCCTTCCTTCAACATCACATCTGCTGCACGCTCAAGTAAGTTTCGTGATGCACCATGGGCAATACTTGAGAGTGTGCCCATGGAACATGGAACCACGACCATGCCATCGGCAGGATAGGAGCCGCTAGCGATAGGAGCCTTGAAATCCCGCATCGTATGATACTCTAAGTCCCCCGACCTCATCCAGTCTTGGAGAATCACCTCGCGATTAGAGGTATCCCAGCCCAATTCTTCGTAAAATACTTGCCAGGCTGCTTCACTGATCATCAGATGGACATGATGACCTTCCTGAAGTAATACCTGAGTCAAGCGGACCCCATATTGAGCGCCACTGGCACCTGTAATGGCTACTGCGATACGTTTTTGAACCAAAGGAACTCCCTACCTTCTATTTTACAACTTAACCAAATAGAAAATTAAGCAATGTAAATGTGAAAATTACCACACTTAAAACTCCATTCATAGTAAAGAAAGCTGTATTCAACTTGGATAAATCATTGGGTGAAACTAAGGAGTGCTCATAGATTAAAATGAAGATGGCTAAAAGAACGCCAAGTAAGTATGTGTAGCCCACTGGTGTTAAGTAATAAAGGGCGACTAAGCCAATCACTGCTAGAATATGAAGAAGCTTAGAGATTCGAAGACCCCCAGCAATACCGAAGCGTACAGGAATAGAATGGAGTCCTTCTTTACGATCAAAGTCTACATCCTGACAAGCATAGATCACATCAAAGCCTGCAGTCCAGGCAGCCACCAATAAAAAGAGAACGATCCCATGCCAATCCACCTGAGCTGTGGTACCAACCCAGCCACCGAGAGGGGCTAGTCCAATGGCAACACCTAACACAAGATGGCAAGCCCATGTAAAACGTTTAGTATAAGAGTATAAGACAAGAATAAAGACCGCTAAAGGAAGTAAGTAAACAGCAAGACGATTCAATTGATATGCTGCAAGAAATAATACCGCAAAAGAAACAATAATAAAAATCGTAACTGCTTGAGCTGAAATTTGACCTGCTGGAATCGCACGTGTTGCTGTTCGAGGATTGCTTGCATCAATGAATCGGTCGATTAACCGATTGAGGGCCATCGCAGCACTTCGCGCCCCTACCATGGCCACCGTGATCCACCCAATCTGTGCCCATGTAGGCCATGTACCGTTCACATCGAAGCTACCCAAAATCGCCCCCATATAGGCAAATGGTAATGCGAAGATTGTATGCTCAAACTTGATCATTTCTAGAATAACTTTTATCTTTTTAATCATTATTGCTCACTTCCCATCGCTGGATCAGCTGGCTTCGTTCCAAGATGCATTGCTGCTACACCACCGGAAAACAGCTTCACTTCAACCTTCTTCATCCCAGCATCTTCGAACATCTTGCGTAATTGAACGCTATCTGGAAAATTAGTTAGCGAGGTGGGAAGCCACTTATATTCATCATACTTCTTTACGAACAGTTTCCCCATTAAGGGTAAAATGTTATAAAAATAAAAATAGAATAAAGAACGGAACCATGCTTTGGGGGGCTTGGACACTTCAAGGGAGACGATCTGTCCGCCAGGACGAACAACACGAACCATCTCTGATAAAACCTGCTGAATGTCAGGAACATTACGGAGGGCAAAACCGATGGTGGCATAATCAAAAGTATTGTCTGGGAAAGGAAGTTTCATCGCATCTCCCAAGACTAATTCAACATGTTGATCAAGATGTTCTTGCTTCACCTTCTCTTTCGCAATGGTAAGCATCTGTTCACTAAAATCAAGACCTACTACATGACCGGTGGGACCTACTTCTTTACCTAGCTCAATGGCCCAATCGGCAGTTCCACATGCTATATCAATAGCACGCTCTCCAGCTTTAACGCCCATCTTCTTCATCGTATATTTACGCCAAGCACGATGACGACCAAAGCTGATAATCGAATTCATTCGATCATAATCTTTCGCAATACTTTCAAAGACTTGATGTACAAAAGCTCGCTTCTCTTCTTGTTGCACTTTTTCCATCTCTCCCCATCAACATGGTTATCCTTTATAACGAACAGTAGATTAGTCTGTGAGTGTTGCTAAAGTACGGAGACGGGACCCTCTGATATATCCACACCCATTTTCTCATTGATATATTGGAGTGTACTTTGGATAAATTGGGTTATCGCTGTTTCTGTATCCCCATGAGGATCGCTTATATCATCCCAATGTATAATCGCTTCTTGTTGAAGAAGCTGCAATTGTTCTTCAATCTGAACCATCTCATTCGCTGGATCCCATCGTACTTGTGCTAATCGTTCTAAAAGTATCAGAGCATGCTTGATCGCCTGGGCTGTGGGTAAGCATTCCTTAAAAATCACTTGGAAAAGAGAGAGATCACGTTTCCACAAGAGCGCATGGCGCTGATCTGGCGTCCATGAGTCCTTAAGGTAGAGTTCCATCTTCGCTTCATTGATTGAACCGATGGCTTGGGCAAAGTGATGAATCAAAGAGATTCGCCCTCGTATTGCCAATTGTTCATAATAACGACTACTGAAGAAATCACCAGCTAAAACAGTGAGCTGACGCTTCCTGTATAACCAAGCATCATGCTCTTCTCCTACGCTCACCTGTTCATGATGATTGAGTGCCATCTGAATCAGTAATGCAGGCAAGACTAACTCTTCTCTATCCTTAGGTTTTATCAGTGCTTGTCGGAGTAATTGTATAACCAGAATCCAGCTGGTCTGATCCAATGGAGGATAGGTGACATAGTTTGACAGGTATGAATGGTTTGTTAGTTGTACCGCTCTCTGCGACAAGATGTTATATTCCTCGATTGCATTCAGTTCTTTCATCCTCGTTCCTCCATTATTTCGCATTCATAACAGAACTCACAAGACGCCCATTATTATCCATTCGTCAAGGATACGTAAATTCTTGACCAATCATTAAAAAGTATATCATAAAAGCATGGGGGGAACACCTATTGGATCGATTCCTTTGATCCTTTTGTATTATACCAACTTTCCCATACAGTTGTCTCATGCAAATCACCGATCTGCTTCAAATATTCTTTGAGTGAGAGCAGTTCAGTAGGCTGATGTGCTTGCAGATCCTCTCGAAGCGTTGTATGCGTAAGCATTAAGATCTTATTCTGTGAATCATGGATAAAAATACGTGTAACCATCTGCTCCACATTGGAGGTTTGTGCATAGATTAACTCCGTAGTCTCCTTCACAAGCTTGTACGTCTTCTCTGCTGATTGTAGCGCTGTTAAATGATAATCGATCTCTAGACCACCATTGAGCCAACGAACCTGCCCTACCTGTTCCACAGCGGGAAGGCGGATGATCAAATCCGGGATACCTTCTTCAGTTAGTGTGACACTCTTGTTGAGACGTAATACAGGAACTTCTCCAGTTTGATGTTGTTTAAAGCCATCCACAATAGGTAATAGAGTCAAAAGCATTGCAAGGATGATCCCAAGAATAAGGGAGAAGCCAAGCCCTCTACTCAATTTCATGGCAATTCCTCCTCTTATTCTATTCATACAACAAAAAAAGCAGGCTATGACTAACGCCTGCTTTACGCTTTTGAATCTGATTCCATTTGGGCAAAACTGGAGATCACGGAAGCTTTTCCACGGATTTTCATAGCAGAAGTGGTATCTGTAAATTGAACGATGAGCACCTCACCCTTATCCAACTTCTCAGTGTGATGAAATTTAGTCGTCTGCCCCCGTGTCAAACCCATGACTTGAACGCCATTCTCTTCTGCTTTAATCATTATGAATGCTTGTTCGGCCACGTCCATGCTCCTTTTCATCTCTTTTCATGAAAAAACCATGATTTCTAAGAAGAACCCATGGTTACTTACCGTTACTAATGAAATTACGATAGATACATAGATGGTCGGGATGGCCGGATTTGAACCGACGACCTCCACACCCCCAGTGTGGCGCGCTACCAAGCTACGCTACATCCCGTTTTGCTGACAAGACTTATTGTATTCAATATTACATGCCTTGTCAACGTTCATTTTTTCCTATCCTCATGCGTCTATCCGCGGATCAGCTGTATAACCTCTTCACGAGCATGTGTATCCGTTTCAAAGATTCCACGGGCGGCGATGGTTACTGTTTTGGAACCAGGTTTCTTTACACCGCGCATGGTCATGCACATATGCTCGGCTTCAACCACCACAATGGCACCATGGGGCTCTAACGTCTCCATAATGGAATTGGCAACGGTAGAGGTGATCCGCTCTTGCAATTGAGGACGGCGTGCCACAGCCTCTACAGCGCGAGCTAGCTTAGATAAGCCTGTCACACGACCACCCTTCGGGATATAGCCAACATGTGCTACACCAAAAAAAGGTACTAAATGATGCTCACACATGGAATAGAAGGGAATATCCTTCACTAAGACCAGTTCCTCATGCTCCTCTGAAAAAACGACTTGAAAATATTCGCGGGGATCCTGCTGGAGACCACTAAACACCTCTTCGTACATCTTTGCAACTCGTTTTGGTGTATCGAGTAAGCCTTCACGATTTGGATCTTCACCGATGGCCTCTATGATCATTCGAACTGCTTGCTCGAGCTTTTCTTGATCCATCGTTAATGTTCATCCTCCTCTATTTTCTATCCAGGTCGATTGATATCTCCCTATGAATTAGCCCTTTTATTTAGTACTTCCTTTATAGATATAACACAAGAGTGGATGAAAGGTAAATACTACATGCTCATGTGAAAAAACCCACACCGAAGTGTGGGTTTATGTATTCAGCGAATAATTACTGAATCTCTTCTTTTAAGCCTTTACCAGGTTTAAAAGCAGGAACTTTACTAGCAGCAATTGTGATTTCTTCACCAGTTTGAGGATTGCGACCTTTACGGGCAGCACGTTCACGTACCTCAAATGTTCCAAAACCAATCAATTGAACTTTTTCCCCGTCTTTTAATGCTCCGCTAATGGATGCGAAGACTGCTTCAACTGCTTTTGTTGCATCTTTTTTAGTCAATTCTGTTACTTCTGCAACTTTTGCAATCAATTCTGTTTTGTTCATTTCTTCACCTCCTCCCAAGGTCTTATGAATGTTCACTATCTTTGTAACCCATTTTGCAGGATTTTATACTGAAAATCAAGCAAAAAATAGTGAAAAAACCAGTTTTATCAACGTTTTTTAATAAAATGGGTCTAAAGTACTTTTAAAAAGGTCTTCCTAATTCTAGAAAACTAACTAATACCATGGCTATCTTAAATCATCTACTCGCCATCTTGCAAGTAGTTTTGCAAAAAAAAAAGAAGAAATCGCGTGATTACACACAATTTCCTCTTTTTTTCGGAATATGAACCTAGAGTATAATCGCAATCAAGCCTCCAGATCCCTCGTTAACAATCCGCTCCAATGTCTCTTGCAATTTATAACGAGCATTCTCTGGCATCATCGACAGTTTTCCAGAAATACCTTCTTTTACAATGGAATTGAGTGAGCGTCCGAATATTTCTGAATTCCAAATAGCTTGGGGATCCTCTTCAAAATCCTGCATCAAATAACGAACCAATTCCTCACTCTGCTTCTCTGTACCAATAATGGGTGCGAACTCATAATCCACATCCACCTTGACCAGATGAAGGGAGGGCGCTTTTGCACGAAGGCGTACGCCATAGCGTGCTCCCTGTCGGATCAGCTCTGGCTCATCCAATACCATTTCTTCTAAAGTGGGTGGAGCGATACCATAGCCTGTTGCTCGTACTGATTCCAAGGCATCTGCTACCTGATCATACTCTTTTTTTGCTTTACTAAATTGCTGCATCAGCTGTAAGAGATGAGCCTTATCCTTGATCTCCACGCCGACGGTTTCCATTAGGATCTGATCATAGAGTGCCTCTGGTGCATGCAAATCAATCTCAGCAATCCCTTGCCCCATATTGATGGATGAAAGATTAGCCTGTTCGATATATTCATACTGGTCGAAATTGCCCATCACCCGATCCACATCGCGCAGACGGCGAATATCCTGAATCGTCTCGCGAACTGCTTCTTCGTAATGATTGCGAAGCCAATGTCCATCCTCCAATACCATCACCCAGGAGGGAAGGTTCACATTCACTTCGTGGACGGGGAATTCGAAGAGTACCTCTTTCATAATCTGGAGAATATCTGTCTCCCGCATGGTCTCCACACTGACAGCAACCACCGGGATATCATATTTCTCAACCAATTCCATGCGGAGGCTCTCCGTCTCTTCACGCTCCGGATTGAGCGTATTAAGAACAACAATAAAGGGTTTTCCCACCTCTTTCAACTCTTGTATAACCCGTTCTTCTGCTTCCACGTAGGCGCCACGAGGTAGATCCGTCACTGTTCCATCGGTGGTCACCACAATTCCTAAGGTGGAGTGATCTTGAATCACCTTTTTCGTTCCTAATTCAGCTGCTTCATGAAAGGGAACAGGCTGGTCGTACCAAGGTGTACTAATCATACGAGGGCCATTCTCATCTTCATACCCTTGTGCTCCTTCTACAGCATACCCTACGCAATCAACAACGCGTACATTCACATCGAGACCTTCGTCTACATGGATGCCAATCGCTTGATTAGGAACAAATTTTGGTTCTGTTGTCATGATGGTTTTTCCTGCTGCACTCTGGGGTAGCTCGTCAATGGCCCGTTCTCGGTCTGCTTCATTCATGATGTTAGGAATAACGATTGCATCCATAAAACGCTTGATAAACGTGGATTTTCCTGTACGAACAGGACCAACAATGCCTAAATAGATATCGCCCCCCGTACGCTCTGCAATATCCTGAAAAATATCGACGCGTTCCATCCCTTTTCCTCCTTATCACCTGGACTCCCGTCATCTTCCTGACATGGACAACCCGTTAAGAGTAATGGGTTATGCAAAAGGAAGAATGAACACAAAAATCCTGTCCGCTTTTCTATGATTCTATTAAGCGGACAGGATTTTTATGACTGTATACCTGAATTAATATGGTTGATTCGGGTCCAACTTCAGCTTGCCTTCTTCCCAATATATCGGAGCACCACAATTGGGGACAAAGGGAGTGTTCTCCACAATTAACCAACGTAAATCTCGGTCTTGCTCCTCCCCTTCTACTAGCATGGTTTGGATTTCTGGACGAAAATCAACAATTAATCGTCCAGAACGGTGGAGTAATAGTGGTAACTGCCGATCAGAAAATGGACTTTTAATCCACGCCTTCTGTCTTCCCAACTTATCCTCGTTTAATGTATAGTAGCCTGGCTCAACCTCCTCTAAAGTCGGATATTGTCCCTGCTTTTTCACATATTCAATCAACCAGCGTTGTAGATCGTTCACCTGCTGGATCAGATGAAGATCCATGGCTCGAACTGCTTGCTCACCTTCTGGATCAAGGATCACAAAGCGGTAAATTCCGCCCTCCTCATAGGCTGGTTCTGGAATATGTGTAAGGTAGTGAGGATAGAGCTTGGCCAGTTCAATTTCATATTTTTCAAAAATTGGCGTGTCTCGATCCTTAGTAACGATAGGAAGAATTGCCTTCTCCTTATAATATTGATGCACTGCATCCTCGATTTGCTGAACCGCTACTGGAAGCATTGTATTATTTTTTTGCAGAACATCTTGAGGAACAGCACATCCGCTGCTTAGGGCTAGTATGATTGTCACAAGACCTATTCGTAAGAATGTAGGTAACTTCCGCATTCTCCTTCTCCTTTTCTACATGGTTGCCACGATTGAACAATGGCGATGTCAGAGGACGATCAGCGATATGGAGTGTACTGAATTATAATATCTTCCTCCACATCCTTCACAATTGCTTGGCATGCTAAGCGAAATCCCTCTGCAAGCTCTTTTTTACGCAGACGAAGTTCCTCTGCTTCTGTAGGAGGCTGTAATCCATCTTGACCACTAAGCACCTGACAACGGCAGCGTGCACATGTACCACGTAGGCAATTAAAACCCCAAGGGACGGATTCCGTCTGAATTAAATGCAGTAATGTTGCTCCAGATTTAAGTGGAATCGAAACAGTTTCCTGTGCTGTAACTACTTGTAAATTCGCCATTGATCATGATCCCTCCAGCTTATTCTCTTCGGTTGTTTAAATTCTTTCAATCCTCATGAAAAGAGGACAATAAAGATCAAGAGAGCAATTGGTAATAGTAAAAGATAGGCTATTAAAGATACAGCATTCCTTAGCCATCCCTGTTTCTGACGTGCAAATAATATTAGAAAGTTGGCAAAAACCATCATAAAAATTGCCATGATGGCAATCATCATCGTTCCCATATCCTTCAGCCATCCTTTTTTATGAATAATCATGATTTATTCACTATTATAGCATAATGTTAATATAATGACTGTAAAAATAGTACTTATTCATAGAGAGAAAGGAACGATCAGTGATGGTACAGCAATACTATCGCCCGCCTACCCGCGGTTTTTATCAGCTCCCCAATTATCAGCCACCCAGTTGGTATCCATACGCCAATGATTACGCTTATTCGCCCTATGGTAGAGCCACACTTCCGCCACAGAGAAGAGAAGTAGCCAATCCACCTCAAGAGGATCGTCTTCGAACGCTTCAGAAAAAAGTTCAATCCTTCCAGCATGGCTTAGAACAGATGAATAAGATGGTTCAGCTCTACCGATTGATCCGTACCTTTGGTCCACTATTCCTAACCACCACCAAATCATCCAATACCACTGGAAGATAAAAAAAGCGGCTACCTATACGGTGCCGCTCTTTCTCTGTGCTTGATGAGCCTTTTTGATCTAATGTATGTCTGTTTTATCCTCTTCGATATGACATAATCGCCTATTTCTAACTTTTTTTTAAATCGAGACGGATATTTAATTCTTCTCGTTCGTTACGACGAACGCGTCCCATTAGATCTAAAACAGCTTGGCGTGGCGCTTTTCCTTCGAAAAGAACGAGGTATAACTCCTTCGTAATGGGCATCTCAATCTGAAGCTGCTGGGATAGGGCATACGCAGCTTTCGTTGTTTTTATACCCTCAACGACCATCCCCATCTGTTCTAACACTTGTTCCAGATTATACCCTTCTGCGAGCATATGACCCGCACGCCAATTACGACTATGCTTACTGGTACAGGTTACAATTAGATCGCCAACCCCTGCTAATCCTGCAAAGGTAAGAGGTTGTGCCCCCATGGCAATCCCTACACGAGAGATTTCGGCTAAACCACGAGTCATCAAAGCAGCTCGGGCATTATCTCCAAAATTCAAGCCATCGTTGAGACCTGCACCAAGGGCAATAATATTCTTTAATGCGCCCCCCAGCTCAACACCAATGACATCATGATTGGTATAAACACGAAAATATGTATCATTGCTAAAGATATCTTGAACCTGCTCTGCAAGGGCTAAATCCTCCGATGCTACCACAACTGTCGTTGGATCACGACGGCTTACCTCCTCTGCATGACTAGGTCCAGACAAAACAGCAATCCGATCATGGAGAGACGTAGGCAGTTCAGCGCGAATCACTTCGCTCATTCGCTGAAGAGTAGAAGTTTCGAGCCCCTTCGTAACATGAACGACAATCTGCTCCTGCTTGAGATAAGGACGTAGTTGAACAACCACCTCCCGCATCGCATGGGAAGGTACTGCAATGACGATAAGTTGAGCGTTCACCACTGCATTTTCAAGATTACTTGTGGCAACGATCTGTGAGGATAGTGTGGCTTCAGGTAAATAGTGACGATTGGTATGCATGCTGTTGATCTCAGCCACCTGATCCTCACTACGAGTCCAAAGTGATACAGGATAGCCATTATCCGTTAATACCATGGATAGTGCAGTTCCCCAACTGCCTGCACCAATCACAGCCGTTCTGGTTATCATTTTTTTC
Source organism: Rubeoparvulum massiliense (assembly GCF_001049895.1). Lineage (GTDB taxonomy): Bacteria > Bacillota > Bacilli > Rubeoparvulales > Rubeoparvulaceae > Rubeoparvulum > Rubeoparvulum massiliense. The sequence goes on from NZ_CVPE01000006.1 coordinate 741,014, forward strand.
ACCTCTATCGTGATCGTATACTACCATACGATTTTTCTCCCAGCCTCCGCTCATTTCCAGTTCTTAACCGTTGAATATTGCCGCGATGGCGCCACATCACAAAGAGTGCAATGAGAAGACCCACGGACCATTCTTGCCAGGATACGTCTAAAAATGCCATCATGATAGGTGTCAATATAGCAAATAGTAAGGAGCCTAGGGAGACATAGCGGGTAATCACGATGGCGAGAATCGCCAGTGCACCAGCAATTAAACTAGGAATCAAAGCCAATGTAGCAAAAACACCAATGGTTGTGGCTACGCCTTTGCCTCCACGAAAGCCGAAATAGATGGGATAATTATGACCCAGTATGGTAAAGAAGCCTACCCACATAGATACCACATCAGAAAGCTGGAAAAGGTAGCGTGACATGAAGATGGTCACAATTCCCTTCAATACATCGAGAAGAAGTACTAGGATAGCAGGTCCGATCCCCATCACACGAAGGGTATTGGTGGCTCCTGCATTCCCACTTCCATATTGTCGAATATCAATCTTCTTAAATGCTTTTCCAATGATGTAACTGGAACTGATAGAGCCAATTAAGTAAGCAAGTATTATCATGAAAAGAATGTTCACATCGCATTTCCCCTTTTACACAGAAATTCGCCCTCGATGGTTTCTATTCCTTTTTTCGAACTAGTAAACGTAAAGGGGTACCATCAAATGAAAAGGTTTGACGAATTTGATTCTCTAAATAACGTAAATAGGAAAAATGCATCAATTCAGGTTCATTCACAAAAAAGAGAATCGTTGGCGGCTTCACTGAGACCTGTGTAACATAATTGATCCGTAGACGTTTCCCCTTATCTGATGGCGTAGGTGTACTGATCACTGCGTCAGCCACGAGATCATTCAACATGGATGTAGATATGCGCATGGCATGATTTTCGGACACATGCTGTACCACTGGGAGAATTTTTAGGACACGGGCACCTGTCTTTGCAGAGGCAAATAGGATGGGCGCATAATCCATAAAGAGGAACTGATTACGGATCTTCTGTTCAAAGAGTTGCATGGTCCGATCATCTTTTTCAATGGCATCCCATTTATTCACCACAAAGATGGCAGCCTTCCCTGCTTCATGTGCATAGCCAGCAATCTTCTTATCCTGTTCAATAATTCCTTCTTCTGCATTGAGAACAATGAGGGCCACATCACTGCGCTCCAATGCTTTTAATGCCCGGAGAACGCTATATTTCTCCGTCGATTCATAGACCTTGCCACGTTTACGAATCCCTGCAGTATCAATCAACACATATTCCTGTCCATCCACTGTAAATGGCGTATCGATGGCATCCCGTGTCGTACCTGCAATATCGCTTACAATAACTCGTTCTTCCCCGAGAATTGCATTGATCAACGAGGACTTACCTACATTGGGGCGACCAATAACAGTTACCCGGATCACATCTTCCTCATACTCTGTCTCGATTTCATCATCAGGTAGTTGCTCAATTACACGATCCAGTAGGTCACCTACACCAATACCATGTTCGCTAGAGATAGGAATCACATGCTCATAGCCTAAGGCATAGAATTCGAATGCTGCAGCTTCCCGTTCCAAATTATCTGTTTTATTTACAGCGACAATGACCGGTTTATTGGAGCGAAAGAGCAGCTGTGCTACTTCCTGGTCTGATTGACTCACCCCTGTGGTGACATCGGTTAAAAAGATGATGACATCCGCTTCATCAATGGCCAATTCAGCTTGTGCACGGATCTCATGGAGAAAATGATCATCTCCTGTCAATTCTATACCACCTGTATCAATAAGATAAAAGGTCCGACCAGACCATTCTCCTTCTCCATATAAGCGATCACGGGTCACACCGGGAACATTTTCAACAATTGCTTTACGTTCACCAATAATCCGATTAAAAAGGGTTGACTTTCCAACATTGGGTCGACCCACGATAGCTACCACTGGTTTACTCATTGTTCCACCTCTCTTTTATTTTGATGTGAACCCTTACTATTGTAAGTTGAAATCCCCTCACAATCAAGAAATGCGAGGGGAACATCTTCCAATCTACATCACGAAGTTCATAGTAAGGCCATTAGTGTCTTACAATAATCATGATCTTCTCTGTGATTGCATGGGCGATGCCATCTAAAATCTTTTCTAATGAAAATGCAACCTGCTGTAATTCTACTTCATTCTCAACAATAAAGATAGGGGAACCTCCACTTACCTGTTGAGAATCCATGGAGACGATGGCCAAGATCATCTTTTCAATCTGCATGTCGCTCTTCTCCTTTATGCTCGCTTGGCTTGGCGAACTGCATTCTCAAGGAGTGGAACACGCTTAATCGCCTCCATTGCTCGCTTCATATCTTTACTTTGGGGTAGCAAAAAAATAGCAAGGCGACCATCATCCAGATTCCGTTTACTTAATGGAACAAAGGAAGGAGTTCCTGAATCACGGTATACACCTAAAATGGTCGATAAATCATGGAGAATGGCCTGACGTTGGCCGAGGTTGGCTAAGGTGACAATACTGTTATCATTGATGGGTGTCAGGATAAAGCCTAAGCCCTGTTGGAGAATAAGCTCCTGACTTTCCTTCAAACCGATATTCATAATATGGATATCATCAACAAACAGATTGGCTCCTTTAAAATGAAGGGTTCCTTCTGAGACCTGGAGAATGGTGCTAATATTCTTTCCAGACATGAGAAGCTTATCGATTCCTAAGGCAAGTATACCTGCTGCCAGACCCCAGAAGAAGCCCGCCACTACCGCCACAATCGTGGTAACAAAAGCGGTTAGTATAACAAGATAATTGCGCCCTTCAAAGACCATGGCAATACCTTCAATGTATGTATTCCCACGGGGTACCAGTTCCATTCCATCAAGATTCTTTAAGGTGTTGCGCTCCATATTACGAACCTCACGAAATTGTTGAGCTGCCAAGCTTAAAAATGTAATCGCAGTCCAATCACGAGCGATTAAGGCTGGTACAGCTACCGCACCTAGTCCAGCAGCAATTAAGCCGAGGGAGAGATGAATGATATAGCCATGGGGCTGAGTAGGGTATTGCCGATAGTCGAGCCGAAGCATCATGATACGGGCACAGAAGCCTACGAGAATCCCTAATACGACCTGACTCTCTGTATGGTTGAAGATATGAACCCAATCTTTCATCCTTGTCGAACTCCTCCGCTCACCTGTCCTGCTTTCTTACGACTACGGATGCGACCTTGAAGTGGATAGAGAAGAATATAGATTGCGAAAGCAAAGGTAAGGGTCATCCAAACAAGATCGGTAAAATAAGCGTCACCCATAGGAATAGAGGAAGCTAATTGACGAATGGAGTACTTATATAGGATTTCTGCCAAATAGCTGCCCAGCAAGACACTAAGCAATAATTCTCGATAGTGCAGGGCAAGAAAAACAGCTGGTACTCCACCAACCAACATGAGTAAAACTTTCTCATCGATGAATAGTAGGATGGGGTCGTATTGGATCACCTTTCGAACCAAGAAGGTCAGGAGAGCGATCAACCAGCTTAATGCAATGAGATGAATGCGAAGGCTGGATTCTTGACGAATCATAAAGAAGAGCAGTAAGAAAAAAGGCAAGAGAAATGCACCTAACAAAAGATCAAAATTAAAAAAAGGAATTGAAATGGACCAAAATGGCAAGGGAAGTAGCAGATAAACAAAAATCCAGCGTTTTGCAAGCTGCTCCTGTGCACATAAATAATCCAGCCAACCACTACTAAGGAGTAGGATCGTTGTCCATAATGCAATTATCGTAATTGTCCCATCCACCATGGTATCCACTCCTCACTTCTTGTAAAAATCACCTGAAATACATCTACAGTATCTCCACCTTGCTAGCTTTTTAAAAGTAAAATCAAAAGAGGAAGGGAGAGATCCCTTCCTCTTTTTCGAGCTTAACAGCTACAATTTAGTTATTTTAATTTGTTCTTTAGAGCCTCTAAACCAGCAAAACGTTCGCCTAATGTGTAGTTCATGCCCTCTTCATTTACAGTGGGTACTACAGGCGCAGCTTTTGGTTCGGGCTTTGGTTCTTCTTGAAGGAGTTCACGAATGGAAAGGCTGATGCGTTTTTCAGCAATGTTCACATCTAAAACCTTCACATCAACTACTTCTTCTTCTTTTAATACTTCAGATGGAGTACCGATATGCTTGTGAGAGATTTGCGAAATATGAACGAGGCCTTCAACGCCAGGAAGCAATTCCACAAAAGCACCGAATGGAACAAGGCGTTTAACAGTTCCTTGAACCACATCTCCTACATGAAACTTTTCACCAGCTTGATCCCAAGGGCTAGCTTGTGCAGCCTTCATACTGAGGCTAATCCGTTCCTCAGTCTTATCAACTTTAAGAACCTTCACTTGAACCTTGTCGCCTTCCTTCACCATGTCAGATGGTTTCTCAACATGATGCCAAGCCATTTCGGAGATATGAACAAGTCCATCAACGCCGCCTACATCAACGAATGCACCAAAGTCAGTTAAGCGTTGAACGGTTCCTTCAACAATACTACCTTCTTTTAGGGTGTCATACACCTTCAATTTCTCTTGCTCGTATTCTTCATCGAGAACCGCTTTCTGGGATAGAATCACCTTATTATTCTCTTTATCTAACTCAACGACCTTAACACGGAGAGTGCGACCTTTGTAATCGCCAAAATCCTCAACGAAGTGACGTTCAACAAGGGATGCTGGGATAAAGCCACGAAGACCTACATCAACAACAAGTCCACCCTTGACAACATCTGCTACAACCACTTCAAACACTTCATCGGCTGTAAGCTTGGACTGTAACTCGTCCCAGGCCTTCTCACTATCATACATCCGTTTGGAGATCACCAATTCTTCATCGGTCACCTTCTTTACCACAAACATGGCCTCGTCGCCTTCATGGAGTATATCGCCAATCGTCTCGATATGTAGGTTAGAGACTTCGCTAATTGGTAGGATCGCATCTACCTTGTATCCCACATCGACCAAAGCTTGTTTTTCTTCAATCTTTGTAACAGTACCTTTAATTTCATCTCCCACTTCCAAGATTTTTACCTCTGTGTGCTCTTGATTCATTTCTTCGACCATGTGACAACCTCCTTGAATCCCACTACACGTGGACCAACCATAGTAATATTTTATACCATAACTCCCGCTTCTATAAGCGTTAGAGAGTTAACGAATAAGAATAAGAACTAGGATCATAGTTAAAGCGAAGATTAAACCAGTCAACCATTGCCATATACGGCGTTTAAGAGGGATTAACGAATACCCTCGCTTTATATAATAATACGTGAATGGGCGGCTTAATGCCAGTATGGTAAAAAGAAAGATGAAGTACACGAGAATAATGACTGGTTTGGTCATTCTTTATCGACACCCACTCCACCATGAATAAGTGCATCGATGCGTTGACTTAATAGTTCAGTAAGGAGATGTAATTGTTCCTTTCCATCTAAATCTTCATGTTCTGTAATAAAGGCATCTACATCGATGGCTGGCCCAAAGTGGACATAGACAGGCTTAAATAAGCGATAAGGTCCGATGATCCCTACGGGAACTAGCATTGATCTAGATTTTAATGCAAAAAAGGCAGCTCCTGCCTTCATCTCTTGGAGATCCTCTGTCTTACTGCGATGACCTTCTGGAAAGATCCCGATCACATGTCCTGATTTCAATAGTTTTAATGTGGTCTTGATCGTTGAAGCTCCCACTGCGTCGCGGTTAACCGGGAAGGCACCTACATGGGGAAGGAGTTGCTTAATAATCGGGAGGCGGAACAGTTCTTGCTTGGCCATGAAATGAACCTTTCGAGATGAGGTTACACCAACCAAGAGTGGATCACGATTGCTGATATGATTCGCACAGAGCAAAGCAGAGCCTTCTTGAGGGATATTTTCAATCCCCCTCACTTTATATCGAAAAAAAAGCAAGAAGTATCCTTGGACGATCCGTTTTGCAAAATCGTAAAAGCTCATCATTCTTGCCCTACTTTCTGCTGATAGTGAGCGATAATTTGCGATACCACTTCCTCCAAGGTGAAAGCGGTGGTATCAATGAGGATGGCATCATCCGCTTGAATTAATGGGGAGGCTGCTCGCTCTCGATCCCTCTGGTCACGGACCTGAATCTCCTGATAGATCTCTTGATAAGATGGCTTCTCACCTTTTGCAAGCAATTGTTCATAGCGGCGACGTGCTCGCTCTTCTACAGAAGCAGTAAGGAAAATTTTGCAGCAAGCATTAGGTAGAACACGGGTACCAATATCACGACCATCCATTACTACGTGTCCATCTCTAGCCATCTCGCGTTGCTTTTCTACCATCAATTGGCGAACACGCGGATGCTTAGCGACTGTAGATGCATGACGTGATACAAGCTGGCTACGAATCTCTTCGGTGACATCTTTTCCATTTGCAATGACCCGTTGTCCATGCTCATCGTGCTTCAGCGTGATGGTTGATGCAGTAAGCAACTGAACTAACTGCTCCTCTGACTCTAAATCACACTGGATCTCCAGTGCAAGTAAGGCTAAGGCACGATACATCGCGCCCGTATCTACGTAAGTCATATGTAAGGATTTTGCAACCTGTTGAGCAACTGAACTTTTTCCAGCCCCAGCAGGGCCATCAATGGCAATATTATAATCTCCCATAGCACACCTCTTGAAGGAAAAATACAAAAAAGCAGGGGATTCCTGCTTTACACCAAGATTATGATCTATTTATTTTAGTATAAAGAAAGAAAACCGTGCGGCCAACATCCAACTATTTAATTACTAACATCTTACCATAATTTTTCATGCCATTGCAATGTTTATTCCCTTTTCTCTATCTGTGCCATCATTAATGTATCCCTTTAGCGTTCCAATTCCCGCATTTCTAGCTGTCTCTCGAAACAGTACCGTACGATAAAGGTTTGGTCCTTTTCAGACACCTTGGTAATTTTTACAGATATTTTTCGCTTGAGCCCCTTCTCTGCTGGAGGGATAATCCGAACCACCTCTCCTGTAAAATGGGCATGCTGAACCTGGCCATGGAGGGGTAAAAGCAACCACCCATCGATGAGGTCATGCTCACGAATCGGCATTTTCTCATCACACCAGCAGGCGAATCCTCCACCACTCACATCTAAGGTATGAGTAAGGCATTCTACTTCTGATCGTTGAACAAGATGGAATGCAACCTCTGTTTCTGCAGGAACACGGACAAAATTGCGCCGTTGCACACGGGAAATCGTATCAAGAGCAGGTAAAGCCAATACCATTAATGCAATATTTTCATTACGACGACCGATGACCCGTGTATGAAAAATATATTTGGAGCCATCATGGCCAAAATACCAAACAATCAACGGAGTCCCATTAGGGAACCACTTCATTTTGCCCGTGCGCTCAGCGATGGGCATTTCGATCAATAATTGGTCCTCCGTACAATCTGCTACCCGCGTCTTATGTAGCAGATTCTCTGATTGCTTAGCACCATTCTCTTCCATTGGCTGAAGGAATAATATCTGATTTATCTCAGGATACATACCCCATCTCCCCCTATGTCTGGCTGTATATCCCTATCCTACATTGAATATTGGTACTATTATACCACGTAACCTCCTATAAAAGATCATCCCAATTCTTCAGTTCAATAACCTCTTCTTCATCTCCATTATGGGCATTGATGTAGATTTGATAAGTAACTTGGTTCATCGATCCCGTAAATTCATAGCAGAGAACCTCTTTCCCAAGCTCATTTTCGATGACAACCAAGCGAGATTCCTCAATGGAAAGACGTGGATTTACTTCTTTCTTAGCTTGGGTAAGGGTTAGCTTTGCTGGAGGTAGCTGACGTGAATGGTGAGAGATCGCGTAGGGTTCACCCTGATAACCGATGATGGATCCATCATCTAATGCAACTTTTACAGTTACTTCATCTGGATAGATCAAAACATCATTGATGGTCTCAATAAAGATAAATTGTGCTACATTGCCATACTGATGACTCTTAATGACTTGCATCTCAGAAAATCCACGGGCGGCTAGGAACTGCAAGGCTTTCTGATGTGCTTGCTCTAAATTAAGCCGTGGCTCTCCAATCTGGCGATGATTCATCATCCAGAGAATTTGTCCGCCTCGCTTTGCAACATCCAATTGGAGCAGTGAACCATTCGCTCCATTCTTCGGCTCTATGCGAACATGATAACTAGGAACCAGTTTTCCTTCTCCATTTTCTGTGGTTGTCACTTGATATTGATCTTTCTTCTTAATGGCCATAAATTGTAATGCTCGTTCCTCTACTTTTGTTTTATCCATCGTGGGACCTTTCATATTCCGTTCCATCTTTTTCTGCAAACGTTCTTTGCTATTGTCACCATTGGGACCCCAATCGATTTTATCTCCATCTGCTACATGCTTCTCAATGGTATTAAAGCCATCAATAATGGTATTGTCCTTTGGCTCCTTGTTGGAGATCAACAATTTTTCGGTATCTAACCAACGAATATTGTCACTCAAAACCTTTCCTTGAACCTTTTGTAATTCATTTTTAATCTTGGTTGCTGACCCATAGAGCTTTTGTAATGTTTCATATTCTTTTTTCGTTAAAGGCTCTTTACTTAGGTCTCGTACTGCTACCTGATAGGTAAAATTGGATGTTCGGGTCAAAAAGTCTTCTGTCTTCTGAAGTGGTAATAGGCCAAGGGGTAATGCCCCCACATCATTATGAGCTGTATGAGAAATTCGCCAAATATCCAACATGGATTTTGATAATTTCCGTTCGGAGTTGACAGCAAGTGAGCGACCAATTTCACTCTGGATCTTATCGACACGATTACTCAATGAATGGAAGGCACTTTGGTATTGGTTTTCTGCCTGTACGAGAATCTTATCTTTTTCTTGCTTCTCCCCATAACCCCAGTATGACATGATTAGAAAGCCAATCACAAACACAGGGAAAAAGATGCTAGCTACATTACGATACATGAATTTACCTCCTCAAATACCCATTTGAGATGGGAGCTCATTGATCGTTAGTCTGCGCAGGCTCTCTGCTTTTATACAAAAAAAGGGGCTACCTCATAGCCCCTTCTTTATCAGAATTACATCTCTTCAATTTTCACCTGAAGATCTTGGTCGTTATTGCATAGGCATCTTTTGAAGCCTGTTTCCACTCGTCCGGCTTTACTCTTTTTGCCTCGCAAAAAATAAGTTTCACCACAAACATTACAATGAATGGTCACCTTATAGCGTTGACTCCTCATTTTCTGCCTCCTTCGTCAGGTTCCTGTTCCCTTAGTTTGATCCGAATTCATTGGTCTTAACAATGGGAGGTTCCAGAAATTGACGTTGGTTGGCTTGCTCAACACGATGTAAACCTAACCACCAAAGAGCGATCATGAAAGGAATAATCGGTAACATCCAATTGGAGCTACTGGATAGAATAATGAAATCAAAGGTTCCATGAAGTAACACAGGGAGCAGGAGAGCAATTAATAAGTAGTAACGTCTGTATTTAGGATTTTGATGGAATTTACTCTTCCCTAAATAGTAACCCATAAGAACGCCAAACAGAGCATGTCCAGAAACAGGAAGCAGTGCACGAAGAAACGCCAAGGAAACCCCATTTAATACGAGATAGAGAAAATTCTCCAATGTAGCAAATCCTAAAGAGACTGCAACCGAATAAACCACCCCATCATATGGATGGTCAAATTCAACATGGGAGAATACAGTGATATAAATGATAAAAAACTTAAAGAATTCTTCAATCAATCCGGTGATGACATAAGTATGAACCCAAATTGGAATCCCTTCTAGCTGCAATAATTCATGCTGGAGAGCCATCACTGGAAACACCAGGAATATACCAAAAATAAATTGGCGTATGACCAATGAAATGGGCTCTGGCTCATACTTATCTCGAAGATAAAAGTAGCTCAGTAGTGCCACTCCTGGTGCAATGGCAGCAGAGATAATTCCAAGCATTTTCGTTTCCCCTTTTTTTCTCAATAAAATAATCGTATCATGGAGATGGTCATTGCGAAAGAAATCGAGGTGTTAGTGATTAATGAAGAGAATAATAATTATCAATACAGGCGGAACCATCGCCATGTTAGAAGACCAAGTTACACGCTCTGTTCGTCCCGTAGAACAGGCTACCTTTACATCGATCTTACCCTTGCTACAGCAGGTAGCTCAAGTTGAATTTATCTCCTTTGCCAATATGCCTAGTCCCCATATAACATTGGATCATATGTTCCAGCTACGCCAGCTCGTGCAGGAGCAGTTGAATCGTTCTGATGTAGATGGAGTGGTAGTAACACATGGGACCGACACATTGGAAGAGACGGCTTTTTTTCTGCACTTAACAGTAGCCAGCTCCAAACCTGTGGTTGTAACCGGTGCCATGCGTTCAACCAATGAAATTGGGGCAGATGGTCCCATCAATTTATATCGTTCTGTACAAGTAGCAAGCGCAGCAGCCAGTGAAGGAAAAGGTGTCTTGGTTGTGTTTAATGATGAAATTCACAGCGCTCAATATGTGACGAAAACCCATACAAGTAACATTGCAACCTTCCAGTCCCCTGAATTTGGTCCAATCGGTACTGTCACAAAGGGTGGCATCCATTATCTTCATGCCCCACTTCAACGTGAAACCTACACTATTGAACAAATTCATGGTGATGTTCCACTGATCAAAGCGGTTGCAGGGATGCGTTGGGAATGGTATCAGTCCCTGCTCACCCAACCAATTAACGGCCTCGTGATAGAGGCATTAGGACAAGGTAACTTACCTCCTTCTATCTTACCATTAATTACACAATTGGTTAAAAAAAATATTCCCATTGTAATGGTTTCCCGTTGCTTCAATGGACATGTAGAACCAGTCTATGATTATATAGGTGGCGGTCGCCAATTGCAGAATCTAGGGCTTATCTTTTCCAATGGACTAAATGGTCCTAAAGCACGGATTAAGTTACTTATTCTCCTTCAGCAAATCCAGAATTTTTCTCAACTTCAAAAACTTTTTTCCCTCGAATGAAGAAGGCGGCTTTGGCTCCGCTTTCTTTTTTTAATTGGATAATTAATTGGTAATTGGAGAATCTACACTCTATAAGACATGCTGAAAAGGAGTGGGTATTAGTGAACAAGAGCAAACGTATGCCATTGCGTTCCCTCTGTTCGCTTTTGTTGGCCTGTATTATCATCGCTCTTTCCATTACCACCGTATATGCTCAACCCACATTACGCTGGGGAAGTCAGGGTGGAGATGTCTATGATCTACAAGGAAGATTAAAAAAAATAGGATACTATCATGGGAAGATTGATGGGATCTTTGGTCGGCAAACCTATTGGGCGGTACGAAACTTCCAGTATCGTTTCGGTATGAAGGTGGATGGAGTAGCAGGTAAGCAAACCTGGTCCATGTTAAAACGTGCGACCAGTAATTTGCCAAAAAAATCTCAAAGTGCAGTCTCTACGAGTTACGGTCTTTCTGCCAATGATATTAATCTCCTAACACGAGCGGTTTATAGTGAAGCGAGAGGAGAACCCTATGAGGGTCAGGTGGCCATTGCAGCGGTGATCTTGAATCGTGTGGAGAGCTCCAAATTTCCCAATACGATTTCTGGTGTCATCTTTGAGCCACGAGCCTTTACAGCAATTGCTGATGGGCAATTCTGGTTAACACCCAATCATACAGCAAAAAAAGCAGCCTACGATGCTATTAATGGCTGGGATCCCACAGGTGGAGCCATCTATTACTTTAACCCGAATACTGCCACCTCTCCCTGGATCTGGTCACGACCACAAGTTCGACGCATTGGGAAGCATATTTTTTCCTATTAACAGAAAGAGACTGTAGCAAAAGGTGAATGAATCAACACCTTTCGTATACAGTCTCTTCTCTTTTTTATCATTTCATTTAATTAACAGAGGATTCTTTAGACCCAGCCTCTAAAGCGGCATGCTTCTGCCATCTTCCGTACACCTACCATATAGGCGGCCAAGCGCATATCTACTTGACGGGTCTGAGCTGTTTGATACACATTATTGAACGACTTCACCATCACTTGTTCTAGCTTTTCTTCTACTTCCTCAATACTCCAGTAATAACCTTGATTATTTTGAACCCATTCGAAGTAGGAGACTGTAACACCACCAGCACTTGCAAGCACATCAGGAACGATAAGTTTCCCGCGTTCTGTTAAGATCTTCGTCGCTTCCAATGTAGTTGGTCCATTAGCTGCTTCAACAATAATTTCTGCTTGAATACGGTGGGCATTCTCTTTGGTGATTTGGTTTTCAATGGCTGCAGGAACAAGGACATCACAATCTAACTCCAACATCTCTTTATTAGTAAGGGTATTGGTAAACTGTTTGGTCACCGTACCAAAGGAATCTCTTCGTTCTAGAAGATCATCAATATCGAGGCCATTCGGGTCATATAACGCTCCATACACATCACTAATAGCCACCACCTTAGCACCTGCATCATGCATAAACTTTGATAAGAAGCTACCTGCATTACCAAATCCCTGCACGATGACACGAGCACCTTCTAAATTAATACCTCGCCATTTGGCAGCTTCACGAATGCAGATGGTTACCCCTTTGGCAGTTGCAGATTCTCGACCATGTGATCCACCTAAAACCAATGGTTTACCGGTGATAAATCCTGGTGAATCATGTTCCTTAATGGAACTATATTCATCCATCATCCAGGCCATAATCTGTGAATTGGTAAAGACATCAGGTGCTGGTATATCCTTGGTCGGCCCCACAATCTGACTAATCGCTCTTACATAGCCACGACTAAGCCGCTCCAGCTCACGGAAAGACATCTCCCGCGGATCACAGATAATTCCACCTTTACCACCACCATAAGGCAGATCCACAATACCAGATTTCAGGCTCATCCAAATGGAGAGCGCTTTTACTTCATCCTCCGTAACATCTGGATGGAAGCGTATACCACCCTTGGTTGGTCCCACGGCATCATTGTGCTGAGCTCGATAACCTGTGAATATTTTTACAGAGTTATCATCCATTCTAACGGGGATCCGCACTGTTAAGAAGCGAATGGGTTCCTTAAGAAGTTCAAACATCGATTGATGATAGCCTAGCTTATCCAGTGCTTCCTTAATCACAATCTGGGTTGATTTGAGAAGATTCGTACTTTCATCAAGGGTTTCATTCCGAACTTCAGCTACACGTTCTTGTTCCACCATTCCTAATACCACCTCAACAGATTATTGTGCTTCCTCTGCTCAACACCGCCGCAGGAAAAAGCCATTTGCAAGTGAATTGCCAATATTCCAAAAGTATTGATAATATAATGGATACGCTTTCACTTGTTTTAATTGTAGAATATATTGGAAATTAGTCAACCCCCTTCTTTGGAAGCCATAGAAAAAACGTGTACAAGCTTGTACACGTTTTTTCGATAATCATTATGAAAAATAACGACAAATCTGTTCTAATGCCTGGTTTTGCATGATCAGCTTACCGTATTCCTCCAACACATGTATCGTAATGCCACTCATCTCACCATACTCAGAAAGAATGGCGATCACATCTTGATAACCTTCATCTCCAAGGTCACTACGTAATAGAACCAAATAGTAATGATCCTGATAATGATACAATTGACCTCCTGAGATAAACTGAGGATATAGGCGATGGGCAACGTGAATACAGTCCTCCAAAGTACGAAAACGGCAGATAATCGTAGCGTCACTCTCCATGTTTGACTCATACTCATAGAACTCGTCTTCTAATTCCATGCTTTCGAGCTCCCATTCTCCACCTGCAGATTCCTGTTGATCACCACGTGTAACAATGACCACCATGCCTTGGGCAGGCAAAGCAAATACCTCGACTGCTACAGGGCCATGTACCTCGAACCCTAATTCTCGATATGCCTTTTCCATCATATCATTGAATAGATCATGAACCTTCGGAAGATCCTGCCACATATCATCACGCTCAATTCCCCGTTCCACTAGATCCTCAGATGATAGGAAAAAGCGTACTTTATCACCGCTCAATCGCTCGATTCGCATGAAGGATTCCTCCTCATCTCAACTTCTATTACAACATATGTGAGAACATAAGCACTCGTGAAATCATTCATCCCTGTTTATTTCACCTATCAATATATACGATTATATGGACAAAAAGTGTCACTTTCGGAGGTATTAATGTTGTATTCATGCTAACACAATTCATTCTATTCCTCAATTGCTAAAACACCATACATGCTCTGCCTCCATGCTGGCTAAACTAGTGTTGGAAGAATTGATTACACCGATATCCATAAGCATGCTCTTCCATGAAAAGGAGATGATGAATTGAGAACGGTACTAATTCTGCTCGTCATGCTCCTGCTCCTCTCCGCCTGTCAACAGGATCTCCTGATCCAGGAGGCCCCCCGTTCACAAAAAGTTGTGGTAAAAGTGGAAAAGCCAAAATTCACAACCATCAATCAGCAATTTCGGCTACTGGGAAGCCTAATACCTGCCAAGCGAACCCCAGTCCTTATCCCACCCATGGCTTCCATCTCCAAGCAGCTTGTTGAGCCAGGTACGCTTGTGCAAGCGAAGCAGCCACTGCTCCAATTGGATGTACGTAATCTACAAGAGCAGCGAATCCATCTCATGCATGCCATTGCAAAGATTGATCAGTGGAACAGTAACTCAGCAGACTTTACAAAAGCACAAGAAGCTGATGAAAATGGCCATTGGGTAGAGTTCCTAGCCAAGCTCGTGGATAAAACAATTCTTGAACCAACACAGCAAATGCAACGAGAGCAACAGCGCTGGCAGCTTGAAGAACAGCTAAAAACGATCGAACAGCAAATCAAAGTGTCTATCATTACTTCACCTGTAGCAGGTCAATATCTCCAAATCAGCCATCCCCAAATTCCTGACCAAACCATGCATTATATTGTAAGCAATGATCAAATAATCGGACGGCTCTGGGCATTTGACCATCAGATCCCCTATCTTCGACAGGGACAAGTGGTTCAGCTCTCTACCGATGGTAAAAAACAAATGACAGGTCATATCTCCAAGATTAGTAGTAATAAGGATCTACATACTCAGGCCTATGCTATTGAAATAACACCCACCCAGATTCCGTCCCATTGGAGATGGGATCAGCAGGTTGTTGGAGAGGTTTTCTATGCACACTATCAAGATCGGTTGACAATTCCCCGACACGCGATCTGGTATGAAGAGAATGACGCATATCTATTCCGTGTGGTTGATGATAAAGCAGTGAAAACCAAAGTGATTCTTGGTGCTGCAGATGAAAAAGTGGTTGAAGTTCAATCAGGTCTTCAAAAAGATGACCTTATTATTGTAGATGGTGTTGAATTATGTTCCCATCTGATTCCGGTGCAAATTGTACCGCTAAGATAACGGAGCTGTGATAAACCTATGAAGCTTGTTAATTTAGCCATCTATCGTCCAATTGCCACAACCATGCTTGTCCTCGTATTAACGATGATGGGGATCTTTGCGTGGATTCAAATGCCAGTGGATCTCTTCCCGCCCCTTTCCTTCCCAATTCTTGCCGTTCTAACTCCCATGGAAGGGGCCTCTCCCACAGAGGTAGAAAACTTCATCTCCATCCCTCTTGAAAAAATCTTGACCACCGTTCCTTATGTCAAGCGGATACAATCTCGCAGTACTATGGGATACTCTTTGCTTACACTGGAATTCGAGTGGAAAACCAATATGGATTTGGCTGCTTTGCAAGTACGTGAAACCATCGACTTGATTTTGGGAACTCTACCTCGAGAAATTAAAAAGCCCTCTGTATTTCGCTTTAATCCACAGATGTTACCTATTATGGAGCTTGCCATCACAAGCAAGGATTTGACGCTGGAGCAACTCAGCTATCTTGTGGTAGAAACGATCCAACCTTCCCTCGAAGCAATCCCAGGAATTGCCCAAGTTCAAACAGATGGTCGCTTCACTTCTCAAGTGATCCTCGGGATCAATGCATCAGACTTAGCAAGTACTGGCGTCTCTCCTCAAGAGTTGCTGCAATGGATCCAATTGCAGAATCAGATGATCCCTGCTGGAACCATCGAAGAGAATCATCGACAATATCCGTTACGCTATGAAGGGAACTTGCAATCCATCGATCATTTGCGAAAGCTGCTAATTCCCACACCAAAATCAGGGCCTCGTTTTCTTGAAGAATTGGTTTCTATCACCTATGAGCAACGCCCCAATCCGCCTTTAATTTTCCTGAATGGTAAGCCTTCCATTCAAATTGCTCTAACGAAAATGAGTGATACCAATACCCTATATGTCACCGAGCAGATCTTAAAGCGTCTTGCATCCTTACAGGAGAATGCTTCATTTCAAGCAATGCCTATCTACAGCCAAGCTAATTACATCGAAGAAGCGTTAGACAATGTGAAGCAGAATATCTATCTCGGCTCCACTCTGGCAATTGGTATTCTCTTTTTCTTTTTACGCCGTTGGCAGAGTATCCTTGTTATTTCGCTAGCTATCCCCTTTTCCATTATCGTCACTCTACTCTCCCTTTTTTTTCTAAAGCAATCGATCAATATTCTCACACTAGGTGGTCTAGCTTTAGGCGTAGGTCTGATGGTAGATAACTCCATTATTGTGTATGAAAATATCCATCGTTATCGTCAACTTGGTTTATCATCCCGTGATAGTGCACACAAAGGAACTATGGAGGTGGCTTATCCTGTACTAGCATCCACCCTTACAACCATCGCTGTTTTTGTACCCCTCCTATTTATTAAGGGAATTACAGCTCAGATCCTGCATCCCCTATCTTTTAGCATCATCTTTTCACTACTAGCATCTTTGCTTGGCGCTTACCTACTTGTTCCCATGATCGCTGCACATGAGCAGAATAAAAAACAGTGGCTAAAAAAGACTGAATCTTGGATTGAAAGCTGGAAAAAAACATATCAAAGCTTGCTACGCTTCGCCTTGAAATACCCAAAGCTGACCATTAGTATCCTGGTCACTCTTATTCTAGCGAGCCTGCCTCTTTATTTTTTCTTAGGGAAAGAATTCCTACCACCTGAGAAGCAAAACCTTGCAAGGGTAGAGATTCGCCTTCCACCGGGGACAGACATTGAGAAAACAAAGGAAGTGACGCTAAATATCGATCACCAATTAAGTTTATTTTCCCAAGAGATCAAATCCCGCCATATCCAAGTAGGAGAACGTCCGCTGCTTGGACAAGATCAGGTAATCACTCCCCATCGCGGACGTATTACCATTACGCCCCATTCAGCATGGAGTTCATCACAGGAAGTGATGGAGTTAGTTGATACGCTGCGAATGAAGCTACAAGCACCACCTGGTGTTCGGCTTGAGGTAAAGCCCTTTAATCTTCAACAGGAAGGACGCGATCAGCAACTACAACTTCAAATATTAGGGAACGACATGGAGCAGCTACAAAGAATTGCAGTAAAGATAAATGAGAAGCTTGAAAAGATTAGTGGTATTAGTCATGTGCAATCAACAGCCGATGAAGAACATCCTGAATATGTTCTAAAGGCTGACCCGATCTCCACTAGCTTTCATGGTCTCCACCCAGGGCTTATCCTACAACAAATTCTTCAGCAAACAAAAAAAGAGCTGGTGACTCAGCTCCAAATTGGTGATCATTGGGTTCCTGTGATCATGCAACCCAAGTCTCATCCCTCTTTATATCATTTGAAGCAAACCGATATTCTCACGCCTCAAGGCGCCATGCAGCCATTAAGTAACTTTGTTCAATCTAAAGAAGCTCGAGTACCTAACACGATTCAACGTATGCATCATCAGCGCCAACTTTTAATCACTATTCATCTTCATGAAATCGATGTTGGCACTGCGATGAAGCAGCTGCGCCAAGAGTTGAAGCATTTTCCACTCCCTCCTGGCTACTCGATCTCCTTCACTGGTGAAGTGGAGCAGATGGGTCAAGCCTTATCCAATCTAAGTATGGCACTGGTCATCTCCATCTTGCTGGTCTATATGCTTCTGGCTGCACAATTCGAATCACTCTATCTACCCTTTCTCATTATCTTAGCCATTCCCTCTACCTGTATCGGTGTCCTGGTTGGGCTCACCCTCTTTGACCAGCCCTTAGGCGTTCCAGCCTTTATTGGAATGCTGATCTTAGCTGGATTGACAGTGAATAGTTCCATTATTATGATCACCTTCCTTGAACAACTACGAGAAGAAGGAATCCCTCTGGAAGAGGCTGTAATAAAAGCAGGGATAACACGCTTACGCCCCATTAGTATGACCGTGCTGACAACGATTCTTGGGCTCTTTCCAACCATGATGGGCTGGGGGGATGGCACACAATTGCTACAGCCTATGGCGACTGTAGTGATCTTTGGGCTACTTACCTCTACACTACTCACACTTTTCGCCATTCCTACCACCTATTTTCTCATTGAATCAAAGAAACTAAGACGCAAATCCCAGTCTAGCTTATGATATACTAAAAATAATGATGTAAAAGGCTGGGAGTGGATGGCGTTGCACAGAGACAAATGGAAGTGGATCATTACAAGTATCATCTTCATCTTGATGATCGTGCTGTTTCCTGGTTGTGCTAACAGTGAGCCGATGGGAGGAGAACCGCTTACAGAGAATATATCCCATTCAAGCGCATCACCGCTTGATCAAGGATCAACAGAGGAAAAGGAAGGGCTCGCTGATACCCCTGAAGATCCCATCATTGCTGAGGAAGAGATTGCTGCTGAGGATGGTCCCCAATTTGCTATCCATAATGGAATTGAGGATGTTATTCCAGCAGGTCAATGGTATAAAATCTACCCAGTCAATGGCGAGGATGAGCCTGAGGGAAAGTATGCCCTGCTTACCATTGATGATGCTCCCAAAGGCGAGACCACATTAAAGCTCCTTGATGCACTGGATCAATATGATGCCAAGGCGATCTTTTTCGTCAATGGAATCTATGCTGAACAGAATCCTGAGCTCCTAACTGAGATCATCAAACGTGGACACATCATCGGAAACCATACCTGGAGCCATCCTAGTGTAGAAGAACAGAACAGTATGTCCGAAGAGGAGCTTCAACTAGAAATCCTCCGACTTCAAGACTATGTGGAAGAAGTAACCGGGATACGTCCAAGCTATTTTCGTCCACCACATGGCTATCGTAATCCGATCTTTCTTCAGGTCTGTGAGGATGACGGCATGCAGGTGATGAACTGGACAACAAGCTTAGAGGATTGGAAGAGAACAACAGCTGATGAAATGATCGAAAGCTTGAATGCATACTTGTCTAAGCAGGGCGCTAATATCTTAACTCATGATTTCCCTGCAACTGCTGATAATTATCTACAAATACTCCAATATTTACATGATGAAGGCTATCAGTTCATTCTTCCAACGGTTGTACAGACAGCAAGTGAAGAACGCCGCACCGTGGAAACAGCAGAAAATCCATCCTAATCTTCAGCTTAAGCCTTCGTTATAACCATTCTCTCTCTTGTACAGGGTGCAGTTCATCATTGACTGCACCCTCTCTACGTTGCGAGGAGTCTTGAATAGGTGCCAGTAGACGGATCATCCGATTTCTACGGATTGAACCTTGAATTGATTGGATGAGCACCATTGATAGTACCAATAACATAAGAATACTGGTTAGAATGGGAAAAAAGAAAAATCCTTCATAGAGACCCAGTAAGGTTAACGAGAAGATCCACAATGCAGACCATGAAAACTCTCCCCACTGCCAACCCTTACGAATCATTCCTCCAACCTGATATAAGAGATACCCCATGGATAGATAGGCGATTAGAAGTGCCATAAAAATTACAAAATAGCGAAAAGGAAAGAAGAAAAACGCGACAAACCAATCACCTGCTTGAGAAAAATCAAAGATCTCTGTACTAGGAATTAGATAATGAGCAAGCCAGATTGAGAAATATATAACAGGAAGCATCAGATAAAAAATAAAAAGCATGAATCTTCCTCCTCACATCCTTCAAGGTAGAGACAAGCATAAGGCTCCTCTAATCCTAAGGTATGTTATGGAAGATGATTCATGTCTTTAGAGCGAAAACAGAGATATGGACCTCATGCGTGATTAGTGTAATGGTGGTGCAGGAGTTGGAATTTGAATCTTCATTCCTGCCTTCAGCTGCGTTGCTGGATCAGTAATATTATTATACTCTTGCAAGAAGTTCACATACTGCCCATTATTGTAGAACTTGACAGCAATACTCCACATCGTATCGCCCTTTTGGACTTCGTAGTTCTTAATCTCCTTGTAAACAGCCTTATCCGTGCTGATGTTATTTGAGGAAGTACCGCCTGTTGTTCCCTCCTGTGATGGATTTTTCGAGAAATTGCCTCCTCCTACATTGGCATCTATAGGATTGGTGACTGAAGGATTGGTCCCGGTCAAATTACCATCGGATGCTTCTCCTGTTTGTCCATGATTTGTTTCACCAGGTGTTGTGGTTGAACCATTCTCTACACCTGCATTGCTACTATTATCGGTAGTGCTCGAGTTTGTCCCCTCTACATTCTCTATAGTTTTCGGTGGCACATTCGCTTCCTTCGTACTCTGATCATCCTTCAAAGCAGAGATTGCCCAGATCGTACCACTAATAAAAAGAATAGCAATAAGACCAGCATACAATGCTTTCTTCTTAATTCGGATGGTACGATTACTAAAACGTCGTGAATCTTCTTGTGATTCTCTTCGTTCCTTCCGCGTAGGAAGTTGATCAATGACCGTATCCCGGTTATAAAGGGGATCAGCGTAGGCATAAGATGCTTCTTCCTCAGTGTACTGGGAGGGACGACGTTCGCGGTTAGCCTGTAACAGTTTTTCCCGTTCCACTCGTTCCCGCTCACGTAGCTGTTGCATGAGCTGATCCAGATCTAGAGATTTCTGTTCTTCTCTCGCCTGTTTTTCTTGTTCCATGCCTCATCTCTCCACCTAATATATTCTTCTCTGACTAAAAACGGTTATTTGTTGTTCTTCATTCGCCTTTTAAGTATAAAATCCTTCATATTTCGTCTTTTTGATAAAAAGATTTGGGTAACCAACGAAAACGAAGCATTAAAGCCTGTACAAAATCGATTAAAAAGTGTGCAAGAATCGATGCATTGAGATTACCTGTCACTTCATAAAGGAGAGCTAATAGCAGACTTACACCGAAGACAAATAAAAGAGGAATCGGATGATGTAGGTAGCGAACATGTACCACGGTAAAGATGAGACTGCTCCACCATAGACCGATGGAGGCTTGGATAATTCCTCGAAATAATATTTCCTCACTAAATGCTACCAACAGACAGATGAGGATAATCTCCAGCACAGGCCGATGGCGAAATAGCATCTCATTGATGCCACCATCATCGAACCACTCTTTCCTTCCATAGCGCATGAGCACCTGGTCAACGATGAGGACAAGTAGTCCTACGCTACTCCCCATCCATAGGGATCTCCACCAGTTTTCAGTGCAAAACCAGTTCTCTAGTATGGTACCAATCGGAGTTTGAATAAAAAGCAGCACAATGAAGGATATCAGTAGGAGTAGTCCTTGGGATAGATAAAGATTGAGCCGAATCGCTTGCTCGCCAAGCATTCGCCAATCCTTTGGCTGTCTCATCTCTTTCACATTCCTTTATAAGGGTAGAATTGTTTGTAAATATTGCTCAAGATCCCACTCATCCTGCTGAGGGGAAAAAGCTGCTTGCTTCACTATCCTAGCATAGTGTTGACGATCAATTCCACAGATTGCACAACAGTCTTGATGATAGACAGTTTCATCGTCATCAAAGTAACGATTAACCATCTGGCGCATACAGCTTGTTCCAGTTAGCAAAGAAAGCATGGACTGCCATTGGTCAATTCTCTCAGCACGACGAATGGCGAAACGCTTCATCAATTGCTCCCCATACTCCACGAAACGCTGTCTCATCTCTTGTGAAGAGGATGATAGCTGCACCCACCCTTCCTCTCGTTCAAGATGAGCCTGCCACCAACCATATAGCATGCCATATCGAAGAATTAACTCCACCTTTGAGCTTGAAAGCCCTGAAATTAATGAGGAAGGAATGAACAGTCTTAAATCGCTACCCTCACGAATCAACGGGCCTTGCAAAAGCTGGGTAAAGAAAACCTGTACCTCTTCCTGGGAAGGAAGTTCATGAAAAGTCCTCTCGCCATTCCGTTTTAGATCATGGGGTGTAAAGAGGATGGCGGTGTATGCTGGCTGCTGATCACGACCTGCCCTACCAACCTCTTGAACATAGGCTTCCAACGAGGTTGGTGGCGAAAAATGTAGAACGAAACGAACATCACTCTTATTGATACCCATGCCAAATGCACTTGTTGCTACCACCACATCGAGATTACTTTGCTGAAACTGAATCTGAATAATCCGCCGTTCTTCACTAGACATACCCGCATGATAGCTGGCCACCCGTACTGAAGGCAGAGATACTTGGAGCTGTGAGGCAAGCTGGTCTGCATCCTGACGTGTTGTAGCATAGATAATACCAGGAGATTGAAGCTCCGTCACGATTTGCTCTACCATGGTTATTTTCTCTATGCCGTCCCTACAGTGAATACGATCGAAGGCAATGTTGGGACGATTTACACCATGTAGCACTTCCACCATAGGTCCATCAGCAAACAGATAGGTTTTAATATCTTGTCGTACCCTTTTGGTGGCTGTCGCAGTAAAGGCTGCAACCGTAAGCTGCGGAAAAACCTTTAGAAATTGAACGATTCCAAGGTACTCAGGACGAAAGTCATGTCCCCATTGGGAAATACAGTGGGCTTCATCAACAATTAATCGTCTAAGATCACAGCGTTTACAGAGCTCGATAAACTGTGGCTGTAATAAGCGCTCTGGTGATAGATAGACCAGACGATAAGCCCCTTGTAGCATCCTGCGCTCACGTACTTTTCGTTCACTAGGATTAAGATGACTATTTAATGTAGTGACTTCTCGGATCCCCCGCTCCCGAAGCTGTAGGACCTGATCCTCCATGAGAGAGATCAACGGTGTGATAACCAAGGTGATTCCCTCTTCCATCAATGCAGGCAACTGATAGCATAAGGATTTACCGCTTGCAGTAGGGAGCATGGCAAGGATTGATTTTCCTGCCAAGATCCCCGCGATAATCTCTTCTTGACCTGTACGGAATTGAGGATATCCAAACCATCGATATAAAGCTTTCTCCATCCTCATCGATCCATCCACCCCATCCGACTTAAAACCAAGCGAATCTGAAAATAATTAGCCTGTCCACCGAGGTGTTCCTTGATGGGCGCTAGTCGCCTAGTCTGTAACTGTTGGGCTTGTTCTATAATCGCCTGTTCCAATTGGGGGTTTACATATGGTTGAATCGTGAAGGCGGGGATCTTACAAGCAATCTCCACCAGATGATCCTCCACTGTTCCTAGCTTAAGTTGCCGCTTCTCTGCTAGCCAGGATAGAAGCTGAGTAGTAGGGCCCTGATATTGTTGAAGTAAACCATATGTTACTCGTGTGGAAGCGGTAAGTAGGCTCGTAGGATCAGTAAACCTTGGGCTAAGCAAGCGCTGTAGGATGGGAGAATCAGTTACCTCTATCTGCTTCCAAAAGGCTGCATTTAAAACCTGGAAGTAGAGCTGCGCTTCCATCCCATCTTCCAATTGCAGGTGATGAGCTATTTGGGTATAAGTACGTGCAGAAATTCCAAGACCACCGAGACGTAAGAGTAGCAGCTGCTGCTCATAGGGCTTCCATTTGTGTAAGATCTGTGCCAATTCCTGACGAAGCTGACTGCCAAGCTGCTGATACTCATCATGGCTCTGAATTCCCCTCAGGAAGATCTTCACACGCTGTTGAATCTCTGAATGCTCAATAACAGGAAGGAAAGTGGAGATTCCTTGCATTTTGTGAGAGCAGACCTGCGTCAAGAGCTGTAAGGTTTGCCACTGAACCTCAACTGTTTCTTGCAGAAACCCATTCCGTTCCTCGATTCGCTGAAAAAAAAGCATGGTTGTATCTGTTTTGAACCACTGGCGATAGCATTCATCTCCTGCAGTGGTTAGCTGGAATGAAGAATGATTTTTCCGATGATTATCGTGCACGAGCCCTTCATTCAAAAACTGTTCATACCACATATCGAGCTGTTCATCGCGAATAAAGGGGAGCAGCTGATAATAGGGAACTAGACCATAGTACCACGTATCCTGAATGGTCTGTTGTGTTTTCCTCCCTCTGAGCACTGCTTTTATCATGGCGAATGAACGTTCCTCTTTGATCTGCACCATACAATGTAAAAGTAGTCCCAACATTAAAGGTAAGGTTTTATTCATGATCCTTGCACCTTCATCCTCTTCTAAACAAGTTTCGCAATCGCTCAGCATTAAGCTCTCCATTTACCCTTTATTGTAACAAATTATCCCTAGGTGTTGTTGAAAATAGTATGAGATACCACTAATGGCCAACTCTTTCTACTACTTCTTTCCTATTAATTCATCATAGCATTTCTTTTTATCTAATAATTATCTATACTAAAGAAAGAAACTGCAGATACCGCCCTGTTTGGAGGATGCAATATGAATGGAAAATTAGGAAAAAAAGATTATCTACTCATCGTTATTATCGTTTCGTTTGTCCTTTTTTTTATGTTTGGATTTCTTTTGGGTGGAACTGTCATGAAGAGTCGCGTATCTGCCCACTATCAAGGGATCATCGATGAGATGAATGCAGAGAATATCAGAGGGGTAGCCACCTATCCTGAGACAGATTTCACTCAATTCTATCATGGCGTTCTTAGTCCATATCTAATTTTTGAAAAAGAATACATACAGTTCCGTTCCCATCTCCAAGTCTCTAGCACGGATATTGATCTATTGGCTGAAGCCTCTGAATTAAAAAAGCTAGCACAGAAAACACATGAAGAAATGAATGGCATCACCTTCGATGACCAATCGCCCCTACTCCAAGAAGCACAAAAGCAGTATCTAATTGCCATGGAATCTTATGAAGAAGCTCTTTCCACTTCCTTTAAGGGTAAACTACAGGATGTAAAAAAACGGTTCACATCACTAGAAAGTAAGCAGCAGGCAGAAACTGCCTCCCTCCGTGGCCAAACTCTCTTCTATGAAGCCATCATGACTTGGGAGACACTACAGCGACCTTTTCTTGCTCAATTAACACAACAGGATTGGTCCAATGCCAACTTCACCACTTGGAAAACATGGAGTGTGAACCAAAAAAACTATGCTATTGCAGCAATTCTTGAAAATAAAGGTCTGTTAAGTTCCTATCAACCAGAAGATCTCACATATCATCTAGACCATTATCTACGCTCCGCAACAGAGCAGGAGCTTACCCAGTATCAACTTATTGATTTAATCCTGATGTATCATAAGGCAGATGCCATTGTACCTGGACAGTTTAAAGCGCAACGAAGTACTTATTATGCTGATGAGATTCTACCGCTCATCCCCATCTTCTGGAAATAGGTTAAACCTTGATAGAGCAGGCATATAGATGCCTGCTCTTCTTCATTTCCCAACACCATTGGATGTTAAGGATCATAGAATAAAAACGAGGTGAGGAGGGATGAAGCAAGGCAATAATGGAAATAGGAAGCGTAACAAGCAGGAAAACGAGAAGCAAAATGAGAGC
The DNA here is from genome assembly GCF_001049895.1 of Rubeoparvulum massiliense. Lineage (GTDB taxonomy): Bacteria > Bacillota > Bacilli > Rubeoparvulales > Rubeoparvulaceae > Rubeoparvulum > Rubeoparvulum massiliense. The sequence continues at coordinate 766,717 of NZ_CVPE01000006.1, forward strand.
GGACAGGGCAAGCAAAATTGTACCTCTGATCATCCTTTCAAGCAGCTCCTCACCGGTAAAAAGATAGAGCTAGTCACCGCTGCTCTTCTCATACAAGGGAAGCTGACCGTTGACCAAGTAGCACTGGATCGTAAAGGTGGCGTGACAGTGGCATTAGTAGGTCAATTTCAAAAGCAAGAGAGTAAGAATACAACAGATCTCTTTAATTTCTTTGATAGCCATGGCAATATGACCATGGATGAGGTATTTGATGCACTAAAAAAGAAAGTTACGTAAGGGGTGTAGGGTATGTCATCAATTGAGCCTGAACAATTGGCAGATGCCTTTTTCATTGTCCTTTTCTTATTACTAGCCATTTTCGGCGAAACTTCTCCTCCTGCAGTGGGTGATGTAATTATTGAGCTATGAGCCTTCCTCTTGAAGCATCCCGCGATCCTTCGTTTTGATCAGTGGTAAATAAAGACGAAATGTAGTTCCTACGCCTAATTCACTTTCAACCTCAAGATCTCCATCATGATCTTGAATAATTTTATATGAAATCGGTAGTCCAAGACCTGTTCCCTCTTCCTTTGTTGTATAAAAAGGGTGAAAGATCTTCTCGGTCTCCTCCTTCGTCATCCCACGGCCTGTATCCGCGATTTCTACCATACCCTTTCCATTCTTCTCTCCTAAGCGGATCGTTAGGATCCCATTGGCCTCCATGGCATCTAAGCCATTTTTCACCAAGTTTAAAATCACTTGGACGATTTTATCTTTATCTACACACACCTCTAAGGAGTGTAGGGCTGGTTGAATCACTAATTCATGTCCTAGGTAGACGGCTTGGGAGAGCGTGAGCTGATGGACACGGTCTACACATTCTTGGAGTGTACAAAGGCGAAAGTTTTTTGGTGCTGGCTTTGAAAACTGTAGAAATTCTGAGGTTAATTGATTGATACGATTAATCTCAGCCATGATTACCCCATACCAGGGCTCGATTTGATACGAATTGGATTTGGCAATTTGTACAAATCCCTTGATGGCTGTTAGTGGATTACGAATCTCATGAGCCATACCAGCAGCTAGTTCCCCTACAACACGTAACTTTTCAGAGCGCTGCATATCTTCCTCACGCTTCAACCAGTTCGCCCGTTTCATTAAGAAAAGCTTCTGTTCTGTAATGGTGATCAATTCTTGCTTGTTATCCGCCTCTTCTGGAAAAAGCGTATATCCATAGGTGATAGGCATCCCCATGATCATCGGCGTTTCACTTTCGAGAATCGGGGCCAGTCGTTCTTCAAGATCATCTTCTTCCATCACACGTAAGACCACTGCAAATTCGTCGCCCCCATACCGCGCAATGCAATAGGCCTCAGGAAAAAGCTTCGTTAATTGATTAGAAAAGTCCTTCAGTAGATGATTCACACCCTCAAAACCTTGCTCCATATTCAATGACTTAAGATTGGTACAATCAATGAAAAGTAGTACAAACCGAGTGTCTCGCTCAATGAGTCGATTTAAGCGCTGGTGTAAAGAAGCAAAATTAAGTAAGCCGGTGAGTGCATCATGGGTAAATAGATGATGATTCTCTTCCTTTACCTCAATATTCTCTTTAATAATTCTCTTAAGATAGTGGTGAAAGCTAATATACCAGATAAATAGGATCAGCTGCATAAAAAGTGTAAGTGGATGAAAAAGATGAGAAGTATCACTAATGAAGGTTATCAGTAAGTAGAGAAGTAGATGAAGGATGGCGAGCTTCCATAAGGGTATTTTTAACCTGAATTCCATCGTCAGCTTACTCATCATAAATAAATAGAGGAGTATAACCGCTTCGTTTTGGACCATATAGTGAAAGAGGACAAGAAGAAGGTATGAACTCCAATAAAACCAAGTATGTTTCTTTTCTAGGAGTAAGCTTCCCACGAATAAAGGCATAATCAACCAAAGGTACTCCCCATATCGAATCCAAGTATGACCATAAGAAAGGGAAACCAAGTAAATCGAGAAAAGGACAATACTAACACGAACAAACAAGCTAATCACTCCGTTATTCAAACAGAATCTAACTTTGATTCAATGCCATCATCTCTTTACATAATATTTTTTACTACTAACATAATACAAGAAAGCTGGTGCTTTTTCCTCCTTTTAAGTTAGATTTTTCTATATTTTTCTTACTGAACCCTTCCTATCTATCAGCACAGTACAGCATTGCTTTTTTAAATAAGTATATTCTTATGAAAAAAGGGTAGCCAATAGGCCACCCTTTTTGATTTCTAACTCAAGCTCGCATTATTTAGCAGGAACGAATAACTGCTGACCTGGGAAAATGAGATGTGGATTCTTCAGATTATTCCACTTAGCTAGCTCTTGCCATGTGGTACCAAAGGAATGAGCAATCTTCCAAAGCACATCGCCAGATTTAATAATATAGGTCTGCTTCTTCACCTCTGGCTTACTTGGTTGCTCTACTGTAGATGCAGCAGGCTGTTCAACAGTAGGTTGGTCAACTACTGGCTGCTCCACTGGTGCAGGCTCTGTGACAGGAGCATCCACAACAGGCTCTTCCTTCACCTCATTGTTGATCACAGTAACTGGTGAATCAGCCAATTGGAGGCTCTCCTGTTTCCCTAAGTAGGCAATCACTGCTTCATCCAATGCAGGATGCTCACTTAATAATGGAGAGTCACCCAACATTGTATATCCATCTCCACCATATGCCATGAAGTCATTGGTTGCAAGGAGATACTCTTTATTTACATCTAATGGCTCACCATTCACGGTAATCTCTACAATCCGAGAGCCAGCTGGCTTGGATGCATCAAAGGTATATTTCATCCCACCAACTTGGGGGAAAGCACCTTTCGTTGCAGGATAATCAGAGATCCCATGCTCTAGTGCTGCTAGAATATCTGCACCTTTTACCTTTTTGGAAACAATATAGTTCCCAAAGGGTAGAACTGTTTGGACTTGCCCCATGGTAATTTCACCAGGCTCAATGGAAGCACGGATTCCACCACCATTGGTAATAGCCACTTCAGCACCTGTTAAATCGAGCATTGCATCAGTGATCAAGGTACCAAGATTGGTTTGGCTGGTCCGAACCAATTCTCGTGTCCCTTCAAGGTGAACATCAAGCTTCCCAACTACCTTGGAAGTTATCTCTTTCTGTGCTTCCTGTGTTTCTTCAATGAGAGCTTTTACCTCAGGATCCACTGCCACGTCAGCAGTCTCTTCCTTGGTAATTAGTTTTCCTACTTTGTTGACTAATTTCTTATCTTGGAATGTTAAGGTGACTACACCTAAATTATTGCCATAGTATCCAGCCTGAACAAGTAAAGCATCACCAATGTTCTCATTGAGCTCTTGATGACTATGTCCGTCTACGATCACATCGATCCCTTTTACTTTCTCTGCAACCATTTTACTGGTCACTTCGCTGGATTCATCAGCACCCAAATGTACGAGGGCAATGATCACATCAGCTTTACCTTCTAGTTCCTTCACCATCGCTTCAGCTTTGGCAACTGGATCAGTAAACTCCACACCTTCTACATTCTTGGGATGAGTCTTCGTTTTGGTCTCTGGTGTTGATAAGCCAAAAATGGCTACCTTAATACCATCCAGCTCTTTGATCACATAAGGAGTGAGGAGTGACTTCCCATCCTTCTCCACATTCGCACCCAATACAGGGAAGTTAGCTACTTTTGTCAATTCTAGTAAGCGTTCATAACCATAATTAAAATCATGATTCCCAGCAGTTAGTGCATCATAACCAAGAGCATTGTAGAAGCGAACGATGCTCTCACCACGTTCAATGGTAGCGATTGTTTGACCATGAATAGCATCACCAGCATCTAAGAGTAAGAGATTTGGATTCTCCTCCCGATACTGCTTCACCAAGGTTGCTACCTTAGATAAGCCAATCTCATCATTGCCTAGACCCACTCGTGCATGCACATCATTGGTATGTAAGATCGTGATTGTAGTCTCTGCTTTCGCATCTGGAGTTGCTTCAGCAGCTGCATTCAACCCAGTAAAGGTGAATACCAATGCAAGTGCTAGCAAGCTTGTTAGAGCTCTTTTTAGCCAAAGTTGCATCTTCATTCTCATTTTTTCCTCCTTCTATATTTTTTTATTTCAATATAGAATCATAGATTTTTCACCTATCATTCCATATCGAAGACGAAGTGGAAATCTTACCTATTACCATCATAAGAGTCTCACTTCCACTCTGTCAATATCTGGCTACATTAGAAAAATCAATGATGAATAATTCTCAAAATTGCATACAATGTAAAGAGTTTAATTGGTCCATATGGAAAAGGAGTGAAATAGATGCCTTTATTCTGTTTAGGCGTCATTGTATACATACGACAGGGACGGTTTGAAGAGGGCTCGGAACGAAGATACTTTCAGGAGATGACACGCTTAGGTCAAACCTTAGGGATCAATTTAATCTTTCTCCCTCCATGGCAAAAACGAAACCTAGATGGGAAATTGATGGGCTTTCGCTATTTACTTAACGAAAAACGTTGGTCAAGTGGTGACTACTCCCGACCCCAACTCTTATTAGATCGTTATCGCGTGTTACGGTCACCACTATTTCACCATTACCTGCGTTTTCGTAAGGAGATCAAAATCCCCATCCTTAACAATCGGATGGGGAACAAATGGCTCGTTCATCGGATCCTCAGTGCTGATCAGGAGATGGTCTCTCACTTACCAGAGACCCACTTAATTGAGTCCTCTCAGCAACTGATCCAAATGATGCAACATCATCGTAGGCTCTTTATCAAGCCCATCAATGGAACAGGTGGTCGCCATATTCTCCAGGTTAGCAAGCAAGCTTCGCACTTCAGCATTCATGGACGGAGCGGAACAAACTCACTCATCCATTATCCTGTAGTCCATTCAGCACATTTACTTTCCCTGCTTCGTCACCTACTCCCACGGGAACGAAAATTTATCGTACAACAAGGGATCAATCTTGGCTTACTGCCACGCTCTGTGATCGATTTTCGCTTATTACTACAGAAGGATGGCCAAGGAGAATGGAAGGAGACAGCAATCATCGGCAAGGTTGCGCCACACTCTCATGTCACAACCAACCTTCATGGCGGTGGAAGAGCCATGTGGGCTGATCAGTTCCTCAAGCGCCACTTCACAGCTGAGCAATACCACCATATTCGTGTACAATTACAACGGTTAGGAGTGAAGATTCCCCTTCTTCTGGAAAACCATTTTGGCTCCCTTGTGGAGCTCGGGGTGGATGTAGGAATTGATGTGAATGGACACTGTTGGATTATTGAGGTGAATCCAAAGCCTGGTCGTGTGATCCTTCAACGGATGGGGCGTTCTATCTACGAGAAAACCACACTCCATCCCCTTCTCTATGCTCGCTATGCTTATGAGAATTTAATGGAGTCAGAAGATAGGAACATTACCGATGAATAGATAAAACGGGGCCATCGTAGCCCCGTTTTAATGTGGTCTTCTTCCCCTTGATTTGACAATGGAAAAGTCCGCCTTATTAAATTGAATCGTCGCAAGACTGAAAAAGATCAAACCGATAGCGAGAATAATCCACATCCCCATCAAGGGTGTAATCACCCAGCCACTTACATCGAATGCCACACCCATCCGCACAAGCTCATCGGTAGAAACATCACTGAGGCCCAATGAAATATAGCGGAAAATAGAGGTGGTATAGGTCAATGGATTGAGAAAAACCACTGGATTCAAAAAGGCAGGTAATACTGTGGTTGGGATATATGCCCCCGATAGAAAGGTTAATGGTAAAACCACGATCGAGATTAATAGTTGAAAGGTTGTAGATGACTTCGCCAAGGTTGCAAGAAAAAGTCCAATGGAAGCGAAGGTAACTCCAACGAGTAGCATAACCAGGATCATCTCAACAAATTGAAGGAGAGTAAGGGTCAAACCCATAAATAACGCCACAATCACAACAATGATCCCTTGTAATAGCGCAATGGTTGCAGAAGAGAGAATCTGCCCTACAGAAATTTGCCAGCGTTGAATAGGGGCCACAATAATTTCCCGCATGAAACCACTCGCCACATCATCAATTGTATTCATGGAATTGTTCAGCGCAGCTTGGAAGACAGTCATAATAATTATTCCTGAGATGAGATAGGTGATTGGATTTTCCACGATGCCTTTAATGGTAGACTCCATCACAAAGGAAAAGATGAATAAAAAAAAGAATGACATAAAAATCGTAAAGAATAAACGCATTCTATCCCGCACGAAGTTCTTCATATTACGTATCCAGATTGCTTTAATCGCTCGCATCATCCTACCCCCTAATCTCCCGACCTGTAATATTCAAGAATACATCGTTTAATGTACCCTTATTCACCTCAAGGTCCAAAATGGAATCCTTAAACTGTGTGATCAGATCTAGTCCGCTCGATAAAGTAGGCGGATAGATGGTGTAGTATTCATTCTTCAATATAAATTCCAGTTCATGCTCATGGAGATATGCTTCCAATGGATCATGTGAAGCTACCTTCAGCTTGATACTATCCTTTGTATACTTCTCCTTAAGTCCTGTGGCTGTATCATAGGCTACGATTTTACCATGATCCATGATCGCAATCTTATCGCAAATTTCCGCTTCATCCATATAGTGAGTTGTTAAAAAGATGGTGATATTCTGCTCCTTCTGTAGCTTGGTAATATAGCCCCAGATATTCGCCCGAGTCTGCGGATCAAGACCTGTTGTAGGCTCATCTAGAAAGAGCACACGAGGAAAGTGGACAAGACCACGGGCGATCTCGACTCGTCGTTTCATCCCACCTGATAATGCTCCCACCGTGGAGTTTCGCCAGTCGACTAAATCTACCAAGTCTAAAACAAAGTCGATGCGCTCTTTCACCTTCTGCTCTGGCACCTGATAAAAATCACAATGGAGCTTTAGATTCTCTTCGATGGTTAAACGAGTATCCAATGTAGATTCTTGAAAGACAATCCCTATATCCTTGCGTACCAAGGCCTTCTGCTCCGCCACATCATGCCCATTGATCCGCATCTCTCCTTCTGTCTTTTCAATGATGGTGCAAAGGGTATTAATGGTTGTTGATTTTCCTGCTCCATTGGGGCCAAGAAATGCAAAAATCGTTCCTTCCTCCACATCAAAAGAGATATGATCAACGGCAGTAAAATCGCCATACTGCTTGGTAAAATTACGTACCTCAATGATGTTATTGGTCAACACGCTCACCTCTACATCTCTACCATCCTCATAATGCCCTGCAAAATGAGGACGAATATGTTATAATTGAACAACAGTTATTCTATCATAACCATTTAAAGAAGGAAAGTAGCCAAGTTCTATTTTTCATTTTTCTACCCATGTAAATGTTGCTAAGGAGGATAAATATGAGTACGAAGCTCGATAATATCGTGGTGAATATGCTCACCATCTTCCCTTTGATCAATAAGCGACTATTTCACCCCATGACGTGCTTACAAGAGACCGATTTAACACCAACTCATCTTCATATTCTAATTACCCTTGACAAAATAGGCCCTATCCATACCACAGAATTGGGCAATCGTCTCTCCATCTTAAAATCCAATCTAACACCGCTCATTAATAAGTTGATTCAGCATGGGCTCGTGGAGCGCATCCATTCTACGAAGGATCGGCGTTATATCTTCTTACAGATAACAGAAAAGGGACATCAACTGCTAATTGAAAAAAAGCAAAGCATGCAAAACAGTTTAAAAATAAAGCTATCTGTACTGGATGAGGTAGATTTAGAGGAGCTTGACCGATCACTTCAGGCTATCAACTCCATTCTCTCCAAGCTACAAACTGACCAGAAATAATGAAGAAGAGTGATGTCTATTTCGCATCACTCTTCTTTCGACTCAATCCTCTTCATGCTCTGTTTTTTTCAAGTTTTTAATCGCTTGTTGAATCGTTTGATATACAACACGGGCAACCAAGCAGCCTAGCGGTGTAATGGGCCCACCATAGGGAAGATGGCGCCCTTGCTGGGTTGCTGCTACTACCAAGCTATCAGTGGCTGTACCAGTAGCAGGTTCCCCTGTCTTATAATCGACTACGCCTGCATCATGTACTGCCTTCACCTTGGCCTCTGTAGCTGTCATCATCACCTGCACCAGCGCTTCATCAGGGAGATGACCATCGATAAAGATCCATGTGTTGATGGTCCCAACCCCTTCTGGCTCACTTAGATGTTCGTCTACATTCGCGATATTCAAAGCTCTCCCTACGCCTGCTGTGGTATAGCAGCGGACTGTGATCCCATCATCGCACAAGGTTTGCGTAACAACCTGTTCAACTGAGACTGCTGTCATCATCCCCACTGTCTCATGCTCAGCACAGCCCAATTGGTGGATGAATTGAAGCATATCCTCATCTGGATGGGCACAATGATATTGGAGGGGAACACGCCAATTGACAAAATCCGTACGCCAGCCTATCCCTGCACCTAAAACACCGGAGGAAAGGGTACGAAGAGCTTGAGGTGCTTCGACCCATACATAATCAGCTGTAATCTTCTCCTTGAGTTGCTCAAGCTTCCAATCGATGCTCAGCTTATCATGGAGTGTGGGTAAGATGGTAATCTGCGGTCGCGGTTGAGTAGGATGTTCATCCCGTTGCAATTGCACCTCATAAATGGCTTGAAAACGACTGACATCCACCACATTACTTGGTTTGTCGTGGATCACAGCTCTTCCATCATGGAGTAAAAGCAAGCGATCACAATAGAGACTAGCTAGATTAATGTCATGAAAAATGGCAACAATGGTCATCTCCTTCTCCCGTGACCATTGATGGAGGAGATTGAGCATCCCCACTTGATGGTGAATATCCAAATGGTTTGTCGGTTCATCTAGTAAAAGAATCCGTGGTTGTTGAGCAAGGGCACGAGCCAAAAAGACCCGCTGACGTTCGCCACCACTCAATTGATCCAAGGTCCATTGGCGAAATTGCCATACATCTGCCACTTCCATGGCCTGTTGAACAATGGCTTCATCCTGCTCCTGCCAGGAATGAAAAAGTCCACGCTGATAAGGATATCTTCCCATCGCCACCGTCTCTTGCACGGAGTATTGAAAGGTGGTGGAAGAGATTTGGGGCAACACAGCGATCAACTGGGCTAAACGCCGTGGGGAATACGTAGTCAGAGCTCGATTAGCCACCTGAATCGTTCCCTTGGCAACAGGGAGGAGACCGGAGATCATTTTGAGCAATGTTGTTTTCCCGCTACCATTGGGACCAAGGATCCCTAAAATCTCCCCGGAATCAACCTGAAAGGAGAGATCCTTCACAATGATATGTTCATCATAGCCTCCACTAACATTCTCCACCTTAATCAACCTTGTCTCCCTCCTTTCGTACGATGACGATACAGAATATAGGCAAAGACAGGTGCGCCAATCAAGGCGGTGATGACACCTACTGGCAGAGTTCGAGGTGAAATGATGGTACGAGCAAGTAGATCCGCGAGGATGAGAAAGCTGCCTCCAAATAGAGCCGAGAGGGGTAAAAGTTGGCGATGATCTGCTCCCCAAATCAAACGTACCATATGCGGAATAACCAGCCCCACAAAACCAATGGTGCCTGCAACAGCTACCGCAGCCCCTGTCATAATTGAAGCGGCGATCATAATGAGTAGCTTACGACGTTGGGTATGAACGCCTAACTGCTGTGCTGTTTCCTCACCGAAGGTGAGAAGATTTAATTCCTGTGTATTGAACATGAGAAGTATGGACCCCAAGATAAAAAATGGCAGGATCAAGGAGACATAAGTCCATCCCCGCATGGAGACGCTTCCCATAAGCCAAGTGATAATCTGGCGTAACTCATCACCGGAAAGGGCGACCGTTAAAGAGAGTAATGAGCCTAGAAACGAGCTAAAAATAATCCCTGTTAGAATAATGGTCTCCATCGCCATATTTCGTTGTACCAGTCGAGCAAAAAAGAGAACCAAGAGCATGGTAATAAACCCTGCAGCAATGGCAATTAACGGCAAGGTAAATGCCCCAAGCAATGGAAGCTGCCACGCAAAGTAGATGACCAATACAGCACCCAGTGCAGAACCCGAAGAGATCCCTAATGTATATGGATCAGCGAGGGGATTACGAAGTAAGCCTTGGAAGGCTGCACCTGCCATGGACAATGCCGATCCCACCAAGAAAGCCAAGGTGACACGAGGTAAACGAACATCCCATACGATGGAATCATAGGTTGCCTCTGAAGGTGTCGGTCCCCCTGACAGAAGATGATGAGATATCACCTTACTGATCTCGTTAAGAGGGATGGTGACACTCCCAAGACTGATACCGAGGAAAAAGCTGAGTGTCACCACGAGGGTAGCGATTAAATATGGCGTAACCCTGATTCTCTTTCTATTGATTTTACTCATTGAACAACTGAGGATAGAGAACCTTTGCCATCTCGATGACACCATCCACGAGACGAGGACCAGGACGAGTCACCATATCACTATCCACATCATAGACTTGGCCTGATTGAATGGCTGGAATATGCCCCCACCCAGTACGGGCAAGGATCAATTCCTTTGCATTGGGAACATAATAGCCATAAGTACTTAAGATGATATCAGGCTGACGAACAATGACATCCTCTTCATTCAATTGGAACCAACCAGCTTGATCTCCTGCAATATTATTTGCATGTAATAGTTTCAACATCTCATCAATGAAGGTACCACTGCCTGCTGTGTATAAGTCCTCAGAGATTTCAACCCAGACCTTGGGACGTTCATTTTCTGGAATGGAAGCTGCTTTTTTCTCAATTTCTGCAAATTGCTCCTTCATGCTAGTGACCAGTTGCTCCCCCTCTGTAGGTTCACCAATGGCCTGTGCTACCATTTCGATGGAGCGGTATACCTCATCAAAGGAGGTTGCGTCATTAACCACCACCACATTGATCCCCGCTTGTCGCAATTGCTCTAGCCCATCTGCCCATGCCGTTGCACTAGATTGATGAGCGAAGACCAAATCAGGTGCTAATGCCATGATCCCTTCAATATTGAGATCGATTCCTCCGATCTTCGTAATGGAAGTTACCTCTTCAGGATAGTTATCCCAATCAGAGACACCCACCACCTTGGAACCTGCGCCTAGCGCAAAGAGAATCTCTGTGTTACTAGGAATGGTGGAAACAATTCTCTTTGGCTCCTGTTCAATCACAAGCTTTTGATCTAGCGCATCTGTTATCTCTACAGGTGTCCATGCTTCTGATTCTACTGCAGGCTGAGCTTCTTTTGGTTGATCAGCCGTAGTGCTTTCTCCATTACTTCCACAGCCAGGAAGCCAGACAAGTGTCATCATCAGCAATAATACTAGGCCTAACCAGTATCGCTTCTTCATAAAAATCCTCCTCTACCTATTAAATAAAAAAAGTTCTCCTCGAGGAGAACAGGGTGTCACCATCTCTTGCAAAAGCATCTCATGATGCTAGTTTTGCAAAGCTTTTTATGGCAGTCACCTGTATCACCTTTTCCTCGAAGGATTCACAGAGCTGGTAAGGCAGGTCTCCTGACTTACGCTTAGCGAGAATACTCACCTTCCCATCCTTTATGGACAGTGGCATTTGGAGCATCTCTAGCGTATACAGTGGCGGGACCGTGTAGGAATTACACCTACTTCCCTTTTAACATTCATATCGAATGACCTTACCACAAAGCTATCGATTTCTTTCTTTAGTATAACTGATCCTATACACGATAGTCTAATAGAATCCCAAAGTGACTAGGATGAATCCTCGCAACATATACGAGAGCAACAAAGATGATCAGCATGAGCAATGCTCCTAGCCATTCATAGGTTCGCCAGCCAGGGGACCGATAGAAACGATGCTGCTTATTACGAAAACGGAACCCTTTACTATCTAAGGCATTCGCCATTAACTGCACACGCTTCAAGGTATTAATGATCAAGGGAACAAAGAGACGACTGTAGTTTTTCAGCTTCTCCTTCCAGTCACCTTCTTCAAATTGTAATCCTCGTACCATTTGCGCTTCCTTAATTACCTGTAAATCATGCTTCAGCATTGGGATAAAACGGATCACTAAGGATAGTAAATAGCTGATAGAGAATGGGATTCCTATACCACGTAGGGCAATCACCAGCTGCCGAGAGGAGGTTGTATAAAAATAAAATATCGAAAGCAGGACGATATTCATTATTCGTAGACCCATACCAAATGCCCAGGCTACCCCTATATCGGTGATGGTCAGCTCATACATTACTACGGGCAACTGCCAGCGAACTAGCACCGCTCCTTCATGGATAAAAGGAAGCCAGAGGATTCCTGTCATAACGCCACCGATAATACCTAAAACAAGATAGAGAAAAAAGAGTGAGCGCTTCCACCCTAGATATGTAACGAGGATCAAGTTACAGAAAAAGAGAGTAAGCTGCACATAGGGCGCTTGAAAGACAAAGGGTAACAAGCTTAAAAAAAGAAAAAGCAGCATCTTTAAGCTAGGATGGATCTTTGTTGGTATGGAAGAACCTCCTTGTAGCATCTCAACCTGAGGTTCCATTGGAATCCCTTCCTTTCCATGCACGAAGCCACCATGCTTGCATCTCTACTAGATTCATGGGTAGTGGATCGATATGATATCGTAGGGCGAGCTGCACCAGTGTAGGAGGTTCAACCTGCGCCAATGCCAGTTTGTCTGGCTGCGCAAAGGCAGCTCGTGGGGTATCGTCTAAAACCACCTGCCCCTCATGAAGGACGATGACGCGCTTTGCATACTGAGCAACCAGCTCCATGTCATGAGTGATGAAGAGAATGGCATGTCCCTTCTGATGAAGCTCATCGACCACCTGCATTAATTGACGGGCGCCCCAATAATCTAAGCCTGTCGTTGGTTCATCTAATACGATCAAGCGTGGCTCCATGGCGAGAATGGAGGCGACAGCTATTTTTTGCCGTTCTCCACGACCGAGAAAGAATGGCGCTTCATGACGAAGATTCTCTAAATGAACAGCTTGGAGGGCGGCTGTTACACGTCTTTCAATCTCCTCATTTGACAATCCTAAATTCTTCGGACCATAGGCCACTTCTTCTTCAATGGTCGATTGGAAAATCTGATGATCAGGATTCTGATAGCAATAGCCAACAGAAGATGCTACTTGTGCAAGCTTTAGCTCCTCACTCGCTTTACCCTCAATAAATACGTGACCTGTGGTAGGCTGATATAAACTATTGAAATGCTTTGCAAGCGTTGTTTTCCCAGATCCATTACCGCCGATCAAGGCGATGAATTCCCCTGGGTAGATGGAAAGTGAAATGCCATGAAGTACTCCCGTTCCTTCTGAAGAATAATGGTAGTGTACATTCTCTAGCCTCACAATGGGTTCCATCACTTGACCTCCTTCCTGTCAGGAAGTAGAAGTTGATCCCATGCTTTCAATTCTGTTGGGAGCGGGCTATCACTAGGGATAATCTCTTGTTGAAGTAACCAATGGTAGAACTGAAAGGGTTCTGGTATAGTCAATCCTGATTCTTGCAAAAGTGTGGAATTTCTAAAATAACTGGCTGGCTCTAAGAAGAACTGCTCACGCCCCTGGTTAAGTAACATGATTCGATCAGCTACACCTGCGATCTCTTCGAGCGCATGGGTTGCGATGAGTATGGTCATCCCCGTTACTTTCAAACGTTTAACAAGTTCAAAAATCTGCTTTGCTCCAGCAGGATCTAATTCCGACGTTGGCTCATCTAATAGTAGAATCTCTGGTTCCATCGCCAAAGCACTGGCAATAGCAACCCGCTGCTTCTCCCCACCAGATAAGTTAAAGGGGGACCGGTGCTCAAATCCTGATAATCCTACCAAATCTAGAGCCTCTTTGATTCGACCTTCAATCCTCTCATCATTCCAACCTAGATTTTCTAGGGCGAAAGCAATCTCTTCTTCCACAGTCATGCCAAGAAATTGTGACTCCGGATCCTGAAAGACGATCCCCATGGAGCCATGCACTTCCACAGAGCCTTCTAATTCTCCATGGTAATTCGTAGGGATTAGATCAGCAATCGCAAGGAGAAGAGTGGATTTACCAGCACCAGAGGCACCTGTGATTGCCACGACCTCTCCTGAAGCGATGGTACATGTCAGATTTTGGAGCGCCCATGTTGTCATATCTTGGTACTTCCAGGATAAACCTTGAACTATAATCATGGGCTTCATTTCCATTCAAGTTCTCCCCTTCTCACACATCTTTTATTTCACTGAACGACCGCGATATAATCCTGAGCGCTTTACAAATGGGTATAAAAACTTAATAAGCACTGGTCCAAGGATGGCTGTGGCAAAAAACTGATTTAAAAAGATATTGGGGATTAAAAAAGCAGCGATGGCTGGTGAGGTTAAGCCTAACCATACATTGATATAAACAGATCCTGCAATGATAGCTGATGCAATCAAGGTAACAAATATGTAGTATTCAATCCAGCTTTTCTTCGTAGCTAAGGCAGGATGACTCACTGCTTTATATGCGATATATCCACCTAGAAAGTTCGTGATAAAGCCCAGGATCATGGCATGTGGTGGCATACCTGTAAACATGTCATTGACTAAATTACCAAAAGCCAAGCCAATACTTCCAGGTAGACCAAAGAACATGCCAAATACAGGCTGTAAAGCATTGGCAGGTCGGATTGGCGTAGGGCCTATTTTCAAAGACGCAGTTATTAATAGTGTTACAGCATAGAGCGCTGCCGTTACCACTATCAAAACAAAGTCTACGTTACTCCATTTCTGATTTTTTCTCGTTGTCATATTTGTACCATCTCCTCATCAATTACAAGTAAATAATTGCTATAAAAAAAGTAATACCCTACTATCTTAGTATTGTAAGTCATAGGTGACAATAGTGATAGTAAAAAAGCATCCTCATAGGGGGATGCTTAAATCTTTCTTGTGATGATGATACCCCTATGCTCCATAACACAATAGCCTGCCTTTCTAAGATGTATAAGGATATTTATAATATTACATTTCTATGTATATTTAGTCAATCTTATCTCTCAACACCTGATTTTCTAGATGATTCTGAGGTATGCCAATGAATACCATGAAGATTTTTCTGTTTTATAACAGTTTAAATATTTAAAAAAGATCTTGACACAGTTTGTGAACTCTATTAATTTAATAGTATGACATTTTTTATTATTTTTTGTCGAATATGATACGTTGATCGAAGGACAGTGTTACGACGCTCTTTGATTCAGTTCCAATCTTTATTTTCTGGGGCAATCGCTTATGAAAGCGAATACATTTTATTAATAGGAGGGATTCAGTTTGATTCAACAAGGGATTGTACAAGTTTGGAATCGGATGTGGGATATTCATGATGAGACAAAGAAATTACTTCGTTTCTTCGTGAAGCCAGATACTACACCCGAATCAATGAGCAAAACTACTAAACCTAGCCATAATTCAAATACCACCGGTTCTGGTGGCGGCAATAATATGAAAAACAAAACGCGCTCCTTAAACTTTGGTCAACGTCTTGGCTTACTTTTAGGGCCAACACTCTTTATTATTTTTATGTTTGTTATTGAACCAGCAGGAATGACTCCAGAAGCACGAGCTGTCCTAGCTGGCACTCTGTGGATTGCAACCTGGTGGATCACAGAAGCGATACCGATTCCTGCTACTTCCCTACTCCCGATCATTATCTTTCCACTAACAGGGGCTCTCGGGACGAAAGCAGTCACCTCATCCTATGGTGACCCAACGATTTTTCTGTTTATGGGTGGGTTTATGATCGCCCTTGCCATGGAACGTTGGAACCTACACAAACGGATCGCCCTCTCCATCATTTCAGTGATTGGAACAAGTACAGAGATGATTATTTTGGGCTTCATGGTGGCCACTGGATTCCTCTCCATGTGGATCTCCAATACAGCTACAGCCATGATGATGGTTCCCATTGGAATGGCCATTATCTATCAAATCTCTGAAACTTCAAAGCATAATAATCAAGAGCTAGAGAAAAACTTTGGGAAGGCAATCATGATTGCCATTGCTTACGCTGCTTCCATTGGTGGTTTAGGTACATTAATCGGTACACCACCCAATGCCATTTTTGCCTCACAGGTAAGCACACTCTATGGTGTTGAGATCTCCTTCGCTAAATGGATGATGTTTGGTACACCATTGGCTGCAATTCTGCTCTTTGTTGCATGGTTTTATCTTGTGAAGATCGCTTTCCCGCTTAAGGTGAAAGCAATTCCAGGTGGTAAAGCTCTCATTCGTCAGGAAAAAACCGCACTAGGCAAAATGAGCTATGAAGAGATAATCGTTGCTATCGTGTTTGCTTTAGCTGCACTAAGCTGGATTTTCCGTGATTTTGTCATCAATGCATTGTTAGAGAGTAAAGGAATTAAAGTGGATGATACCATGATCGCGATCCTCTTCGCTGTCATCCTCTTTATTATCCCTGCACGCTCTAACAAGGCTCAGAATATCCTTGACTGGGGGAATATGAAGGATCTACCATGGGGAATCCTTCTCCTATTCGGTGGTGGATTGGCTATTGCTGCTGGCTTTAAGGGCTCAGGCTTATCCGAGTGGATCGGTAACCAATTGATCGGCTTAGAAGGCTTGAACTTCTTCTTGGTAATCTTGTTGGTTACTGGACTCGTAACATTCTTGACTGAGATTACATCTAACACAGCAACGGCTACCATGATGTTCCCTATTATGGCTTCCCTTGCCCTTGCCTTGAACGTCCATCCTTATGCATTAATGGTGGCTGCTGGACTGGCAGCATCCTGTGCGTTCATGCTTCCTGTAGCTACACCTCCGAATGCAGTAGTCTTCGGTTCTGGATATCTACAGATTAAGGATATGGCTAAGACAGGCTTCTGGATTAATATCATTTCGATGATTATCATCGCAACTCTAATCTACTTTGTACTCCCAGTGATTTGGAACATTGATCTTAATATTTTCCCTGATAGCTTTCGTTCATAATAAGGTATAAAAAATGGGGCTGTCCAGAAAGTCAGTGAAAGCTGACTTCTGGACGCCCCATTTTTTATTCTTCAATATTAATTGCTTATCATAATGGATTCGTAACAGCATGCAGCAGTTGAACGATCTCTTGAGCCAATACATGAGTAGCTAGATACTCTTCGAGGGTAACCCCTTTTTCATGAATGATGGTGGCGATCTCTACTCCTACATAGCGAAGATGCCAGGGCTCATATTGATAGCCTGTAATCTCTTCTTTATCCTTTGGATAGCGGATGATAAAGCCGTATTCATGAGCATGCTGAGCTACCCACTCTCCTTCAAGGGTATGAGCAAACTCCTCTTCAAGGGCGAAGTTAATGGAAGCACCTGAAACATCCATGGCTAACCCAGATTGATGCTCACTTTGGCCTGGCTGGGCGCTTACACGATTCGCTTCCACAAAGCCCTTCGTATCTACATTATAAGCAAAGAGTACTTCCTGACGTTGATACGAACGATAGCCTGAGACAGCATAAAGCGTAATCCCATCCTGTTCAGCTGCATTGAAAAGCTCTTCCAATGCTTGTGCTGCTGGTTCTCGTAATTGTTTTTTCTCAAGATTTTCACTGAAGGGGAAGCGTACATTTGGGATGACAAGATCACTGGGTACATACTTCTTCTGTAATTCGTTCACTTTATTAACAAGAAGTAAAAGATTATTGGTTATTGGAGCTGTAACTGGTTGTAGTTTATCACCAGTCTGCTCAGCCTTGAAAGATCTAATATTAGGATGTAGCATTTGGTTCTGTAGAGCTTGGCGATATTTCGTCCATTCTTCCATGAATACTGACGACAGCTGGGAGTGCTTAGAACTCTCTGTACCTTCTGTGGCAGCCACAGGAATGATAAAAGAGCTGCTTACGATACAAACAAGAATCACGAAGTAGCTCACTTTACGTAATGGTTCCATCGATATCTTCACACCTTTAACTCCTTTTAATATTCTCTTCTTCTCACTCTACCATGAGATGATTCACTCTGCCAATGACCCACCGTAATCTTTTCCCAAATTGCCACACCATCGCCACTTCCAACATGGTACAATAAGGTACAGTTGAAGATAGAATAGGAGTGATACTTTGATGAAAGCTCAATGGGGTATTATTGTTGGCTTACTCTTCACTTTATTGATTGCCGTCTTTGCTGTTGCCAATGTGGAGAATGTGGAAGTCAATTTTCTATATACAGAAGCAACCGTTCCCTTGATTATCGTGATTCTAACCTCCGTTTTACTCGGTGGCATCATGGTCGGATCGTTTGGAATTTTTCGTCAGTATCGTCTGCAACGCAAAATCTCCCAGCTGCAGCAGGAAGTGAAAACTTGGAAAGAACGGTTTGAAGCTGTGAGTAAGGCTCAGCTGAAGGAGACACGAAAGCAAGCTGATGCACAAAATAATCCGATGCCTACATCGGAGAGCAGCGAGTCCAATCAGGAGTAAACATAGATGATGGAGTGAAAAATGCGGGGATGAGTCCCGCATTTTTTTATTGTTTCTTCAATTTTTCATCATAATAAGCTTTCATTTTCCTCCCAAAAACAGAGAGCTTCCTTTGCAGGAACTGGTTTGCTACATAAATAGCCTTGGATCAAATCACAGTCATACTCCATCAATAAGCGCAATTGCTCTTGAGTTTCAACCCCTTCTGCCACAGTGCGCATGTTAAGATGCTTCGCCATCACAATGATGGTGGATACAATGGTTTGATATGAACGCTCTTCCACCATGGAGCGAATGAAGGATTGATCGATCTTCAATTTAGAGATGGGTAGTTGATTGATTAATGAGAGGGAACTATATCCTGTTCCAAAGTCATCCATACTCATATGAACACCCAACTGCTGCAGTTCCTTCATAACCTTTAGCGTATGATCCACATCGCGGGTTAATGATTCCGTAATCTCTAGTTCCAATAGCTTGGCATCAATCCCTGTCTTCTTGATTACTTCAGCAATATGTTGTACAAGATTAGCCTGACGAAATTGACGGATAGAAAGATTGACCGCCACAGGTAGTGGTTGATAACCACGGGCTTGAACAAGGGCAAGCTGTTTGCATGCCTTCTCAATCACCATTTCACCAATTGGCACAATCAAGCCTGTCTCTTCTGCCAGTGGAATAAAGTCCAGCGGTGGAACGATTCCTCTTGTTGGATGAATCCAACGAATGAGCGCTTCAAAGCCTGCCACCTTCCCAGTGCTAGTATCCACCTGTGGTTGATAATAGAGACTAAATTGATCTTGCTCAATGGCTTCCCGCAATTCATTTTCAAGGATGAGCTGTTCATAAACTTCATTACGACTAGTTGTATAAAAACGATAACTCTTCTCTTCTCGATCCTTAACACGGTACATAGCGATATCAGCATGTTTGATTAGAGTTTCTCCATCTTGACCATCACGAGGATAGAAGGAAATTCCCATGCTTGCAGATAAGTGAAAGGTGGCACCCTCTACGAAAAATGGTTCCTCAAGTACCTCAATAAGACGATCGGCGATTTTACACACTTCTTCTTTTTGACCCATTTGTGAAAGCAACACCACAAATTCGTCGCCACCCATCCTAGCAATCATGGAATCAGCTGGTACTCCTGCTTTCATTCTCTCAGCAGTCTGTTGAAGAATATTGTCACCAACACCATGACCTAGTGAATCATTGATCGTTTTAAAGCGATCTAAATCCAGTAAGATTACTGCAAATTGATGATTCTGGGTATCGCTGGTTTGCTTTTGAATCTGCTCCATCAAAGCTCGACGATTAGCTAGGCCTGTGAGCTCATCATGATAAGCCATGAAATTAATGGTCTCCTCTGCTTCTTTCCGTTCTGTAATATCCTCCATCGTAATAAGATAAGAACCATCCATCTCATCAAATAGTTGAGGTCGGGTCATTCTTACCGTATAGATCCGGTGGTCTAACGCTTGTTCAAACTCAAATTGTATCGTGGATTTTTGATCCCAATTGCTCATTCTCCGCAAAATTTCACCATAAAGCTTCGCTGCAAATCTATCCAAAGATTGATGAAGAAGCCGTTCTGTTGCCACATGTAAGATTTTTGAGCCTTCATAATTAACGGAACGAACATGCATGTCTTGATCAAGGACAAATAGCCCAATGGGCATACTCTGAATAATTCGGTCAGCCAAAGCTTTTTTAAATGCCTCGCGCAGCTTTTCTTCAGCTACTATTTTATCTGTGATATCAAAACGAATGGAGACGAATTGATAGGGCTTACCATGATCATTGAGGAATGGCACGATAGTTGTATAGACCCAATAGAAGGAGCCATTCTTGGCACGGTTACGGATCTCTCCGCGCCAGACCCGACCCTCAAGGATCGTTTGCCACATATCTTTAAAAAATGATTTGGGATGATACCCTGAATTGATAATGCGATGATTTTTTCCAATCAGCTCTTCACGAGGATATTTTGATATTTCACAAAATTTATCATTGGCGTACGTAATTCGCCCAGATAGATCTGTCATCGCCACGATTGCTGCTTCATCGAGGGCAGATTTTATATCGGTTAAATTACGTAAATAATCTTGAAGTATTGCTTCCTTCCGAGCATTCTCTGTTCGTAATTGCTCTAAATCTCGTTGCAATTCCTCATGGATATTCATTTCATTTTCCCGTTGCTTCAAGCATACCACCTGCATTTCTATGTAAAGTGCGGCCAAATTTAGATCCAATATTATTCTAATATTTCTATTGTAGTACATGAATAATCGCTGTCAATTTATAATAGTTTCTTATTTAAAATTGTTTTCAATATTATTTACCTTGCCAATCTATTTTTTATTTTTTTCCTTTTATGTTTAATTGTTGACATATTTTTATTTTTTGTAATAATTTGAATATAGCTAGTTTTGTAAACGATTACATGGATTGGGAGGATTACTATGAAAACTCGAATTACCCAAATGCTCCTCATGCTTAGTAGCTTTATCTTGATTTTTTCAGGGTGTAATCAAGCAAGCCCTTCAAACCAAACGGAAGGGGAATGGAAACCGCAAAAACCTATTGAACTAGTTGCACCTGCAGGTGCTGGAGGCGGTTGGGATACCACCGCACGTGCTGTATCAAAAGTCCTTGAGGAAGAAAAACTGATCACTAAACGAATGGCTGTTATGAACAAGCCTGGTGGTGGTGGTGCAGTAGGCTGGGCATATATCCACAGTAAAAAGGGTGATAATCATTCACTTTTTATCACCTCTCCACCGATTCTCTTTGTTCCGTTAAACGGTCAATCGGATCTAAAGCATCAAGATTTCACACCCATTGCTGGCATTATTGCTGACTATGGTGCTTTCGTAGTCAAAGCAGACTCCCCCTATCAAACAATCAATGATCTAGTTGAAGTGCTTAAAGCTGATCCCACATCTATCTCCATCGTAGGAACCTCTTCACCGGGTAGCATGGATCATATGCAATTCGTAAAAGCAATGAAGGCTGCTGGTGTTGATGTGAAGAAATTAAAATACGTCTCCGCACAAGATGGTGGCGGAATGGGAATGGTACTGGGTAATAAAGTTGATGTCTATTCAACAGGACTAGCTGAAGCAGCAGAGCAAGCGAAGGCAGGTAATGTTCGTGTCCTCGCCATCACAGCACCTGAACGATTAGAAGGCGATATAATATCTCAATTCCCCACATTGATCGAACAAGGAATTAATGATCAATTTGTGGTCTGGCGTGGATTAATGGGACCGCCTGATATGGACCCACGCGCTGTAGCTTTTTATGAAGAGAGTATTAAGGCGATGATGGATACACCCGCTTGGCAAGAACAGATAAACTTATACGGCTGGCAAAACTATTTTATGAGTAGCTCTGAATTTGGCCAGTTCCTTGATCAAGAATATGAAATCTTACGTCAGCTAATGGAAGAGTTAAATCTTGCTCAATAGCTTGTTCAATCACTAGAAAGGGGGGAATGTAGTTAGCATCCCCCCCTCTTCTTTCGAGAGGTGAAATCTTAAATGCTCCGTTCAATAGATCAAAAACTTGCTGCCATATTAATGGTCATTGCTGTCCTCTTTCTATATGCAAGCTATCGATTACCAGCCTATCCCTATGCCACTGTAGATGCTGATCTCTTTCCAAAATCTTTAGGCTATCTATTGCTTTTCTTAGCTATTCTCCTCTTTTTTCAAAAAAGAAAGGGTGAAGAAGCTGTCAGCAGTAAAGATACAGCCTTCCTTCTCCTCATTGCCCTCGTTATGCTATTCTATATCCTCTTACTTGAGTGGATTGGCTTTTTGATTAGTAGTATCCTATTTTTTATTTTGATCGCTCGTCTCCTGGGTTATAAAAGATGGCGAGTTAACATCATCACTGCACTGCTCTTTTCTATTATTATTTACTTCTCTTTTAACTATTTATTACAGATTCAATTACCTCAGGGGATCTTACCCTTGTAAATATGGTGTAGGATGTGGTAAATCATGGAGACAATCAATAATATCATCTATGGATTTGAAGTAGCCTTGTCATGGCAAAACATTCTTTACGCATTTCTTGGAGTCTTTATCGGAACAATTATTGGGATGTTGCCTGGCCTTGGACCAATTAGCGCAATCGCCATCATGATTCCTTTAAGTTATGGGATGCAACCTGCCTCGGCCCTCATCTGTATGGCAGGTGTATACTATGGAGCAATCTTTGGGGGGTCCACCTCTTCTATCCTTCTTAATGCACCAGGGGTAGCAGGCACCGTAGCAACCGCTTTTGATGGTTACCCTCTTGCAAAAAAGGGGAAAGCAGGCAAAGCCCTCGCTATCGCTGCCATCGCTTCTTTTAGTGGTGGAACCTTTAGTGTGGTTGCATTAATGCTCGTTGCACCTTCCATGGCCAAGCTTGCCATTACCTTCGGACCTATTGAGTACTTTGCCCTCATGTTACTTGGTTTAACAGCCATCTCTTCCCTTTCGGAAGGGTCTACATTAAAAGCTTTTATTTCTGCCACGCTTGGAATGATGGTGGCAACTATTGGGATCGATCCACAGACCGGAACGCAGCGCTTTACATTTGGTACACCGTATTTATATGAAGGCATCGATTTTTTAATCATCGCTTTAGGCTTATTCGCACTGGCTGAGGTAACTTCACTGATTATCCATCGCCATGAACGACCCACCTATGAAAAGAAGGAGATGGGAAGTCTTCGCCTCGATAAAACAGAGGTAAAGGAAATATCGGGACCCATTGCTCGCCACTCTATCCTTGGCTTTCTTATTGGGGTACTACCTGGCGCTGGTGCCACTATTGCCTCTTTTATCGCATATCTAACAGAAAAACGAATAGCAAAAGATCCAACAAGCTTTGGGGAAGGAAACTTGAAAGGATTAGCAGCGCCTGAAACAGCCAATAACGCAGCAACTGGTGGTGCCTTCGTTCCTCTACTAACCCTTGGAATTCCTGGTTCAGGAACAACTGCTGTTCTCTTGGGCGCTCTTCTTGTTGTTGGTGTTCAACCTGGACCACTCATGATCGTAGAGCACCCTGATGTATTCTGGGGAGTAATTGCAAGTATGTATCTCGGCAATCTCTTTTTGCTCATCTTAAATTTACCTTTGATCCCGTTTTTAGCCCGAATCTTATTCATTCCAAGACCGCTTCTGATTTCATTTATTCTACTCTTCTGTATTATTGGGGTCTATGCTGTTAGCTTTAATACATTTGACTTATACCTATTACTTGCCTTTGGAGTAGTAGGATACTTGATGCGACTGTTCCATTTCCCTGCTGCCCCATTTATCCTTGCTTTTATATTAGGAGGCATGATGGAACAGTCGTTACGGCAAGCGCTTACCATTTCTAATGGCAATCTGCTTACTCTGTTCAGTAGTCCAATCGCTAATGCCTTATTTATCCTAGCCACTCTCTCATTATTTCTACCATTGATGCGTAAAAAAAGAGGCCCTACAATAGGACCTCAGCAAGATGTGAAGATGTAAAATTGATCAACGTTCATATACTTGGGGATTGGCTGTATAGAGAAGAGGCTCTCCTACGAGACCACGGCAGATATTCTCCACTGTTATCTTGACCATCGCTTCCCGCGTATCGATCTCGGCGCTTCCGATATGCGGGAGCATAAGCAGATTAGGTAATTGGCGGAATGGATGATCCGCTGGCAGTGGTTCTTCTTGATAAACATCTAAGCCAGCTGCCCAAATCTCATGCTGGGCTAGCGCTTCATACAGTGCCATTTCATCGACGTTTTGTCCGCGAGAAACGTTAATGAAGATGGCACTTTTTTTCATGAGCTTGAACTGGTCACGTCCCATGAGATGATAGGTTTCCTTCGTTGCTGGAGCCAATAATACAACATAGTCTGAGCGACTTAAGAGCTCCTCCAACCCCACATACATTGCTCCTAGCTCATGCTCTAATTCCACTCTACGCTTGCGGTTATGATAGAGGATAGGCATCTGAAAACCTCGTGCCCGGCGTGCTACCGCTTCTCCAATCCGCCCCATACCAATAATTCCGATAGTTCGTCCATAAACGGGCTGGCCTGTGAGGTAAAAAGGACCCCAGCCTGGCCAACGCTTCTCCCTTACCACTTCTGCCCCTTCGACAATACGGCGTGCTGTTGCCATAAGTAGTGCAAATGTAAGATCAGCAGTTGCCTCTGTCAAAACACCTGGCGTATAGCCTACTGGGATACCCATTTGGATTGCTGTCGGAATGTGAATATTATCAAAGCCCACCGCCATGGTACTAATCACTTTTAGCTTCTTCCCTGCGGCAATGATCTCTTGATCTAGCGGATCAGCTAGATTCGTAAATAAACCATCGGCATGACGAATCGACTCCAATAATTGAGTACGTGGCATGGGATGGTCCGCTTCATGCCACATTTCCACTTGCCAACCACGCTGATAAAATGGTTGGAGATACTCTTCATCCACTTTTCTCGTTACTAGGATCTGCATATTTCTTCCCCTCCATCCCCATTCTTTGTCTCCTATTGTATCACGTAGAGCGGCTGAGGAGCCATCTTAAGGGAAGGATGGAGATCAAGATGATAAAGAGTGCAGCAGGTGCTGCGAGATAGTAGAGGGCTTCATTGGTTTCTACCCAGATGCGAATCGCTAGGGTGTCAAACCCAGGTGGACGTAAGAGCAAGGTGGCTGGTAATTCTTTTAATGCACTGACAAAGACTAAGGCACCACCAGCAAGGATCCCCGGTAAAATGGCCGGGACGATCACGGTAAATAGAGTTGTTAAAGGTTTACGACCTAGACTTCTTGCAGCTTCCTCAATTCGGGGGGAAAGCAATTGCAGTGATGCCTCCTCACCCTGCATCGCTTGAGGAATAAAACGGATGGTATAAGCAATGATCAGAATGAATGGTGTTTGATAAAGCCAAGGAATATAGCGATTAAAGATAAAGATTAGTCCTAAGCCTACAATAATCCCTGGTAATGAATAGCCAATATAGCTTAGACCATAGATCCATTCACTCCAGCGTGTTGGCTGACGAAGCTTGAGATAGATGATCGGCAAGGCGATCACAACACTGAGAATGGCTGCAATCAAGGAAATCTGGAGGCTATTCCAGGCGTATTCCCAGAAGCGAGGATCCCAATTTCCTAATTGAAAAGCCTGCCAGCTCCAGTAGAGAAAGACTACCAATGGTATGAGAAAAGCGAGCATAAAGAGAAGAGAGATGAAGAATAGACTACCTGCTCGTGCCACCTTGGAAATCTTCAGCGGCACAGCTGGCTGAAAGGAATGGAGCTGTTGTGCCACATGATGATCACGCTGAAGACGTACCTTGAGCCAAAGAATGATCCACATGAGTCCAATTAGAAAAGTACTTAAAATGGTAGCAGATGCTTGATCATAGCTTCCCATCTGATAATAGATGGCTGTAGTAAAGGTTAAATAGCGAAGCATTCCCACCGCTCCAAAGTCAGAGAGCACATATAGTGAAATGAGAATGGCTCCTGCTAGGATTGCTGGTTGCAAAAGAGGCAGATGGGTATGGCGAAAGAGCTGGAAGGTGGTATAGCCATGGCTCCTTGCCAATTCATCATAATGACCACTAATTTTCCGAATGGCTGCACTTGTAATAATAAAAACATAGGGATAGGTAAAGAGCGTGAGCACAAAAAAGATGCCCCAGAAGGAGTAAATCTGCAATGGGTAGGACCAGCCAAGGCGTTGATAAATGGTAGATTCCCAGAGACTAGCCACCCAACCTTTTGGCCCAAGGATAATGATATAGGCCACAGCCCCAATATACGGAGGGATGAGCAAAGGAAGCGCAAGAGCCCAGCGCCAAAAATTGCGGAAGGGGAGTTCAACTCGTTCGACTAGCCAAGCAAGGCTAACACCAATGAGCACTGCAGCTAGGGTGACCGAGAGCGTGAGCTGGAGCGTATTACTAAGTAAGCTGGGGATTCGAACATTCCACAGCCGTTGCCAGCGGGTAAATTCTGTACCACCTGCCTGGATGATCACATAGATCACCGGTAGGGCTAGCAAGGTGGCAAAGAGTGTTCCCATGATATAAAAGCTAGTCCAACGATCTCCCCGTCTTATTGTATTGTTCTTGAGTCCGAGATGTAGCGTTCTCACTGAACTCCCCTCCTCATCATTACTTTAACCATCGCATTTTGTGCATTATCGTAATAGGAGATCAAACCCAACTTCCTCGATGAGTTGGCGGGTTTCCTCCCACATGGGTCCAAGTTCACTTAAGTGCATCTCCATTACACGATACTCCGAAATGTGCTTGGCTTCAGGCGCTGCTTCGATGGCTGCATTAAGTGGTACCTCCAGTGAATGATAAGAGAAAGCCTTTTGATTTTCTGGCTTTAGCAACCACCCGACAAATTGGAGGGCAGCATCCGAATGTGGACCATCCTTAATCACTGCTACTCCTGCACCGTTAACAAATGCCCCCATCTCCCCTTCCCCCTGATCCGGATAGATTGCAGCCACTTGATTATTGGTGGGCTCGCGTAATTGGAGATGATAATAGTAATTATTCACTAGACCAAAAGCATACTCTCCAGATCCAATCGCTTGACGCATCTCGCCATGCCCCTTCATCACAGCGCCTGCATTGGTAGAAATTTTTTCGAGCCATTCTTTGGTCTTCTTATCACCCCAAACTGAGCGGAGGGCAGAGATCTGGGCTACCATACTAGCGTTACCACCATTGGTAATGGCGAATTTACCCTTATACTTCTCATCTGTTAGATCCCACATGGTTTTGGGCATCTCTTCTTCGGAGATCAAAGCTGGGTTATACATGAAAATACGAGTACGAGCTGAAAGTCCGATCCATGAGTTGTCCTCTGCACGAAATTGCGGTGCAATACTCTCAATACCCTCTACCTGATCAAGTCCTTGTAACATTCCTTCGATACGTAGGTGCTCCAGTGCCCCTATGTCATTGCTGATTAAGATATCTGCTTGCACACGATTGCGCTCTTCTTTGATTTGGTTGATCATTGTATCTCCACCATGAAGGGCCTTCACCTTAATCCCGGTCTCGGCTGTAAATTGATCTAGTAAGGGTTGGACAAAGGATTCTTTCCGCGTGGAGTAGACCACTAATTCCTGCACAGAACGATGCGATGATTCTTCAAGGGCTCCATCATGGTTTGTCTCACCATTCTTAGGGGCTAAAGGTTCTATACCTGTAGAGGTTGAACAAGCTGAGAGACTCAAGGCCACAGCACTGAGTAGGATAAATGCAAGAATGAAGGTTCTCATCCATTTTTGCTCGCGATGTTTCATCATATATCTCCTCCTAAAGCTATGATGGAATAACATAACTTTGTGAAAATGTCTTTCTCTTCAGCATCATTTACTGATATTGATAATCATTCTCATTATATAGGCTAAAAAATGATAGTTATACAACATGAATAAGTTCAGGATTAATTTTCACTTCTACCTCTTCCCCAATCTTTACCTGCTCTGTGAGTGGCGCATAGACGATCCATGGAATCGATTCCTGCTTGCTTGTTAAGCGGAGATAAATCGTCTGAAAAGGACCCTGATAATCTAAGCGTTGCACAATCCCTTTCATCCCACCCTCTCGAACCAGAAAAGTATTTTCCGGACGAATGGCTAGCTGAACTCTTGCTGCATTCAGTTTTCTTTTCACAGAGAATTGACCGATTTTCGTCCTGACAGAGCGACCATCAGCAAGGACTTCTCCTTCGATGAGGTTGGTCTGACCAAAAAACTGTGCCACAAATGGTGATGTAGGCTGTAAATATAGTGAAGAAGGGGAACCCTCTTGTAGAATCTGACCTTCGTTCATTACAACCACACGATCCGAGACAGCGAAAGCGTCCTGTTGATCATGGGTGACAAGAATGGCTGTTGTCCCAGTACTTCGAAGAATCTTTACCAACTCTTCGCGCATCTTTTCTCGTAGCTTTGCATCCAAATTGCTAAATGGTTCATCAAGGAGAAGCAACTTGGGATCAGGTGCCAATGCCCTCGCCAAGGCAACACGTTGCTGCTGACCTCCTGATAGTTGGTGTGGGAAACGCTCTGCATACTCCTCTAAGCCAACAAGACGAAGCATTGCTTGAACTCGCTGCTGCCGATCTTTCTTTGGCCAACGATGCAAGCCAAAGAGTACATTCTTGTATACATTGAGATGAGGGAATAAAGCATAATCCTGAAAGACCATGCCGATCCCCCGTGCTTCAGCAGGCATATACTGCTCTGAATCCACAAGGATTCTTCCATCCAGTTCAATACTTCCTACAGTTGGTTGCTCAAATCCAGCAATTAAACGCAGGGTGGTTGTCTTGCCACAGCCACTAGGCCCCAGTAGGGTAATAATCTCCCCTTGGGATAGGGAAAGGGAGATGTTATCCACAGCTAGCATATGTGAATGGGCATATTGCTTCGTTAGCTCTTTTAGTACCAAAAAGTTTTTCATCTTTTCACCCCCGTACCCGCTCATGCAATTGAGAATGATTATCATTCGTATTTAATCTTACAGAAGGAACCCCATTTTGTCAATTGCTGAGTATTCATGGATATATGTTACAATATAAGCATGAGTAAAAAGGCATGTGCGAGGGGGAATAAGCCGTGATGGTTCTTCTTGTGGATATGAACTCATTCTTCGCTTCAGTACACCAAAGTGAAGACCCTTCACTGCGCGGAAAACCTGTGATTATTGCTGGTGATCCAAAATTACGAAAAGGAATTGTGATCGCTGCTAGCTATGAGGCGAAGGCGAAGGGAATCTATACCACCATGCGTTACCATGAAGCGTTAGAGCGTTGCCCTGATGGCATCTTTATCCGACCCAACCATCCCTTATACCGTAAATACTCCCAGACTATTATGCGCTTTCTAGCGAAGGTGGCACCCTGTGAGGTCGCCTCCATTGATGAGGCGTATTTAGATGTTAGCGAAATCGTCGAACGGGGAGTACGTCCCCTGGAAATTGCCCGCTATATTCAAAATAAATTAGAAAGAGAATTATCCATTCCATGTAGCATTGGAGCTGGTCCTAATAAGATCATTGCAAAAATGTGTGCTGATGTTAAAAAACCCCGGGGCTACGTAGAGATGGGGGTACGCCAGTTCCAGTCCTATTTTTGGCCCCAGGCTGTTTCCAAGTTACATGGCTGTGGACAACGAACGAGTGAAAAATTAAACCAACGTGGTATCATCACCATTGGACAGTTAGCCCAGCTTGAGATCGAAACATTACGGAACTGGTATGGGAAACAAGGTGAATATCTCTATTGGGCTGCACGGGGCATGACTCAATCTCCTGTTGACCCGATGCGGCGTAAAGGGAGCAAAAGTATGGGGATCTCTAGAACATTTCCACACGACGTGGATGATGAGGAACGTATCGCAGGGATTATTCATCAATATAGCCTGCAGATGAGCCAGCAGCTAAAGCGGAAGAAAGTAGTAGCGAAGACCATTTCTATCGATGTGAAAATTAGCTATGAAAAGGGACGGACACGGAGCTGTACTCTCGAGGAGGCAACAAGGGACCCAAAGACGATTGAAGAGACAGCAATTGCACTGTATCAGACTCATTTCAAATATCAGCCCTTACGACTGCTCGGGATTCGTGTTAGCAATTTAGAGTCTGATGAGTCCATTCTTCCCTACCCTGTTCAACTCTCCTTCCAATTCACAGAGGGAGGATCGATGATCCTCCCTCCTGACTTCTCTGATAAGTAGCTTATAAGCTTCTGTTTTGAAGTAGTTGCAGTAATTGTTCAGGGGGCACAGGCTTACTCACAAGATATCCCTGAATATAATCACATCGCTGTTGAGAGAGATAGCTCCACTGCTTATCTTCCTCAACGCCCTCTGCAACAACCTGCAAGTTAAGGGTATGAGCTAATGCAATAATGGAATTGACAATGGCATTGTCCTCAGGATTCATATTCACATGACGGATGAACATCTGATCAATCTTCAATCGGGAGATCGGGAACTTGCTAAGATAATTTAAAGAAGAGAAGCCTGTCCCAAAATCATCGATGGCAATGTTCACCCCAAGCTGCTTTAAGCCCCCCATGGTCTCCATGACCTGTTCAATCTGGTCCATGGCCACCCGTTCTGTAATCTCTAGCTCCAGTAGCTCAGCTGGTATCCCTGTCTCTTGAATAATCTCTTCGAGGAGTATTACAAAGTTATTCTGCTGAAACTGTACCGCCGAGATATTCACCCCGAGCTTGATGGGATGAATTCCCGCCTCCAGCCAGTTCACCATCTGTTTACAAGCTTCTCGTAACACCCACTCCCCAAGGGGAATAATGATCCCCGTCTCTTCTGCCAAAGGTATAAATTGATTCGGTGGAATCCAACCATGTCTTGGATGCTCCCAGCGCAGTAACGCTTCGACTCCGATTACTTCTCTTGTCATCACATCTACCTGAGGTTGATAATGAAGGGTAAACTGCTTCAGCTTTAAAGCATTCCTCAGTTCATTCTCTAGCTGCAGAGTTCGCGTTACCTGCTGATTTAGCACGTGATGATACTTACGGAACTGATTACGCCCTTTGGCCTTTGCATCATACATGGCCGAGTCAGAATTACGAATTAAGGTAGTCCGATCACGACCATCATCAGGATAGAAGCTAATGCCCACACTGACACTACTGTATAAGGAGCGCCCATTCAATTTAAGCGGTTGTGTGAAGCTATGAATGATCTTATCTACCTTCGCCTCTACGCAAGTATGATCACATGGGATTGGCAGCAATGCGATAAACTCATCACCACCCAAGCGATATAATTCATCAACTGGCCCCAGTTGACTACTGATCCGCTGTGCCGCTGCTACTAGCACCTGATCACCTATCTCATGTCCAAGGGAATCATTGATCACCTTAAACCGATCCATGTCAATGAAGAGGAGAGCAAATTTGGTTCCTCTCAGTTCTCCTTCTTCAATCCATGCATCTAAAACTTCATAAAGTTTCGAACGATTGGGTAGCTGTGTCAATGGATCTGTAAAGGCAAGATGGTAGATGAGCTCTTTATTCTTAATCTCTTCGGAGATGTCACGGGCTGCACCACGGAAACCGAGAAAATCACCTTGCTCATCCACGATGATTACAGCACTGGTCTGGAGCCAAACCCAGCTTCCATCCTTTTTCTGTCGCTGATACTGGAGCTGCTGAAAGCCTTGCTTCTCTTGGATGCTCTCCGCAATCACTTGCTTAACCGTCGAAAGATCATCGTGATGAATATTATCATTGAGAGATTTACCTAGTAGCTCGTCGGGAGTAAATCCTATGATACGCTCCACCGGTTCAGAAAGATAGATATATTCACCATCACGTCCAGACTCCCATACATACTCATCAAATGCGCTTACTACATCACGAAAGCGCTTCTCGCTGGCTGCTAATTGGAAGTGGCTACTCTGCACTAATTGATAAATTTCCATCATCTCTGGGAGAAAATGAGGAGAATCTTCATAGTCTAGATCTAGATTACAAACACGGTCACGGAAGAGCTTTATACTATCCTCATATTTTAACGTTATAAATTTCGTTCCGATCAAACCCATGATAAGCATCGGGATCAAAATGGAAAATATGTTGTCTATTCGGTCCATAAAAAGTGTACGGAAATCACTTACGGTAATGTTCCCCCACACATGACCGATCACTTCGCCATCAATAATAATTGGATGGATCCTAGCGATCACATAAGCTCCCCGAGTTTGCGAATAGTTATGAAATTTATAGGGTTCTTTGGTTTGATACACCGTTCTTGCTTCCGATTGGGGACGAATATCCTTCAATCCAGATTCATCATAATTAGGCACAAAGGCGACAATGCTCTGGAGGTCCTTTACATAGTAGCCTGCTCCATAGCCTGGAAATGCTTGTTGTACCTTCTCCACAATCGGCTGCAAAAGTCTGTTTAGAGCTAAGACCTGGTCATGATTGGGAGTGCTGATCTCCTCCCCTAACAACTCTTCATAGGATTTTCCTCCTAGTTCCAATTCTAGAAGGTAAGTCAGTGATTCAGTTGCTTGATGCTCACGCTGAATCATACTATTCCAAACCTCATAGTAATGCCAGGCAAAGCTGAAGAGTAGGGTAATGACAATCATTAATACCGTTAGCAGATAGACTTTCCGGGTAACCGCCATGTAGATCCCTCATTTTTTCCTCATACTTCCACCTTGTTCATCTACCACTATTATACTATTATTCCTTCCATTATTGGTACGATAATTGTGATAATAGTATCAATGACTGGAAAATAGCGATAAAAAATAGGACTATGATCCATCCATAGTCCTGTTACATACTCCTATTTCAACTAGAGATGAGCGTACTCTTGACAACTTGCACAAATTGCTGAGGATCTTCGAGCATGATGGAGTGACCGATATGGGAAAACATGATTAACTCTCCATGGGGAAGCAGCTCGCAGGTGGATTGCATCATTTCCTTCGTGACGAGTAGATCTTGCTCACCATAGATGACATATACAGGCATCGTCAACTTCCCAGCTTCTTGACGAATATCAAACTTTTCTAATGAACGGGCATTGGGGATGACTACATGGGCATCACGCATTGCCTCGTCGACAATTTGCTGAAAGAATGGAGTCTGGTGGTCTGCTGCAGGCGCCACCCCTTTTAATGCTGCCTCCATCAAGGGGCGTTGACTACCTAAGAGAGACAGGACAGCATAGTTTTCCTCTGGCGTTACCAGACCATGGAGAGGAGCTGAGTTAATTAAAATCATCCGCTCTATCATACTAGGAGCTAATAGGGCTGTCCTCATCACAATGGCGCCACCTAAGGAATGACCTACCAAGGTGACCTGCTTGGTCTCCAGCATTTCCAAGAGTGCTAACAAATCGTGGGCATATTGCTCAATTTCATACCCTGCGTCAGGACGTGTGGATTGACCGACACCACGCATATCCACAGTGACCACCTTACCCAATTCAGAGAGGGGTTCGACCACTTGATTCCACCAGCTCTGATTCGCAATATTCCCATGTACCAGGACCATTGTAGATTCTCCAGTACCTTGCTCGTGATATGCCAATTGACAATCGTCTAATTGGAGGAACTTCATACTAGACATCTCCATCCTAGACCTCTCCCTTCTTTACTGCATTAAGAAAATTGATCAGTTCTTCAACAAATTCTGCTGGTTGTTCATAAGCGGAGGCATGACCAGCTCCTGCCATGATGCGGAGGTCACCATGAGATACCTCGTGAATGATCCGCTCACTATAATAGGCTGGTGTTAGAATATCATGCTCACCAACGATGCAGCGAATTGGCATGGTTAACTTTTTTAATCCATAGAGAGCATCATGTTGGAGAGCGCCTTGAATCAGCCAGGTTGCCACAGGTGAATCCAGATTGGCTCCATATTCTCGAAACTGCAGAAGCTGGTCGTAGTTCTCCTCCAGAAATCGTGGTCCCCAGACATAAGGAAGGGCAACATCGAAACGGAGCAGCCCACCACCTGCTTCCATGGCTTGTAACCAACTGTGTAGTTTTGCATAAAAGAGGCGATCAACCTGAGGATAGGTATCAGCTAGGAAAAGTGAAGAAAAGCGCTCTGGAGCTTCAATGGCTGCCATTTGCAGGACTGCTCCACCATTGGAAATCCCCACACCATGTACCTGTTCAAGCTGTAAATGATCTAATAATTGTAATAGATCCTGAGCATGAAGGATTGAGGTGTATGGTCCTGCTGGTTTATTAGACTTGCCTTGACCGCGGCAATCATAGCAAAGAACAGAGTAATGCTCCTTCAATCTCTCTATATGGGGATCCCACGTACGCAAATTGGTTAATAAACCATTTACTAATACAATCACATCAGCATGATCTTTTGGATGCCACTCATAGTAGAGTTGAATATCACTCAATTGAGCCTTCGGCATGGCTGTCCCTCTCCCTCGTTTTGTAATTACCAACGAATCGCTGTAGCTGCCCAAGCATACCCGATGCCTGCGCTGACGAGCACAACGAGATCACCTTGCTTCAAGCGTCCTTCCTGAACAGCCAGCTCTAAAGAAAGGATCTGATCTAGCTGACCAATATGACCATACTCTTCTAAATAGATCGCCTGATCCTCCCGTAAACCGAGGCGCTCCAGTATGGTTTTATGCGCTGAACGCTTCATATGCAAGATTCCTAAATAATCGATCTCTTCCACAGAATAGCCACTTTTACGAACAGCCTCTTGAACCACTTGAACGAAGGTGGAAAGGGATTTTTCCTCTAGTCGCTCCTTCATCCCCTCTGGATCAAAGACATCTAAATAATATTCTCCCTTTGCTAGCGTCTCTTGAGTTAAAGGCTCCTTCGTTCCGCCAATGGGTACTGCTACATCCTCTGAGAAGCTACCATCGGTAATAATATGACTTTCAAGAATTTGATGCTCATCTCTTCCTTTTTGGAGGATGAGTGCACCACCCCCTGCTGCTAAGTTATACATAAAGCGGGTTCGAGGATTCTTGTAGTTAATAAAATCCACATTACGATAGCCACCAGCAAGCAATACTGTGTTGATGGAATTGTCTGTGAGCATCAAGGCTCTCGCCAGCTTCAATGCCATTACCGTTGTACCACAGCGTAACGCCACATCGAAGGACCAAGCTCGCTCAGCCCCTAACTTCGCTTGTGTATAGATCCCTGCCGTCCAAAGGGGATATTCCTTATGCTCTTCACCAATATAGATCACTAGATCAAGCTTGGTTGCACTGATCCCTGCTCGTTGAATCGCCTGCTCCGCTGCCCAAATTCCCATCTGAGCAGTATGATCATCTGGACCTGGTATGGGTTTTTGCAGGATTCCCATCTTCTTTTCAATAATCTCCTGAGGTATCTCACTCACTGTAGCCAGTTCACGAGAGGTCATCACCTGATCTGGCAAATAGAAGCCTGTACTCAAAATCCCAATCGACTCCTGGTTCCCCATTACTTCATCTCCTTCTTGATCATTTACTAATTCTAGCGAGTACCTCTTCGATATAAGCCACCGCTTCTGCAAGCTGTGTCATCACAATTTCCTTCTCACCTTGGACATCTGTAATACGAATCCGCCATTGCTCAGGAATATTCTCATCCTTGACAAAACGAAGGACGAATGATTGAACGATCTGCTGTCCCGCCATCCAATTCCCTCCTATGACTCTTTGATATCTTCTGCTCGTTCTGAACCGCTCCCTGGCGGAACCATGGAAGCGGTGAAGCGCTTTGCTTTCCAATCAACCCATCGTTGGGTAATGGTCCCCACAATTCCTTTAGGGAAGAAGATCACCATGATAATGAAGGCAAGGCCAAAAAAGAGGAGCCAACGATCAAAATTGGTAGATTCCAGATAATTCTGTAGCACCTCAATAATTCCCGTCCCAATGATGGGACCGATCAGTGTACCCACCCCACCCACAATGGTGACAAGTAGTGCTTGATTCAAAGTGATCTCTACTCCTAAAACACCTGGCACATCCACGTGGAAGGTGGATAAGGCATACATCACACCTGCTAACCCTGCTACCATCCCTGCTACTACATTGATAATCACCTTATAGTAAAAGACATTGTAGCCTAGGGATTCCATCCGTTGTTCATTTTCACGAATGCCCTGTAGAACACGGCCGAGAGGAGAGAGGGTAAAACGGCGGAGCAATAGATAGATCAACAGCATGAAAATGATGGCCAGGTAGGTGAAGAGCAAGCGATCCTGAAAAAGCTCTGGTTTCTTATAGTTAAAACCATCACTTCCTCCTGTAATTTTCCCCCATTTCTCTGCAAAAACAGCCACCATCTCTGCTACGGCCAGGGTAAGCATGGCAAAGAAGTGGGTGCGTAATCGGAGGGAAAAAACGCCTAAGAGAAGGCTAAGTAGTCCTGTAAGGACCAGTGTGATGACCACTGCAAGTGCTAAAGAACTATAGGTAGGTGCTACCTGCTTAAAGAGAATGGAAGTGGTATAGGCGCCCATCCCAAAGAACATCACATGACCAAAAGAAACGATACCCGTGTAGCCGAGAAGAAGATCATAGCTCATGGCAAAAACAGCCATGATGGCCACATTGGTAAGGATGATTAACGAGCTTCGTGAGTCCTGAAAGAGCATTGGCAGGATGAGAAATACGATGGCAAGGATGGTAAACACCATGAGTACCGGTGATGATAGGCGTTGTAGATTGTATAATGGCTTCATTCTCTCACTCCCTCCCTCCAAATAAGCCTTGCGGCCTTAAGAATAGGACAAGCACCATGATAATATAGACAATGGCTGTTGAAAGACCCGCTGCATAATAGTTGATAAAGGCTGTAGCAATTCCAACGAGAATCGCTGCTACCATAGACCCCGGTACACTTCCCATCCCTCCGATGACCACGACTACGAAGGCAAGGAGCTGATACTCCATCCCGATCCCTGATGTGATCACCTGTTGATAGGGTGCCACCAGAAAACCACCAATGGAGGCTAAAACTGCTCCAAGGATAAAAACGCCAAGGAAAATGTTCTTAATATTGATACCAAAGGCCTGTACCATCTCCTTATCCTCTACACCAGCCCTTACGATCAAGCCTAAACGAGTACGATTCAGCAGGTATTGCATCAATGCAAAAATCAAGAGCCCTGCCATGATTAAAAAGATCCGATATTTGATAATGGTGATTTCTCCCATCTGGATATTCCCTGCTAGCCATGCTGGTGGTTGAACGCCAACGGGGTTCACACCAAAGATCAATTTAGTTACTTCCGTCAGTACGATCATGGCGCCTAATGTGATCAAAATCTGCGCGATTAAGTCGCCATATACAGGCTGGATGATTAACTTCTCTATGATAAAGCCTAGGATCACCCCAGAGAAAATGGCACCTAATAGTCCTACTAGAAAACCGAGCTGATCTGAGAATCCCCAGCTCTGCATCGCATACTGATAGACCCAAATTCCTGAAAATGCACCAAAAGCGAAGAGACCGCCATGGGCAAAATTTAAGACATGCATGAGTCCGAAGATCAACGTTAAGCCTACTGCTAACAAAAATATCAACATTCCTAAGGCAAATCCATTGATGGATAAAGAAATCCAAAGTTCCCAAAACGTCATTCGATCACCTCCC
Organism: Rubeoparvulum massiliense; assembly: GCF_001049895.1. Taxonomy (GTDB): domain Bacteria; phylum Bacillota; class Bacilli; order Rubeoparvulales; family Rubeoparvulaceae; genus Rubeoparvulum; species Rubeoparvulum massiliense. The sequence continues at coordinate 804,363 of NZ_CVPE01000006.1, forward strand.
TACTTACGCTCAGGCAATCCCTAAGTATTTTCTTTTTAATTGTTCATCTTCCACAAGATCTGCCATCTTACCTGAATGGACGGTGCGGCCATCATCCACCAAATAATATTGGTCGCCTAGCATACTAGCCATCTGAAAGTTTTGCTCTACTAGTACAATGGTGGTATGTGTTTTTATTTCGTTAAGTGCTTCGATAACTCGTTCTACCATAATGGGTGCTAAGCCTTTGCTAGGTTCATCGATTAAGAGCAGATCGTTAGGCTGAAGGAGTGCTCGCCCAAGGGAGAGCATTTGCTTTTGTCCACCGCTTAGATGTCCACCCTTTCGTTTCCACGCTTTCTTTAAGTCAGGGAAGAGCTCTAAAATCCAAGCCTGTCGTTCTTGACTTGCTGCATCCCCTTTGCCCATGGCCACTCGCATGTTTTCCTCCACGGTTAAGTGGGAGAAGATCCCTTGATCCTCAGGAACATAGCCAATCCCCTTCTGCGCAATCTGGTGTGGTGATAGACGCTGGATCTCCTCACCATGAAAAAGGATCATACCCCTTGAAGCAGGTTGAAAACCCATGATCGAACGTAATGTGGTTGTTTTTCCTGCCCCATTACGTCCCAGCAAGACAGTAACCTGACCGCGCTTAGCTTGGAATGAAACGCCCTGTAAGATATGGAACTGACCGATATAGGTCTCAATATGATCAACCTGTAGTAGCTGTTCCACTCGCCATCCCTCCTAGATAAGCCTTCTGAACATCCTCGTTCTCCATAATGGCCTCTGGTACACCATCCGCTAATAACTGACCATGAAAGAGAACAGCCAATGAGTCAGATAAATCCAAGACCATATCCATCTTGTGTTCAATCAGCAGAATGGTCCTGTTACGTTCCTCCTTAATATTGCGGATTAGCTGAAGAATGGCAGGTACCTCTTCCAGTGACATCCCGGCAGTCGGTTCATCGAGGAGGAGCAGATCACGTTCCAAAGCAAGAAGCATACCAATCTCCAATTTTCGCTTCTCACCATGTGCTAGATTCTTCGCGAGGGAATGTGCTTTATTCTCGAGAAGAACCCGTTCTAACACGTGATAGGCTTTCTCTTCTACCTCTTTATAATGGCGAAAATGGCGTATGGGGTTATATCGGATCCCTTTCTCGATCTGAACAGCCAATCTTACATTCTCTAACACAGTGAGATTGGGAAAGATATTGGTAATTTGAAATGAACGTCCGATCCCCTTCCCTGTTCTCCGAATGGGAGATAATCCTGTAATCTCCTCACCTTTTAAGTAGATTTCACCTTGGGTTGGCTTAAGCTGACCACTAATCAGGTTGAAAAGCGTGGTCTTCCCTGCTCCATTGGGCCCGATAATCGACTTAAACTCATGGGGATGAACGGTGAGATTGACACCTTGTACTGCAGTATGACCACCGAAGGAAATGGTTAAGTCCTTCGTCTGGAGGATTGGTTCCATCAACACACCTTCTTTCTCCAATTTGTGAAAAAAGGGCTGCAATCTACTCCAGCATCACTGCGGATTGCAGCCCTTTTCATATGCACGCTTTTATTAATTCTTAATGGGAGGTTGAGTCTCCTCAGGTGATAGCTCGCGGATCAACTCAGGAACAGGATATGGGTGTTCTGAACTCTTCACTAATTTTGCAGCATAAAGCGTCTGTAGCGCTTGATGATCCTCGGCACGGAAGGTCATGGGACCCTTCGGTGAATCGAAGGTCATTCCCTCCATGGTCTGAATCAGCGTCTCCACCTCGGTGTCTCCGCCCGTCTTCTCCAAAGCTGTTACGATCGCCATGGCTGCTGCAAAGCCTCCTGCTGTAAAGAGATCTGGAACAGCGCCATTATACTTCTCCTTATGCTTTTCGATTAACCAATCATTCACTTCATTCTGTGGCAACAGATAGTTGTAAACCGTGAATCCATTCAAGCCTACTGCTGTCTCGCCCATGGCTGTTAAGCCTAGAATATCTGGGAAGCCTGTCACTGGCGTCACTTTATTGAAGAAGCCTAACTCCTGCATTTGTACCCAAGGTGTGTTCGCTCCAGCCCAAACGACGTACACATATTCTGCTCCAGAATCAGCTACCTTCTGGATATGAGAGGTATGGTCAGTGACATCGTGGGCTGTCATTTCACGGTGGATGATTTCATGACCACGGGCCTCTGCTTCCCGTTGAAATGCATTGGCACCATCGATTCCAAAGGCATAATCCTGGGCATAGATGGCCACCTTTGCATTCTCACCTGGGATGGAGGCTGCTGCTGCTGCTGCATCCTGAGATGAATTGCGTCCTGTTCTAAAGATGTAGCGATTCCAATTCTCTCCTGTAATCGAGTCTGCCACAGCCGGCTCAATGATGAAGATCTTCTCGTACTCCTCTGCTAGAGGTAAAATTGCCGTGGCTGCAGCGGAGCTGGTTGTTCCGATGATAAAATCAGCCTTATATTCATCCAGTAGCTTTTCTGCCTTTTCAATGGCTGTATTGCCATCTAATTGATCATCCTCTACACGCCATTCAATCTTTCGACCAGCCACTTCAAAGGTACCTTTCGTAGCATACTCTAAACCTAGTTCAAAGCCTTGAATGGTCTGGGTTGCATACGCTTCCAATAATCCAGTCTTTCCAGCTAACAAGCCAACTCGAACTGGTTCGTTGGAAGCATTGGGTGAAGTCGTTTGATTCGATGTGGTTCCACCCTTGCTCTCATCGGATGCGCCTGTATTTTTACTGCCTTGGTTATTACCACAGGCCACCATGGTAAAGACCATTACCAATGTTAATAGTAGAAGAAGTGAGCGTTTCATTCCATGTCCCTTCACAGAGCATTCCTCCTCATGAATAATGGGTAAGCTTTTCCTTAATCGTAATGGGAGGAGTTACAAGAAAGTTACAACTTTGTGAACAGGTGAAAAGGTAGAGGTTTTGTCTCTCTTATTAAGCTCCATAATTCTACAGTCTCTGGTAGAGGTTCCACCCCCAGCTCCTCTTCGAGCACATGCTTACATTTCTCATAGACTTTTAAAGCTTGAGCGCGATGTTGAAGCTGATAATAGCAAAGCATTTGGAGTCGATATGCCTCCTCCCAACAGGGATCCAACTGAAGAATCCGTGAGCTCAATTGGATACAGGCTTCATACTCCCCATCCTGCACCAGAAAATAAGCAAGCTGTTCAGCTGCTCGTAGAAACAAAACTTGAAAACGTTCTCGCTCTTCAATGGACCAGTCCTCATAGCGCTGCTCCAGGAGATAGTCGCCTTGGTAGAGCTGGATCGCCTTGCTTAACCATTCCTTGCGCCGCTCCCGATCCTCCTTCTCTCGTAAGCCATGCTGTACTGCATACTCAAATTGCTCCACATCCAATTCATAGCCTGATGCCAGGTTAAACCCATAGGAAGTGCCATGTCGTTGAATATAGAAAGGTGTACTCCGTGCTGTACGATTAGGCTCTAACGCTTTCATCAAGGCATTAAGTGCCACCTTGAAGTCACGATTGGCTGCTTTTTCATCCACCTCTGGCCAGAGCAGCTGATAGATCAGCTCGCGGGGGAGTAGCTGCTTACGATAGGTTAGCAGTAGTTGAAAGAGTTGCTTCGCCTTCTCTCGTTGCCACTCCTTTTCACTCACCTCTCGCTCACCGAGCCAGACTCGAAACTCTCCGAAGGTCTGTATCCGTAATGTATAGCCCGGATGAAGATCCACCTTATCGAAGCCTAGATCTGCAAGCAAAGGATTCACATAATCTAAAGCGATTCCTTGCTTCTGTGCTTCTACCAGCATCGGAAGAAACACTTGAACATCCTTGGGACCTAGAAGAGTACGCTGACGAAAGAGAAATTGATAGTTATCATGCTGTATATGTAGGAAGAGACGAGGAAGATAGGAATGTAAACGATTCCAATCCTGTTGACGCCAGCTCACATAGGCAAGCCATAGCATAGAAACTGCTGACCCATAGTTATCCCCGCATAAGGTGAACTGTTGGTAGGTGTTCTCTAACTCTAGCCCCGCCTGCTGCCAATTCTCATCCATCACATAGCTATAGGCTTGGGCTAAATCACAGAGGGTTAACATCCACATATCCTTCGCCCGCTCGGCGATTTTTCTACCCTCTTGCGCGTAATGGCGGGCACGTTCACCCTGTCCCAGCGATGCATAAAGAAGAGCGATTCCCATCAGCGCTTCTACCTTACCTCGTTCCACTTGAAGGCGTTCGAAGATCTGTATCGCCGTCTGATAGCACTGAAGGATCATGGTAGGTTCATAATGCTCAAAGAGTTGCGAGGCATGTCCTAGTCGAATCCATCCCACAGCCTCCACAAATGGTGAGAGCAATGAATTGCCAGTAAAGATTCCCTTCTCCGCCATACGTTTCGCTGCTTCTCGCTCTCCTAGAAATGCATAGAGAAGGGAGAGAAGCACCGATGGATCACGATGAAAGCGGCTCACCCTAGATTCCCCTTCTTGCTGCAGCGATTCCACCGCTTGAATTGCCGCTCGTAAACGGCCAGTTCGTAATAATAAGCGGGCCTCCAACTCTCCTCTGCTCACCTCATGTCGAATCTCTCGCGCTATACGAAACAGCTTTTCTGCTGTCCGATGCTGTCCGAGATTGATCTGATTCTCCGCTAATAACTCGAGGAGCTTTGCCTTATGCTCTGTCTTTGTTCTCCCCCCAAGTATACGTGTAGCTTCACGCAATAGGCGATCCGCTTGTGCAGGCTGAATGGTATCGAGATAGAGACGAGCTTGCCCTTCGAGAGCACGACTTTGCCAGTACGGATCTTGTTCCTGTCTAGCTAGATCTTCTGCTTTTTTATAGCTTAGAAGCGCCTCCTGAAAGCGATTACGTAAACGAGCAATATCGCCCTGAAAAACGGGAAAAGCCAGCGAACTGGTTCCTTGCTGGTCAGATATACAATCTAACCAGATCTGCAGGGTATCCAGTTGACCTTGCTCCAACCACTGGTCTCCCTGTAGTTCAAGCAAACTCCTCACCTGAAGCCAATCCTCAAGCTCTAAGTAAACGCGCAGTGCTTCCTCGATTTTTTTCTCCCCTTCATAATGTTGGGCTAACTTTCGTAGAAGGCTCTCATACCATCGAGCATCTTCTTTCAAGCGTTCACGTAACACTTGGCGGAATAGAGCATGATAGCGAAAACGCCCTGATTGGATCACCGTAAGAAAGAGCTCCTCTTGCAAGAACTGATTACAGATCGTAGAGGATTGCTGCCAACCTAGTAAGAGATCGCCTAACTCGGGTGTCACCTCTTCACAAATGGAAGTAGCGAGCAAAAACCGCTGTTCATCCGCTGATCGAGTAGATAACACTTCAGAGATCAGGTATTCGAGAATCTCTTCACGCTGATGAAATTGAGATAGCAATTGTTCTAAATCAGCACCAGTACTAAGTTGCTGGCCAATTAATGCGAGAACAATCACCCAACCCTCTGTGAGCTTCATGAGTTGATCCGCTCTATCTTTTTCAAGATGAAGACCATATCGCTCATAAAGTTGATGGATTTCATCATTCGTAAATAGGAGATCTCCTTGCTTGATCTCTAGCAATTCTCCCTTCATCCTTAGCCCATTCATAATTGCAAGGCGGGGACGCTTTCGACTGCTAAAAATAATATGTAGATTGGGAGGTTGATGCTCAATGAGTAGCTGAAAGAGATGATTCAACTCTTCCACATCATCAATGGTATGATAATCGTCCAATATGAGATAATAGGATCCTTCCTTCTCCTGAATCATTCGTATGATTTCATAGAGTGAGAGCTCCAATTGCTTTTGGATCTCTTCATGCCCTCCCAATCCAACCGATGGGAGATCCAGATTCATCCCATGAATCAAATGGGTAAGAAACACAATGGGATCCCGATCATATGTCGTTAAGGTATACCAAACGATTTCCCCTCTCCAGGCAGCACTTGCTAAGAGGAGGCTGGTACTCTTCCCATAGCCTGGCCCTGCTTGTAGAGTGGTTATAGGAAACTGAGGAACATGACCAAACAGCTGTTCTAATCGTTCTGGCAAATAATAAGTAGACCTGGGCTTGGGTGGGATTAATTTACTCTTCATAATGGCGATGGACATAGCTCCTCTCCTCCTTCATTGTCGATCTTTCCATAATCATACTATTATTCTTGTTTTTATGCTATTTTTCCTCTTTTGTGTTGAGTACCTAAAAAAGGTGTAGGGAGTTTTTCCCTACACCTTTTTATCGATATGTTCAGTTACCTGATTGATTAACACATCACTCTCGATGTATCGATTAATACATCTTCATATATCGTTCTCGTTCCCAAGGATGCACTTGAACCCGGAAGAGATCCCATTCAATCTCCTTCAACTCTAAGTAATGCTCCAAGACATGAGCTCCTAGGGCATTACAGATGACCTCATCCTTCACCATCTCATCCATGGCTTCTCGTAATGTGGAAGGAAGGCTTGCGATCCCACACTCTTCCCGTTCACTAGCTGTCATCACATAAATATTGCGATCTACTGGTGGGCAGAGCGCCATCTTCTTCTTAATGCCATCCAAGCCTGCCATTAATGTAACAGCCAAAGCAAGATATGGATTAGCCATTGGGTCAGGATTACGGAGCTCCAAGCGTGTGCTCATACCTCGTGAAGCAGGAATCCGCACTAAGGGACTACGATTCTTCGCAGACCAGGCGACGTAACAAGGCGCTTCATACCCTGGCACCAGACGCTTATATGAATTCACAGTAGGATTGGTAATAGCTGCAAAGCTCCGCGCATGGTGCAACAAGCCTGCAATATAATGACGAGCCGTTTCACTAAGACCCAAGGAATCATTCTCATCATAGAACGCATTCTTATTACCAATGAAGAGGGATTGATGGGTATGCATACCTGAACCGCTCAAGCCATATATGGGTTTTGCCATAAACGTGGCATGTAAACCATGCTTCCGTGCAATGGTACGAACTACGATCTCAAAGGTTTGGATAAAATCAGCAGCGCGAACTGCATCGGTATATTTAAAATCGATCTCATGCTGACCTGGTGCCACCTCATGATGGGAGGCTTCCACTTCGAAGCCCATCTGATCAAGGGTCAACACAATATCGCGACGACAATTCTCTCCTAAGTCCACAGGGGCAAGGTCAAAATATCCACCATGGTCATTGACATCAAGGGTGGGCTCACCCTTTTCATCGGTTTTGAAAAGGAAAAATTCAGGCTCTGGTCCCACATTCATCGTCGTGAAGCCCATGGCTTCAGCCTCTTTCAATGCACGCTTAAGGACATAGCGTGGGTCTCCTTCAAAGGGAGTGCCATCTGGATTGTAGACATCACAGATGAGCCGTGCAACACGGGCATCCTCAGAAGACCAAGGGAAGATCATCCACGTATCAAGATCAGGATAGAGGTACATATCAGATTCTTCGATACGTACGTAACCTTCAATGGAAGAGCCATCAAACATCATCTTATTATCCAGTGCTTTTTCTAACTGGCTTAAGGGAATCTCCACATTTTTGATGGTGCCTAGAATATCAGTAAACTGTAATCGGATAAATCGTACATGCTGTTCTTTGGCCATGTGTAGAATCTCTTCTCTTGTTGTACTCACAATTTTCGCGCTCCCAACTATTTAATATGAAAGATGTGGTAGAACCTCTCCAGCATACCTACTGAAAAAATCGCGAGAGTTCTCCTTGGATCAACGATACTTCATGGGTTCGTTCTCCATTGATCAACTGCTGGCGGACACGTTCTAATAGTTCTTGACTGGTGATCTGCGGCGTTTTAATTCTCTTCTCCCGTTCATGAATACCAGCAGGAAGAGGACCAGAAGTCTGTACGAACTCTTCCTGGGTCGTAGTGGATTGAAACACTTTACGAATCCCTGCCATATTAAGCCCCTGTTCTAATAATTCCTTAATGAAGAAAAGTTGCTCAATGTGATGAAATGAGTAAAGTCGATGTCCACCCTCACTGCGGGGAACATCGATCAATCCTTGCTCCTCATAGTAACGAATCTGCCTACCTGTCAATTGAGTCAATTGTTGAACAATGCCAATAGAAAAAAGAGGTTGAAAACGGCGGTTAGCTTCATCCATATCCGATTCTCCTCTCTCAGAATGTAATCATTCTACTCGTGTACAAATTATTTGTCAATCCTATGTTAGATTATTTAACATAACAATGTGATAATAAATAACAAAAGGTGGAGTCGTAGGAACTCCACCTGAATTTATTGAGCTTAATTACTTGCTGGAAGCTGGAGTAATTCCTTCTCCAGTAAGCGATTGAGTGCGTTACAAATGCCTACCTTGACATGAGAGTAGGTGAGGCCACCTTGAATAAACCCAAGATACGGTGCACGAATAGGTCCATCTGCACTCAATTCAATGGTAGAACCTTGAATAAAGTTACCAGCTGCCATGATAACTTGATCGGCATAGCCTGGCATGGGACTTGGCTCTGGAGTCACATGAGAATCTACTGGAGAGGCTTGTTGGATTCCCTGACAGAAGGCGATTAAGCGCTCTGCTGAACCAAAGGTCACTGCTTGGATTAAATCGGTACGTGTTTCATTCCAGAGGGGATTGGTTTTAAAGCCCAGCTCTTCTACAAGGGCTGCGGTAAAAATTGCACCTTTCACTGCTTCCCCCACCACATGAGGAGCCATAAAGAACCCTTGAAACATAGGAAGCGGACTGGTGATGGTAGCGCCCCCCTCTGCGCCGATACCAGGCGCTGCTAGACGATAGCTAGCTAACTGTACCAAATGCTCCTTACCAACAATATAGCCACCAGAACGGGCGATACCACCGCCGGGGTTCTTAATCAAGGAGCCAGCCATAATATCCACGCCAACCTCGGTAGGCTCCTGTAGCTGTGTAAATTCACCATAGCAATTATCCACAAAAACGATCAAATCAGAACGTATTCCTTTGACGAAGCGGACCATTTCGCCGATCTGTTCGACGGTATAGGAAGGACGGTCTGCATAGCCACGAGAGCGTTGGATACCAATCACCTTGGTCTTCGCCGTGATGGCTTTTTCAATCGCTTCCTCATCGATCCAGCCATCTTCACGTAGAGGGATCGCTTGATAATCGATGCCATAATCGCGCATGGAACCTTGTCCTTCGCCACGAACTCCTACGACCTCCTCTAGGGTATCATAGGGGGTACCGGTGATATAGATCAGTTCATCACCTGGGCGGAGTAAACCAAAAAGTGCAGTGGCAATGGCATGAGTCCCTGAGATGATCTGATTACGTACCAAAGCGGCTTCTGTTTGAAAAACTTGAGCATAAATCGCTTCTAAGGTTGAACGTCCCATATCATCGTAGCCATAGCCAGTAGATGGTGCAAAATGAAACTCATTAACACCATGGGCTTGAAAGGCACGCAGTACCTTCCCCTGATTATAATCAACGATTAATTCCATCTCTTTGATCTTCTCTTTAATCTTTTCTTCCGCCTGCTTTACAAAAGGGCGTAGCGCTTCGCCATGGGAGAATTGAGAAAAGAATTGATCCTCTAAATGTTGACGTAGTAATTGATGCTGTTCATTCACTGTTGTATGCTCTGGTTTCATGCTCTCTCTCATCATGATGATTAATTCTCCTTCTTCTTTTTATGACTTCTCAAGCTGTTCTTCCCATAGGCTCGCTTGAATAAGAAGTCGTAGATTATCTAGATCCCGAGCCTGATTGGCGGAGATCTTGATCATGGGTGGGCGAGTTGGTAATACCACATCTGCCCCAACCAAGTCCATCTTATTATACACCGTAATGGTAGGAATCTCATGGGCGCCAATCTCACGTAACAGCTTATCCACCACTGCGATCCGCTGGTCCACCTGAGGTGCTGCTGCATCTACAACATGTAAAAGTAAATCAGCCTGTAGACTCTCTTCCAATGTGGAGCGAAAGGCAGAGATAAGTTCATGAGGCAGACGTTGAATAAAACCAACTGTATCGGTGAGGATCACTTCTTTCCCATTGGGCAAGTACAGTCGCCGTGACGTGGGATCCAAGGTAGCAAAGAGCTTGTCTTCCTCAAGGATCTGCGCTGTGGTTAAACGATTCAGCAGAGTAGATTTGCCTGCATTGGTATACCCCACAAGGGCAACTTGCTTCACCTGATTTTTACTGCGCCGCTGACGATGAAGCTCCCGTGTCTTCACAATTCGTTCCAGCTGTCGCTCGATATCTGTAATACGACGGCGGACGTGGCGACGATCAGATTCCAGCTTGGTCTCACCAGGTCCTCTCGTCCCAATTCCACCACCTAAGCGGGATAAGACATGCCCCATCCCCGTTAAGCGGGGCAGAAGATACTTGTACTGCGCTAGTTCCACCTGTAGCTTCCCTTCGTGGGATTGAGCACGCGATGCAAATATATCTAGAATCAACTGAGTACGATCGATCACCCGACCATTCAGGGATTGCTCAAGGTTACGTACTTGTGCAGGTGAAAGCTCTGTATCAAAGATAAACAAATCAGGCTCTAGCTCAGCAGCCATCGCTGCAAGCTCTGTCACCTTCCCCTCACCGATGTACCAGCGAGAGTCCACTTGCGGTCTTTTTTGTGTGACTACACTCAACACTTCTGCTCCTGCAGTCTCCGCAAGCTGTCGGAGTTCATCTAATGAGTTGGCAAACAGTGCTTCATCAAGCTGCCCGATCTGACACCCTACTAGAATGACACGTTCACAGGATTCATCTTTGACCGTATGATATGATTTCACAGGATTTCATCCCCTCGCTTTCAGAGTAATCTTATCACACCAAGCAAAAAATAAAAACGAACAGCCCGAATCTCTTGCTGTCCGTATCAAAATGAATACACCCTAAGGTAGATCCTCCGACCGTATTCGCTTCAATTCCTCCATTGGAGGATAATTACCTTGGAGGAGCCGTACCGCTTGCTTTCGAAAGGCACCTTCCAAGAGATTGCGAATATAGCGAGCATTGCTGAAGTAGGGGTCCTGTTGCTTCTGCTGACGAAGCGTACGGCGTAGTTTCACCTCGGTGGTTGGTAGGAGTTCATATTCCCGCTCCTTTGCCATAAAACGAGCGATTTCTAGAAGCTCCTCTACGCTATAGTCAGCAAAATCAATCTGAATGGAAAAGCGTGAGCTAAGTCCTGGATTGCAAGCCATGAAGTACTCCATCTCCTTAGAATACCCCGCCAAGATTAATACAAAACGCTCGCGAAAATCCTCCATACCTTTTACAAGCGTATCGATGGCTTCCTTTCCAAAATCCTTCTCACCACCACGAGCGAGGGCATAGGCCTCATCAATGAAGAGTACTCCCCCAAGTGCTTCCCGGATTTTATCCCGGGTCTTTTGTGCAGTATGGCCAATATATTCACCAACTAAATCAGCACGTTCCGCTTCGATCACATGCCCTAAATCGAGGATCCCCATGCGTGCCAGCAATTTACCCACCAATCTTGCCATGGTGGTTTTGCCTGTTCCTGGATTGCCACGAAAGACCATGTGCAAAACATGACGATCTGCTCGTAGCCCTGCCTGCTGACGCCAACGGTTCACCTGTAGCATGGCCAGGAGCTCTAACATACTTTTTTTTACCTGTTGTAGCCCAATCAATTGGTCCATCTGAGTGAGGATGGGTAGAAGTTGCTCCCATTGCTCTGGCGGAAAGGATTTTCCATGTAGACTTCGTACGAGAGATTCCTGTTCTCCTTCTCCCACCTTAGGTTGTGGGATTACCACTTGGATCTGGCGTGACGTTTGCGTAACCACACTTTCCATCATTGGTGTGTCACCATCCTTTGTGGAATGTATGAGCAGTATATGGCAAACGCCCAGATTTGGTTACTTAACCGCACATTTTCCCTCTCCTAGATAGGGATACAGGAATGCCCTTTTCGATCTGCATATGGTAAGTGTGAAGGCACAACAGGGAGGTGTGGACATGTATAACCTAAAGGCAAAACGAGTTGCAAATAAATGGATTAAACAAGAGGTGCTCCGTAAGGACCCGCAAATTGCTGCGCATATTCCGGTCACACGTCATCTGACCAATGACCAATTAGATTATATGTTAAAGCATTACGGACGTATCATCCTAAAACCTATCGTGGGTACAGGGGGCGGAGGGATCATCTCTGTAACCAAACTCAGCGATGGCCTCCTTGTCCAATTCAAACAAAAGCGGCGCCATTTTTCCACTTTACAAGCTGCCCTTTCCTATATTCGATCGATCCAACGTAAGCGTCAATATATGATCCAAAGGGCAATTATGATGGCCACCATACAAGGACGCCCCATTGACTATCGCGTGAAGATCCAAAAGCCAAAAAACGAATGGATTATTACTGGAATGGTAGGACGTCTTGCTCGACCAGGCCTCTTCGTTACCAATCTCTGTAAGGGAGGTACTCGCCTCACCTTAAAGCAGGGAATTACCCGTTCATTACCCCATGTGAACTATGCATTAAAACGGAAAGAGATGCGACAATTAACACGGCGAAGCACACAGCTCTTAGAACGCCATTTTCCTGGAATCCGCCAGCTTGGTTTCGATTATGGACTAGATTCTGCAGGGTATATCTGGATCTTTGAAGTAAATACCAAGCCTGCCTAATCGAACACATACAGTAAAAAACTTGTACCTACCAAAAAAGACCTGTTCTAGGTCTTTTTTGGTTTCACTTTATTCCGGCTTTTTCTCCACTTCCATGGGTGTAAACTCATCCTCCGGTAAGCGGATCCATTTTTTGAAATAGCCCTGTGCAATCAATTCCTTAATGAGAATCACAAGAATTGGTGAGATGATCAAGCCTGGTACTCCAAATAATGTAATCGAGACCACCATAAAGGCTAACATGGTGAAGGCAGATACACCCAGGGAATCACCGGTAATCTTTGGCTCTAAGAAATTGCGAGTTAAGACAACAACCAGATAGACCACAGATAACGAGATAGCGAAGGAGATATTATTCACAACAAATTCATAGATGATCCAAGGGATGAATAAGGTTGAAACCCCCAGCAATGGTAGCAAGTCGAGAAAGGCTGCCAGTAAAGCGATGGTGAATGCACTACGGACTCCCAAAATTAGCATTCCAATAAAGACAAGAATAAAGCTAATGGAGATCAATTTTAAAACCGATTTGATATAGGCTAAGATCCCACGAATGACATTATTCTTTAGAAAATAGTAGGCCCTCTTAAAGGTGTTAGGCGTCTTCTCTCGTGCCCAGCGTTGCCACATATCGCTTTCAATACTAAGGAAAAAGGCGAGAATAACACCAAAGCCCATATTGATTACGAAGGAGGAGACCGATGTGATCCGATCACCAATGGCTTTCATTCCCTCTCCCACATACTGATTGGCCTTTTGCAATACATCTCCAACATATTGCTGCCAGTTCATTAAGAAGTCCTCAGGTATCCAACTCCGCATGAACTCAAAACGACTGATCAGGTTAATTAATTCACTCTGGAAGGTGTGGATATAGCCAGGGATCACTTGTGCTAATTGTGCCATCTCATTGATGAAGATAGCGATAAAACCTGCAAGAATGGATAAGATGATAAGAGCAAAGAGCAAGACAGATAGACTGGTAGCAATAATCTTCTTCATTCCACGGCGTTGAAAGAAACGTGCCATCGGCTCAATGATCATATAGATAACCAAACAATAGAAGATGGGCTTTGCAATATTGAATAAAAAAGTGAAGGTGACCATAATCAGCCACACTGTTAAGACAATAACACCAATATCGAAGCCGGTCTTCCAATACTTTTTATAAAACTGATACATTATTTCCCTCCTTTCTTCAAAATCACTAAGGATTACGTCTATTGTACAATAACGTTTCAGCAATTGCACAAATCATTTCCCTAACTTTTGGGACAGACTAATGATAAGATGTGATGATCCTATGGAGGGATGAAAATGAATAAGCGTTCTCAAGAACAATTGGAACAAATGCCTACTTCTTTAACACTTTCCTCTTTGCTATTACGACAGTTAAAACTCTGGGGTGTAGAACGGATCTATGGTGTTGCTGGTGATGCCATCCTACACCTTCTCCAAACCATTGGTGAAGAACGCCACTTAATTTGGGTTAATGCCCGTTTTGAAAGTGCTGCAGCCATGATGGCATCAGCAGAAAGCATCCTCTCAAACCGACCAGGAGTCTGTCTGGGCACTAGTGGACCAGGACTTGCCAATATGTTAAATGGTCTTGCTGTGGCTTCTGCTGACCATATCCCACTATTAGTAATTACTGGGCAAGTGCCACAGGATTCCATTGGAACGGAAGCAAAACAATATGTGGAACAGCAGGAGCTGATTGCACCACTGGCTTGCTATTCTGCGGAGGTGCAAGATTCAAAAGCTTTACTTCCCTTATTACGAACTGCCTATGTAACAGCTATGACAAAGCGAGGTGTGGCTCATCTCAGTATTCCACAAAATCTCTTTTCACAGATCGTTACAGCAGTTCCTCGTCCGCTCATCGATCTACAAAGTCAGCTGCAAACTGAGAATTGTACACAGCTTGAGCAAGTGGTTGACCAACTTCAACGCTCGCAGCGCCCTGCCTTGCTCCTTGGGGTCGGAGCTCGCCAAGCACAGAAAGAAATTATGCAACTAGCAGAAATCCAGGAAGTGGCTCTTTTTGAAAGCCTGGGAGCCAAAGGAGTGATCTCCTTTCATCATCCTTTTTTCCTCGGCGGATTAGGGGAAGGTGGAACCATGGAAGGAATGGCCCTCTTCCAACAAGCAGACTTTATTCTCGTTATCGGTAGCAATTGGTGGCCAGATGGCTTTGTCCCACAGCAAGCTACCGTCGCCAGCATTGACCTAGCAGTAGCCAGCATTGAGACCCATCCTGCAGCCAACCTCGGTCTGATCGGTGATGCTACTACCGTACTTACAAAGATCATCAATCAACTCCAACAACGTTCGCGGGTAGAATGGAAGAAACAGATCACCCAGTGCAAGGAACAGATTGATCAAGCATATTCCCATGAGAATTCCCCGCCTGATGCACTCACACCTGCTCAGGTAATGAGCATCCTCAGTGATATGGTTGATGATGATGGGATTATTACTGTAGATACAGGTGATCACACAATCTGGTTCAATCAGCGCTTCCGTGCCACGAACCAAGAGGTACTCTTCTCGGGAAAGTGGCGCACCATGGGCTATGGATTACCTGCAGCTATCGGTGCACAGCTGGCTGCACCACAAAAACAGGTTACTACCATCGTTGGTGATGGTAGCTTCGTAACTACTATGATGGAGCTCTCCGCTCTCCACGAGCAACAGCTTCCCATCACCATCCTCATCCTCAAAAATCATACCTATGGGAAGGAGGAGAGTAGCATGCTAGCTCGAGGCTATCAGCCCTATGGCGTTCAGCTTGCTAACCCTAACTTTGTCCAACTGGCTCAGGCTTATGGCATTGCAGGAGAACAGGTGAAAGATGCCGATCAGCTCCTTAATGCCTTGAAAAAAGCCTACAAGTCAAAGGCTCCCTTTGTGGTGGAAATCGAAACCGCCTATATCACTCCCCCGTTTACTCAGTAATATGAAAAGGGTCTAACCTTAAGAAAATAGGTTAGACCCTTCGTCTATGCTTCACGAATCAATTTGGAACTAAAAATTTGTTCCGAACAATATTCAATAATCTCACGACGTCGAACAATCCCAATAAAAACTTCGTTATCATCGACGACTGGGACAAAGTTCTGTGCAACCGCAAGGGTGATTAAATCTTCCATTTTTGCGTTAATCGAAACCGTTTGATTCTGCCATCTCAAAGGAATGTCTTTAAGACGAATCTTATCTGTATTCTCAAAACTTAAATCGGGGGTATTCTTCAACTTCCAAAGGAGATCTCCTTCGGTTAAGGTACCAATATAATGTCCTGAATCATCGATCAGTGGGATGGCCGAAAAGCGATGGAACTCCATCCGTTCCAATGCTTGTCGCATGGTAGCTTCAGGTGTCATATACACCACTTCACGCTTCGGTAAGAGAAAAAATGCAATATTCATCAGCAAAACCCCTTTATCTGTTTTCTCCTTCCCTTCTAGCATTTTACCATTTTTTGAACATGCTTTTACACGTTACTGCCATCACTATTATATAATATTTCAGCGCAAAACATGAAGAAAGAATCTCCCTATTCTACTTTGATTAAGAGACAGGGAGATTCTGTTCAAACAAGTTTGGATTATTCCACCACGTCATAGCCTTGTTCTTCGATTGCTTCCTTCATTGCTTGATCTGTAACTTGACTAGGATCATATTCAACATGAACGCGTTTGGCCTCTAAATTGACTTTGGCTTCCTTCACACCTGCCAAGCTGTGTAATGCACCTTCTACTGCTTTTACACAATGCTGACAAGACATTCCTTCCACATGGTACTCTTTCACTCCCATTGTTCTCACCTCCTCCGTCGTCCATCATACTTCGATCTCTTCAAGATATCGTCAAATGAATCATTTCCTTTGAAGTGGAATATGACGTAAGCGTAAAGCATTGAGAACCACAGAGACTGAGCTGAGCGCCATGGCTGCACCAGCGATCCATGGCGCTAACCAACCTGCCATCGCAATTGGAATACCAATGGAATTATAGAAGAGAGAGGCAAAGAGATTCTGTTTAATGTTGGTCATGGTATGGCGACTCACGAGAATCGCATTGACAACCCCCTGCAACTCACTCCCCATCACCGTTACATCAGCAGCCTCCATAGCTACATCCGTTCCTGTATCAATGGCAATTCCCACCTCGGCAGTGGCTAATGCAGGGGCATCATTGATCCCATCGCCAACCATCGCCACTCGGAAGCCTTTTTCTTGATAGTGTTTTACCACATCTGATTTCCCCGTTGGTAATACCTCCGCTTCCACCTGGGTGATACCTACCTGCCGAGCGATGGCATGAGCAGTTCGCTGATTATCCCCTGTGACCATAGCAACCTGGAGACCCATCTGTTGCAATTGGTTGATGGCCTGCTTGGCATCCTCCTTGACCTGATCAGCTACAGCGATCAATCCGATAACAGCATTACTGCTTGCCACCAACATTACCGTCTTACCCTCTGCCTCCAATTGCTCTAGCTGGTTGAGCGAGGTAGAATAATCGATCCCTTGCTCCTCCAACAAGCGGCGATTTCCAATCCAGTATTGTTGACCTTCGTGAATGGCGGCAACGCCCTTGCCAGGATAGACGGTAAATTGCTCTACTCCCCCACATCGTTCTCCTCGTTCCTTCGCATACTTCACAACAGCTTGCCCTACGGGATGCTCAGAATTTTGTTCAATGGATGCAACTACTTGCAGAAGCTTCTGCTCTTCACTTTGGAATGAGAGAATCTCTGTCACCTGTGGTTCTCCATGGGTGATGGTTCCTGTCTTATCCAGAAGAATCACATTGACCTTACTTAGCTGCTCTAAATGTTCCCCACCCTTAAAGAGGATTCCATGCTCTGCACCCTTCCCAGTCCCTACCATGATGGATGTTGGCGTCGCCAATCCTAAGGCACAGGGACAGGCGATTACGAGAACAGCCACCGCTGTGATCAGCGCATACTCCACATTCCCGGGCTGTAGCCAAAAATAATGAAGTAAGAATGTAATAAGGGCGAGTAATACCACCGTAGGAACGAAGATACCAGAGATTCGGTCAGCCACCCGCTGAATCGGTGCCTTACTTGCGTTCGCTTGCTTCACCGCTTGAATGATTTGGGCTAAAACCGTTTCATTCCCAATCTTCGTTGCACGAAATGTGAGGGCACCATGAAGATTGATAGTACCACCAAAAACAGGATCTCCCTTTGTTTTTTCCACAGGTAGGCTTTCACCGGTTAGCATCGATTCATTGATGGTGGAATTACCTTCCACAATCTCACCATCTACAGGAATCTTCTCACCTGGTCGAACAAGTATCCATTGATCATGTTTCACCTGCTCCACAGGAATCACCTGCCAATCTCCATCCATTTTCACAGTAGCAGTTTGGGCTTGGAGGGAGAGGAGCTTTTCCATAGCGGCAGTGGTTCTGCCCTTGGCCAATGCTTCGAGATATTTCCCCACAAGAACGAGGGTAATCAAGACGGCACTGGTTTCGAAATAGAGATGATGAGAGCCATTGAGCATTCCATAAATGCTATAAAAATAGGCAGCTGATGTTCCTAAAGCTACGAGAACATCCATATTGGCACTTCTATTCTTCAAAGCCTTCCAAGCGCCTTCATAGAAGATCCAGCCAACAAAGAATTGCACAGGTGTGGCAAAAGTCCATTGTACCCATGGGTTGAGTAACCATTGGGGCACCAGCATTGGTAGACCTAAGTGGGCGAACATCGTCCAGAGTAGCGGGAATGAGAGAAGAGCTGAGAGAATGATTCTACGCCGCTTATGGCTCAGTTCCTCTTCCTTCAATGCTTTCCGATCATCTACCTTTTCCATTGCTCCATATCCTAAGTCTTTTACTTTCTTGCGTAGATCTTCGATATCAAGTTGATTCGGGTCAAAGGAGATCACCGCCTCCTCTGAAGTAAGATTGACGGTGGCATTCTGAACACCTTCCATACGATTTAAACCCTTTTCAATTCGATTGGAGCAAGCCGCACAGGTCATCCCTGTAATCACCAGTTGTACCTGCCTTCCCCCACGTTGTTCTGTACCTTCTGCCACAGTAACCTACCCCCTTTGATCTTTAAGATGACCAATTCTTACTTTACATACTCTATACTATATATACTATACCCCCCATGTGTATGTCAAACCTTTTTTCATTGAAATATACTCACCGACTGGGTATGATAAAGAGGACTTCGCGACAACGAGAAAGGAAGGTGAATCCTCATGATGAATGAGTTAATGAAGACCAACCTTGATGACGTGTTAACCACCGATTTACAGCGGAAAATCATGGACCAACTACGAGAGCATGTTGTAGATCCTGAGCTCAATATGAATGTGGTGGATCTTGGTCTCGTATACAGAATTGAAGTATTAGATGATAAGAAAGCTTATATTGAGATGACCCTCACTTCCATGGGATGCCCGTTAGCTGGCGAACTTACCACTCTAGTAAGAGAAGCTGTTACCCAACTAGAAGAGATTGATGATGTGGAAGTCAATGTGGTCTGGAACCCACCATGGAGCCGAGAGAATATGTCACAGTTCGCTCGGATGACCCTTGGAATATAAGAAAAACATGGCATAAACAGATAAGGCAGGTGCTCCATTGCACCTGCCTTATCTCGCTTCCCAGCGCCAGCCTTCTCGAGCAAGGGCGATGGGTCCTGTAAAATGTTCTGCCGCTTCCTCAAGCAATTGGTCATGCTGACCAAAGTGCGGCAGATGAGTGAGCAGAAGGGAGCCTACTCTTGCTTCCGCTGCAAGTCGACCTACATCATAACTGTTCATATGGCCCCCATAGGCTTGAGCATCCATCCCTCCATAGAAGCTACACTCTGCCACAAGCAAATCAGCATCTGCTGCAAAGTCCACCAGCTTTGGAAAGAATGCGGTATCTGCTGTATAAACAATCGTTGCTTCTGAAGTAGCAATACGCATAGCTAAGCAGTACTCAGGATGTTGAGTGGGAAGTACTTCCACTTGAAATAATCCAATCTGCTCTTTCTTGTCAGGTAATAAGGGAAAGGCCTGGGTAATATTAGGACGTTGTAAACGTTGAAAGGCCTCTTCATCGTGGTTAGGAGCATAGATGGGCAATACACCATTCCCATTGCCCAATTGTTGCTGTACAAGCAATGCATATTGCAACACGCCTAGATCCGCGATATGATCATAATGATAATGGGAGAGTAGTACCGCTTGTAAGCGTTCAGGTTGGGTAAAATAAGGAAGTCTTGATAAGACACCACTTCCACAATCAAGTAAAAGTTGTTCACCATCATGTTCCAGCAAATATCCAGCTGTGGCACTACCGGGTCCCGGGTACCCACCCCAATATCCAATCACTTGAAACTGCATGTCCATTCTCACCTTTCCATTGTATTCACTTGATGATCTAATATAAAGGAGGAAGATAATATGGTCGATCAAGAAACCAGCCATGAGGCGATGATGATTCCGATGGCAAGCTGCTGCAGTGCCGGGCGGAAAAGCCATCATTCACCGACAGTAAAACGGAATTTAACCTCACGACTCAACCGAATCGAAGGACAAATACGTGGAATTAAGCGTCTGATTGAAGAAGATACTTACTGTGATAATGTCCTGAATCAAATTGCAGCCGTGCAAGCTGCCCTTAGTTCAGTGGCTACCATCCTCATGGAGAATCACATGAAAAGCTGTGTAATGGAACGGCTTCAAGCAGGAGACCAAGAAGTCGTCGATGAACTGATGCAAACGATGAAGCGCCTAATGAAATGATCAATCATTGAATGATGGGCCAGCCGCGTTCCTCTACATGAGTACGAAATTCTGCCTTCGGCCGAACTACGACGGGACGAGATACAAATTCAAATAGAGGGAGATCAGACGCACTATCCGCGTAGGCCCATGTCTCCTTCACTTCTGTTTCTTGTAGCCACGCTTGGAAATGTCTCACCTTCTCCTCGCCATGATTGATCACACCGATCTCACCTGTACAAATCTCCCCTTCAAAGAGAAGCTCTGTGCCTCTTACCTCATCAATGGGTGCCCCAGTTCGAGCTACGAATAGTTCGAGAAATGGATGAAGCGCTCCAGACAGTAAAATCACTCGATCCCCCGACTGATGATGGGATTGAATCCGTTCCAAAATCTCTCGATCCAATTGCTCTACACCATGATCAACCAAACGAACAAAAAACGCTTCTACTTCTCCTCGGGTTAATCCGCGAAACCCTTGGGCAAAAGCGCGGAATAATTCAGTGCGAACTACATAGGAGCCCTTACGATAATTGATGATGACCGCTTGACTCATTCCTTTATAAATACGAAGTCTGCGGTGAAGTGGAAACTGCGTTAAACCCACTTTGAGCATTAAGGCTAGGGGATTACCTTGAAAAAGAGTTCCATCAAAATCGACAGCAACATAGGCCATACCTTGAATAAACCTCCTTCTTTTCCACTGCGTGATATCTATAGTATCCCCTATACCATTCGTGATGATTCCTTATTTTTCCTGCTTATCCTGTTCCTCTGTTGTCACATGTTGAAGGTGAAATTGGATTAAACCAAATAGATAATCAACAGAATGGAAGGCATAATATTTAGCAATGACCCCCTTCTCTCCATAGACTACCAGGGCTGGCACACTAGTAATCTTCCAAGCTTGAGCAAGAGCAGGTAGGTAATTGAGGTTACTGGCGATGATGCGAGCCTGCGGGATTGCTGTAGCGGTAATCTCTAACAAGCGATGGGCCAATTTACAAGTACCACAAAAAGGCGTATAAAGATATACAAATAATGGAGCCCCTTTTACATCTTGAAGCTGTTGATGTAGTTCTTCTTCAGCCATCTCCTGGATCATCTTCACCCCTCCCTCCAGCAAAAATGAAGACACCGCCTCGATGGTGGGCAGTGTCTTCATTATACCTTATTTGAATAGGTTCTCCATCTTGCGAAGCAAGGCTTCATCCATGGAACCTTCTTTGACATCGAGGATATTCCAGTCAATGTCTAATTGCGTTTGGAAGTCATCCCGTTCTTCTTCAAAGAGAATACCTGTTACGAGGCCTTCTTTTTCTTTGATAAAGCTGATGGCTTCTTCTCTCGTAGCAAAAGGTTGATCCACCTGAGCAAGGCTTTCCTTAAAGAAGTCATAGGTGTTCACCTTATTAAAAGTAACACAAGGACTGTATACATTCACCAAAGAGAAACCTTTATGTTGAATGGCACGCTCAATAATCTCAGTCATGCCTTTAATATCCCCGGAGAAGGCTTGTGCCACAAATGTTCCACCATTGGCAATGGCTGTTGCCAGCGGATCGATAGGATACTCCTTATTACCTGCTTTCGTCGTCTTCGTCACAAACTGATGAGCGCTACGTGGAGAGGTCTGTCCCTTGGTTAATCCATAAATCTGATTATCCATCACCACATAGGTCATATCAATATTACGACGAACCGCATGGGCAAAGTGTCCCATTCCGATTCCATAGCCATCGCCATCACCGCCTGCAGCAATGACAGTCAACTCTGGGTTGGCCATCTTCACACCTTGGGCAACAGGGAGTGAACGTCCATGGAGGGTATGAAAGCCATAGGTTCGCGTATACTCAGACAGCTTACTGGAACAGCCAATCCCTGTAACAATGGCCATTTGATGTGGTTCCAGTCCCAAATTCAACGCTGCCTTCTGTACACCTGCCATGACACTAAAATGGCCACAGCCTGGGCACCACGTTGGTGTATCGCCACGGAAATCTTTTATTGTAGCCATCTTATATCAACTCCTTTAACTCACGATAGACACGTTCCATCGTGAAGGGATTTCCATCATATTGCGTAATTTTAGCTGCCTTCTCATGGATGGGAAGATGCATTTTAATCACATTGAGCAACTGACCAAAGTAGTTATTCTCCACGCTGATAACCCGCTTCCCCTTTAAATATGGAGCTAATTCCATCGGGAATGGGCTGATTTGCTGCAGTTGAATATGACCGAGGTATATACCTTCTTCAGCTAATTTAGCAATGCTCTCTTCAATCACCCCACGGGTTGAGCCCATACCTACCACCATGACCTCAGCATCTTCATTCTTCAAGTAGTAAGGTGTGGCAATCCGTGCTTGTTCTACCTTACCGAGACGTTTATTCATCATCTGTGTACGGATGGCTGGATCTTCTGTAATATAACCTTCTTCATTATGCTCATTGGAACTCGCTGTATGAATACCACCCTCCATTCCTGGAATGGCACGTGGTGAGATTCCATCCTTGGTAAAACGATAGCGCTTAAAGATATGCTCATCCAAGCTCTTTACTTCATCAGGTGAGAGGAGCTTGCCGCGACTTATTTGAACACGGTTAGCATCGATGGCAGGAATGGTGGTTTTATTCATTGAGAGTGCTAGATCCAACCCGACAATGACAGGGCATTGATATTGTTCTGCGAGATTAAATGCTTCCGCTGCAAGGTAGAATGCATCCTCAATGGTGCTGGGATAAATGACGATCCGAGGAATCTCACCATGCCCAGCATAGAGCATCTGTTGTAAGTCACTCTGTTCATATTTAGTTGGGAGACCTGTAGAAGGACCACCGCGCTGAGAATTAACAATCACTAACGGCGTCTCACTCATTCCAGCCAGTCCCAATGCTTCTGTTTTCAAGGATAAGCCTGGTCCTGATGTAGAAGTCATTGCACGAGCGCCTGCGTAAGATGCACCGATGGCGAAGGTGACCCCAGCAATCTCATCCTCTACCTGTAGTACTGTTCCTCCCACTTTAGGAAGATTGGCACTCATCCATTCCATGATCTCACTAGCAGGTGTAATGGGATAAGCAGAGAGAAAACGACAGCCTGCCATGAAACTTCCAAAGGCAGTAGCCTCATTTCCAGAAAGATATAGACGTTCCTCTTTTGCCACAGGCTCCAGCTTCTGAATATAATCAGCTAAATATTGTTCTACCAATTCATAGCCCTTATCAACTGCAGCTTTATTGCTCTGGATTACCTCAGCACCTTTTTTGGCGAATACGTCTTCAATAAATTCATAGAACAATTCTTTGGGTAACTGAATTAATGCACCACTGATCCCAAGTGCGATCATATTCTTAGCAAGGGGATTCCCAAGTTGCGTGGCCAGTTCCTTCATGGGAAACGTCGCTTCAACATATTGCTTGCCATCATGCTTCTCAACATGAATCTCCTTACCTTCAACAATGGCTACGCCATTCTCAACTAATGCCTGCTCATTCAGTGGAAGAGTATCCTTATCCAAGCACAGAAGAATATCTACCTGGTCGCCAGCATAATAAGTCTGGTCTTGTGTAGCACGGATTTTATAATCCGTATGTCCGCCTTTAATTCTTGACATAAATTGCTTATACGTGGTTACATGGTAACCGTAACGAAATAATGTTCTGGCAAATACTTCACCTGTGGAGTCAACACCTTCACCTTGTTGACCACCCACTTTCCATTGGATCGCTTTGATCATGGTTATCACCTCTCCTATCGACATTATAGAACAGAATTATCAATTGAGAAAACAGAATTTATAAAATTGTTAATCACTTGAAACGAACTGGAGAAAAAAGACTTATAATTACTATAACAGATTGATTTTACTATTGATACAGTTTTATTATATGATCTCCAATACCTTATCTGCAACTATTTTCCACCATTTACACTGCCTATATGCTACAATATTGAAAGATAAGGAGGTTGTCTAATGACACAGACCAAAAAGAGCATTTTCCGAATCATAGCCCTCTTCATGTTTAGCTTGCTCATTATTTCTGGCTGTAGTAGTCAAGATGAGAGCACTCCGATCATTCCTAATCAATTTAATGAAGGCACCCATCTGATTTTTCTCTTTACCGCACCTGGCTGAACACAATGCCAAGGGCAACTGGTGCAGTTGCAAGAAGAATGGGAGCAGCTCCAACGCAAAGGGGTGCAGTTCCACGTATGGAATGCTGGTACCAGTGAAGAGAATCGACTTCTTGAGGAACAGCTGAAGATCACCGCCTTTACCATTCAAGGCGATCCTGATCTGACACTTCATCGAACATTTGGCCTTACAGAGATTGAGAACAACTATGAATATGCATTACGAGGATATGCGATCATCCACCAAGGCACGCTCATTGAGGCGAAGGCAGTCCCACTCCTTTCTGATATGGCCGTACATATCGCTGATAAGGCAGCGAAGCAGCAAAATTAGTAAAAATTGAATTATAGAATACTACTAAATAGCAAAAAAGCTGTTCCCCAAAATCATCTTGGGTAGCAGCTTTTTTTGTTTGAATTATGCTCGTACCATCTCTTTTTTGCTCTTACGTTCTGGAAGAACCCGTTCAATGCGCTCAATAAACTGGTTGATCCAGAGTTGAAAGGTAGGACGTGCGACTACCCAATCGCCTATCTTCACTGCAGACCAGCCTAGTAAAATACCACCAATCAGATCCAAAATCCAATGGATTCCAAGATATACGGTGGTAAAGATTACCGTCACATTAAAGATCACCATAATCCATCTGAAAAACCGATTTTTTTCTCGTAAAGCCATGATAATAATGGCTGTAGCAATGGATGTATGCATGCTTGGAAATGCGTGATTAAAGCTAGGTACCTTCGCTCCTGATACTAGCCAATGGCGATAATTAACGATAGGGTCTGTAAAGAATGTACCATCAAACATGTTTTGTACTTGCCAAACCTGATAGGATTCGACCCAGAAGTGGAAGGGTAAAATCATCACATATTGTAGAGCATGGAAGGCAAAAATAGCCTGTACCACTTTTACTGGTTGTTTCGTTGCCACATAGTAGACTGCCATGACTGCAGCTGGAACCACAAAGCCATGAACATAGATCGGCACTAAAATCTGATCCAGCCAAGGTGTAGCGAACTGACGAATAAACATCCCATCATTGAAAGGAATGCTGTGTAAAAAATGATTCATTGGAATCAAAAAGTCAAACAATCCATTGGGATGTACCAATTCATATTTTAGCTGCCAAACATGCATCTTAAAAACAAGCATATTGAGAACGTAATAGGCAATTCCTAAAATTGCAGCAGCCCAAAAATAACTACGTGATCGCTCTTCTGCCTTAATCATGGCAGGTATACAGGGAATGAGCAAGAAAATAAAAAATTGAGCGCGCTCATGTTCGGGTGACAAGATTAACGCGATGCAAAAAAGCAGGAGAGCAAGCGGCAGATACCAGCGGATCCAGTTATTTCTCTGAATCACACTCTTTTCATAAAGTTCCATTTGCAATCCCATCCTAATCGAAGAATATAGTTAGGCATCATAGCTTTTGAATACCAGCCATGAAGCCATAAAAACATTTTACCTCCAAATCAGCCTCCATCGCAACAAAAAATATTACAGCTTTGTTGCAAGCATGCTGGATTCTCTTTCCTTATGTATTGATGTTTGTCACATGATCGTTTAGGATGATTAAAGATGGCGAAGAAAAGAGTGAGGTGCAAACATGCATACCAATCTACGTTCGTTTATAGAAGTTTTGCAACAGGAAGGGGAACTGGTAACCATTGATGCACCAGTGGATCCCTACCTTGAACTGGCAGAAATCCACCGCCGAGTCATCACTGAGGAAGGACCTGCCCTTCTCTTCACCAATGTGAAAGGAAGCCCATTTCCTGTCATTACCAATATGTTTGGAACCATGAGACGGGTTGATCTCTGCTTTGGCCCGAAGCCAGAGGCCTTTGTTCGACAGCTTGTAGGAGCTGTAGATCATCTAATGCCTCCACGACCCTCTGCATTGTGGCAGGAACGGAAGCTCTTCTATGACTTATTAAAAATCGGTACGAAGAGAGTTTCAGCCAATCGTGCTCCCATTTCCGAAGTTCGTTCTGAGCAGGTACAGCTCACAAAGCTTCCCGCTCTCACCAGCTGGTCTGAGGATGGAGGCCCTTTTGTTACACTTCCTTTAGTCTATACAGAAGATCCCCATACAAAGCAGCATAACCTGGGGATGTATCGGATTCAAATCTATGATGATCAGCACACCGGGATACATTGGCAAATCCATAAGGGTGGCGGTTTCCATTACTATGAGGCCGAGCAGATGAACCAACCACTACCTCTGACCTTAATGCTTGGTGGTCCACCTGCCCTAATCATCACTGCCATCGCCCCATTACCAGAAAAGGTGCCTGAACTGGTCTTTACATCGCTCTTAATGAACGATAAGGTTCATCTCTATCAAGAAGAAGGATATCCTCATCCCCTCGTAGCAGAGGCTGAATTTGCTTTTGGCGGCTTGGTTCCTCCCCATGAGCGAAGGCTAGAAGGGCCATTTGGCGACCATTATGGCTATTACTCCCTCGCCCATGATTTTCCCATCTTCCACGTAAAGAAGATGTGGAGACGTAAGGATGCCATCTATCCTGCTACTGTGGTAGGTAAACCGATTCAAGAGGATTATCATATCGGTGACTATCTGCAACGCTTAATTTCACCACTCTTCCCCATGGTGATGCCTGGTGTAAAGGCTCTGAAGGCCTATGCAGATACGGGGGTCCATGCCCTTGCAGGTGCCATCGTGCGTGAAAGCTATTACCGTGAAGCATTAGCTACAGGCTTTCGGATCTTAGGGGAGGGTCAACTCACACTAACCAAGTTCTTAATGCTAACCGATGTTCCGTGTAATCTAGAAAAGTTTGATACATTACTAGAGAGTATTCTTGCTCGTTTTCAACCAGCGCGCGATCTGATGATCATCAATGATACATCCATGGATACCTTGGATTATACAGGACGCCAATTCAATAAGGGTAGCAAGGCCATCATGATCGGGATCGGACAACCAATCCGTCAGCTCTCCCGCGAGTATCGTGGTGGTCAATTACCTGGGGTTCATGATGCCCAAGTATACTGTGGTGGTTGTCTCGTTGTTTCCGGTCCTACCTATGAAGAAGATCCAGAGTTTGCTCAGCATCTTGTTGACGAAGCTCAAGAGCAGTTGACAGGCTGGCCCTTGGTGATTCTTACAGATGATGCGAGCATCGCACAGCGTAGCGATCTCTTCCTCTGGAGTGTCTTCACACGTTTTGATCCAGCCTATGATATCTATGCTCGTTCCGAGATTCGGCGGAATAAAATCTGCTATGAAGGGGCGATTATAATCGATGCAAGAATGAAACCCTTCTATCCTGATACCGTTGAAACCGATCCTGCTACAAAAGCACTAGTTGATGAACGGTGGAATCAATACTTTAAATAATGGAAAGAGCGATGCACCCCTGCTTTGGGAGCATCGCTCTTTCGTTTTAACTACTGACTCGGTCCGCTTATGGACGTGGCACCTTAATAAAACGTGCTACCTTCTTCAACACGGTCTCCTCGTCAGGACCTGTGACATACATGTTATTCACAACGACAAATGGCTTTTTATATCCAATTCCACAATAGGATTGACAGCCGATCTTGATCTCCGCCTCTGGGTCAAGTTCACGTAATTTGGGGAGCAGTGTTTTCATATTAATACTTTTGCAGGTATCACAAATTCTAAATTCGTTCGCCATGCTCCATACCCTTTCTCTTCTTGTCACTTTACGTGTACAATTCATTTCATAGAGTCTATTATAACAGAAGCAAGGAAAAACTACAGCCTAAGCCATCTGAAAGGAGCTGTCACCATTGAATCGTGAACCTCATTATTTCTTGGCCATTCCTATTCCACCAGCACAGCGTCTTCTCATGAAGCAACTCATGGAGCAATTGGCTGCCCGCTTCCCGTTTCAGACGTGGGTACATCCTGACGATACACATATTACACTTCATTTCTTTGGTAATCGGACAAGCATGGAGCTCGAGAGGATTGTGGCGGCATTCTCTCAAGAGTTTCAAGAAAGATCCTTTCCCCCTTTTTATTTACGGGTAAGTCATGGGGGAACCTTTGGACAACCAGAGAAACCACGCATTCTCTGGTTAGGTTTGAAGGGTGATCTCCCGCCGATCCATCGCCTCCATGCTCGGCTCGAACAGCGGATTATCCAGCTTGGCTTTCCCCACGAAGAACGGGCTTATCGCCCTCATATTACCATAGCACGCCGTTTTGCCGGGGATCGCTTTCAGCTCGAACAGCTTCAGCATACCTTAAGCAAGTGGCCAGCTATCCCACAGCTTGAGGAGCCCTTTCTCGTAGATCATTTTGTGCTTTATCAAACCTGCTTCGATCAGCTTCCCATGTATCGACAGCTTCATACATTTGAGCTCCGACAAGGCTAGAAGTAAATCGATCGTTGAATAAGCTGAACTCCAGCAAGGAGTTCAGCTTTCTTATCTTCATTCATTGCCTGCTCTTTTGAACCTTATTCCTCCATCAATGCTTCCATCTGGTCAAGGATATCCGTAAATACATCAAGGGCTGCTGCAATGGGCTGGGTAGAGGTCATATCCACACCTGCTCTTTGTAGAAGCTGAATAGAGTAAGCGCTACCGCCGCTCTTTAAGAATTGTAAGTACGCTGCTACAGCATGCTCACCCTTCTGTAAGATGCCTTGTGCCAAGGCAGTTGCTGCGGAGAAGCCTGTAGCGTACTTATACACATAAAAATTATTGTAGAAATGGGGGATCCTTGACCATTCTACAGCGATCAATGGATCACTCACCATGTCTGGTCCATAATATTTTTGATTGAGCTCCAAATAGAATTGATTGAGGATCTCCGCTGTGAGAGAACCACCCGCTTCAACATGGGCATGGATGAGCTTTTCAAACTCTGCAAACATGGTTTGGCGGAAAACGGTTCCCTTAAATTGATCGAGATAATGATTGAGTAGATACATCTTTAACTGCCGATCATTGGTTTGCTCCAATAAGTGGTGAATCAAAAGCGATTCATTAGTGGTCGATGCCACCTCTGCCACAAAGATGGTGTAATCGGAATAGACGAATGGTTGAGTCGCTCTGGAATAATACGAGTGAACAGAGTGACCCATCTCATGGGCTAAGGTGAACATGCTATCGAGATTATCCATTTGGTTCAATAAGATGTAGGGTGCTGTGCCATAGGTACCACTGGAATAGGCTCCACCACGCTTGCCTGGGGTCTCATAGACGTCTATCCAACGGGATTCATAGGCTTTACGTACCACCTGAAGGTATTCCTCACCTAATGGTTGTAAGCCCTCTACAACCTTCTCCTTG
The DNA here is from genome assembly GCF_001049895.1 of Rubeoparvulum massiliense. Lineage (GTDB taxonomy): Bacteria > Bacillota > Bacilli > Rubeoparvulales > Rubeoparvulaceae > Rubeoparvulum > Rubeoparvulum massiliense. The sequence continues at coordinate 834,191 of NZ_CVPE01000006.1, forward strand.
GCTTCTTCGTATGGGATGACCAGGTCCACATCCTTCACCATGGACGTATAGATATCATACATATGTAGCTCATCTACACCTAGCAATTGCTTACGAAGACGAATATAACGATGCATTTGTGGCAGATATTTTTCCACCGTCTCTAATAGATTACTATAAACCTCAACAGGAATATTATCCTCATCAAGGGCTGCTTCTAATGCGGAGCTGTATTTCCGAACTCGCGCATTGAATACCGTTCTCTTCACCGCTGCATTGAGCATGGCAGCAAAGGTATTATTGTAATTCTTATAACGCTCATAGAAGGTGTGGAAAACTTCCTTCCGTACTTCACGATCAGGGGATTGTTGAAGGGGTACGAAATTTCCCTTGGTTAATGGAATCTCTTTGCCTTCTTCATCGTGAACATTGGGAAATTGCAGGTCAGCATTATTCAACATGTTATAAATATTGTTGGGCGCTAAGGCAATCTCTCCTGCCTGTGCTAGTAACGCCTCTTCTTCCTTGGAGAGGACATGTGCCTTCAACCGTGTAACCTGTTCAATGGCATGGCGATAGAGGCTGAGCTCTGGCTGCTGTAAGTATTGCTCTAGGGTTTCATCAGGGATGGCTAGGAGCTCTGGTGTCATGTAAGAGATGGCTGCACCAAATTGTACATAGAGGCCCATTGCACGATCCACAAGTCCTTGGTAGGTGGAATTGGCTGTATCCTGATCACTACTCATATGGGCATAATTATACAAGCGTAAAATATGCTCCAAGAGATAATCCTTCAATTGTAAGGCTTCTAGTAATGTTTTTGCAGAACTGGCTAGCTTCCCTTCATATTCCTTCAATTCAGGAAGCCTACGTTTCATCTCTTCAAATTTTTGCTCCCATGCTGCATCAGACTCATACATCTTCTGTAGATCCCACTTATACTTTTCTGGTATTTCTGTTCGTGAATGATAACGTACGGCATTTCCCATGGAAATCCTCCTTTAATTAACATTAGATATATTTTCTGTTTTTAATTCCTTACTTCCTGCTACAGAATACTTATGTACCCAAATTGATCATTATTTACGTAGTGTAGCGATTAAGCGATTGGTCTGAAAGAAGAGTTCCAAAGCATTCTCCATGGCAGGAACCACCATATCACTCTGTAATAATGTGGATGTGGCACACCCTTCCGTACCCAAGATGGCAATGGCTAACGCTGCCTCCTGAAACATCAGTTCATCATTACTTCCATTACCAAAGACCACCACATCACCAGATAAGTCCTTAATATAGGCTGCTTTTTGCTCAGCCTGTTGACCAGGAGCAATCACATGAATATGAATAGGTAAATCAGCACACTCCTCCGCCACCGTACCATTGGTATCTGCTGTAATCACATGGAGCTGGATGGAATGTGCCAATTGCTTGATCCCTTCCCGAACAGTAAGGGGCACCTTCCCATCCATCGCCAATGTACCATTAAAATCAAAGACCGCATGTTGAAGCTCTAAGGTTTCACGGCCTGGTATGGTTATTCTTAACACGTTCTCTCACCCCCTATTTTTTTATTATAGCAAAATCCAGCACCCTTGCTCTTACTTAACGAAAAACAAAATGAAAGAGGTTCCCATCTGCATCCTCAAAATTCTCTCGGTATGCATGATGTCCTGCTAATGTAAGATACTCGTTCCATGCTTCCTGTTGCTCCTTCGAGATGATGAACTCCAGATGGGAGATCCCTTTCTTCGCACCCTCTAAGCGTTTACTTCCCTCTCTGTGATGGCTCTGTTCAAACAGCGCGATCTTCTGATCCCCACAGCGATAAAAGATGGCATCACCATAATCACCTTCCACTTCAAGCCCCAAGATGTCCCCATAAAAATGTTTCTGCTTCTCTAAATCCTTCACAAAAATCACAACCGCATGGAGCCCCTGAATGGGTGATGGTTGCTTCATCCAATCCAACCACTTTTCATAATTTTCTTTTTATTATAATATATTCGATCCCCACCGGCTAGAGAAGAGGATTGGATCACACCTTCCATGTAGGCCAAGGCACAATCTGACGCTCTTCGGTAGCCAAATGGCTAGGGGCACATATACTAGGACAAAAGCCGAATTCAAGTACCTCACAGAAAGGTTGGAGTCCTATGACTGCGTATCTCCGTCTTCTTCATGCATCGCCTGGTGCACCTGCTGTAGATGTTTATGCCAATGGCTTAAAAATAGCCAGTAATCTAGACTACCGAGAATTTACTCCCTATCTCGCCTTACCAACAGGCTCATACAATATCCAGGTCTTTCCTGCTGGTCGTCGTACCAATCCCGTCTTAACAAGTAATCTAACTGTCCCTCCCAATTCCATTCAGACTGTTGCTGTCATCGATCAGCTCCCCCATCTCCGTTTACTACCTATGCCTGAACCAAGAATGGAACGACGGCCCAATCTCGTTCATCTCCGTTTTGCCCAGCTCTCTCCCAATGCCCCTGCCATCGACCTCCGCCTCTCCCATGGCGCTACACTATTTCGAAATATTCACTTTGGCCAGGTGACACCGTATATTTCACTCCATCCTGGAACATATACGCTAGATCTCTATCGAGCGGGGACCAATGAACGTCTTCTTCATGTTCCTAATGTACATCTCCATGGAAATCGCTTTTATACCGTCGATGCCATCGGCCTTGTCGGCGGTCGTCCTCCATTAGAGGTATTGATTCCGCTGGATGGCAACTCTTATTTAACCTCGTAAAGCTGCAAAGATGAAAGCGATGAATTAGATTAAGAAAAAGCACAGGATCAAGTGGCGATCCTGTGCCTCTTTTTGGTTCTGAATTACTTACTTCGCTTCTGGTGTTGCTTCATTTAGGATTGTAATCCGTCCCTCATTTTGTGGGGCCATATTCGTATGCTTTTGTAAATATTCAACGAAGGCATCACGAAGATAATGTTTCGTTGTTAATTGAAGCGTGGTATCCTCTTTCATCATGGTGAAGCCATCGCCACCGCCCGTGATAAAATCATTGGTTACGACGGTATAGGTTTTCTCAAGATCGATGGGTTGGCCATTAACCTTCACATCAACAACACGAGAGCCTGCTTCCTTCGAGGCATCAAAGGTATAGGACAAGCCAGAAACTTGGAGGAAGCAACCAGCTGCTGCTGGATATTGAGCTACACCATTTTCTAAGGCTGCCCAGATCGTCTTACCAGTTGCTTTCACTACTACAACGGTATTGTCAAAGGGAAGGGTAGCATAAACTTCTGCCATGGTAATATCACCAGCATCAATGGAGGCGCGTACACCACCACCATTTTGCAGAGCGATATCGGCGCCTGTTAATTCACGTAGACTATCGGCAATCACATTGGCGAGATTGGATTCTTTTAACCGAGCAGTTTGTCGCTCACCATCCAGTTCAACCGTTGTGGTTCCTACTACTTCTTGCATCTTATTCCCTAATTGCTCGTCATACTTATCAACAATGGCTTTCACTGCTGGATCCTCAGGTAGATTGTAGGTCATAAAGAGTGGTGCAAAGTTTAGACCAACCATTTTACCTTGATACATCGTAATATTGATTTGATTCAATAACTCTGCATGCTTACCTGGGGAGATGAGATAGGTATCATTGATCAATTGGGGATAACCAACTACGTCTTGACCTCCCCCAATCTCAATATCAATACCATTCACCTTGGTTGGGAGGACAGGGTTATCACCATGTAAATGGGCTAAAGCGATAACAACATCCGCTTCCTTACGAACTTGATCTACTGCTTTTTGCGCTGCTTCCATTTCATTGTCGAATGTGACACCCTTCACATTGCGAGGATGTGTATATAGCGCACTTTGGTCATCAGTAATCCCAACGATGGCAATCTTCACACCATCGATTTCTTTCATGACAGATGGTTGAATAAAGGAGGGTGTTTTTCCTTCATACTTGGTGTTGGCTGATAAGAATGGGAAGTTTGCAGTCTTCGCATTCCGTTCCATCACCGTGAGTGGGAAGTCAAAATCATGATTTCCAATGGCCATGGCATCATACTGCATTTGATTCATCACTTCTATGGCAGATGCACCTTCAAATAGGTTGGTGATATTGGTATTATAGGGCGCATCACCGCAATCGATAAGCAATGTATTGGGCTGATAAGCACGCATCTCATTGATCACTTGGCTCATCTTAGCTAATGCACCAATCTCATGCTGGGCACCACGGGGAGTATAAGGTTGCAGATGGCCATGAATGTCAGAAGTAGCAAAGATAGTAACTACCTTGAATTCAGGGTTATTCAAAATCTTGGCAAGCATCCCTGCTGCCTCTGCCCGTGTGATCGCTTCAGTGGAGGTAGCCACCGTTGCATCGATGAAGCCTGCTTCTACAGCAGCCTTCACCACATCCTTCGATTGATCTACACCGAAGATAACATTGGCTAGCATTTTACTCCATTCTGCTTTCGTAACAGAAGTGCTTGGAGTAAAGGTCTTACCTTCTACCTCCACTGCACGAACCTTGATCAAGCCTTCCACATATTGTATGCCCCAGTGGCCTACAAGATCCGCTGCCGATGGAATAGAGAAGGAATCATCAATCACTTGTAAGGGGTCTGTATATGTGAATGATTTTTCCATAGTAGGATCTTCTGCTGGAATGGGTTGAACCTTGGAGAGATGAAATCCCCGGATCAATAAAGCAGTAGCTTCTGCCTTCGTTAGCTTATCCTCTGGTCGGAATAAATGATCAGGAGCGGAACTAACGACGCCCATTTCATGCAATGAAACAATGGCTTCCTGATAAGTTGATTGGCTAATATCTGTAAAGTACTGTGTATCATTACTTGCCATGGCTGGTAATGAGAATGTTACCAACAAGACTAGCGCAAGTAAGAGACTGGTTATGCGTTTGCTTTTAGCCATACTAATTCCTCCTTTAATATATCTTTTTTTCTCCCCATTTCTTATTCTACATGGCACGATTATCCTTCCACAGGGAAGTTCTGATGGCATTTTACGCAGGATAAGATAAATTTGAGTTTTTTCCCTTAGATCATGTCCATATCCTATCGTTACAATCTACTACTGCTTTTTTTAGCGATGATATACCTCTTCATATTAGCAAGCTAATATGAAGAAAGGTGAGGATCTTTGTTATGTATTGTAAATTTTTAAAACATTCTGTATTGACATTCCCAACCATTCCTGTATATTTAAAATAATATTTTTTCGTGGGAGCTTACCAGACTCCCGCTTCTTCAGGGGAGAACGACGTACAATCTACCACAGGCTAGATACCATCTACCTCGTACAAATAAGATAAGAGGGTGAGAACTATCGATAGTAAATCAATTCAAGTGCATACAGATATCACCGCTTCCCGGTGGATCGATTTCCGTAAAGGAATAATCGATTGTCTTCCTACTGTATTAGGCTATTTAAGCATCGGTTTTGCTGCAGGTGTTGTAGAACGAACTGCTGGTTTTAGCATGCTGGAGATCGCTCTCTTCTCTCTCCTCCTCTATGCTGGATCTGCACAGTTTATTGCAGCAGGCATGTGGGCATCAGGTGCCTCCATTACTGCCATTATCTTTACGATCTTTCTCGCCAATCTCCGTTATCTACTTTTAAGTGCAGCGCTTGCCCCTTATTTTAAGGGACAACCTGTGTGGAAAAATTCACTCCTAGGTTATCAACTAACCGATGAAACCTTTGCTGTAGCTGCGAATAATCTCACACGTCATGGTAGTCTCAACACCACCTGGATGTTTGGACTCAATCTCACTGCTTATCTCAACTGGTTTATCGCCAACATTGCCGGTGGCTTCGTGGGCGAATGGATCGGGGATCCGAAGGTCTATGGATTGGACTTTGCCTTACCTGCCATGTTCATTGGGCTTATCGTTCTGCAGATGCAAGAGCGAAAGGAGTGGCCACTGGATCTCAGTGTGGCTGCCATCGCTATTATACTTACGCTTCTCTTTACCATTTTCATGCCTGTGGGCTTCAGCGTTATTCTTGCCACCTTATGTGCTGCCACCTGGGGAATGGGGGTGGAACGATGGAGATGAGCACATCCTTCCTCCTCCTTGTTCTTGGTGGCACCATGATGACTGCTATTCCTAGAATCTTACCCCTAGCCGTCCTAAGCCAGTTCGATCTACCAAGATGGATGCTACAATGGCTTCGCCATATTCCCATCGCCATCATGGCAGCACTACTAGCACAAGAACTGTTTGTCCCAACCGAGGAATTCCCCTCCCTGTGGGGGAACTGGCGACTCCTCGCTGCTCTCCCTGCTCTATTGGTTGCCCTCTTTACCCGCAGTCTGATGGGAACCGTTATGGTTGGTGTCATCACCTTGATGATTCTACGGGGGATGTTTTAGATTGTATTCTATCAAAAACAGTAAAAAAGAGAGAGCTCCTAACAAAATGGAGCCCTCTCTTTTTCAGAAATCAATATTTTATTTTTTCTGCTGACAATATAATGCTTAGTGAGTAGTAAAGTTAGGGGTAATACAGAACTCACCAGAAAGAGTGAAACGACCAGGGTCTTCGCTTACCCGAGACACCTGAATCTTATCAAACTTAGCAGCAGTGAAGGAAATACAGCTTCCTAAATATACTTGTTGAGTCTCAACTACTTGTTGGCCGCGTAAAAATTGTACGAGCACGCTTAGAGGTGCTACTCTACCAGTAGCATCTTCACCTGGCCAGTTCGCTGTACAATATTTAATTTTACCTGAAACAATGGGGCATAGTCCGTTTACAGTATAAATAATTTGGCTTAATACAGTATTTTCCGTCGGAGAACCTACACTTGAATTCTCATCACCTTGTAATGTCCAATCACATGCGACACAGTTAGAAACTACTTCCATGTTACAACAGGAATCACCTTTTTTGCAGCTCATTCTCATTCCTCCCAGAAAAGTATTCTCCGGTTGAACGTGTTGAAGAAGTCTTATACAGAAAAGTGTGCACAATTACCATGGCCTTTTCTACACGTATCTTCACTCATATCTCGTTCAACCTGCTAATATCAAATGCGTTAAGACTCGTTTTTGCATCAGCGCTTGTCTGCAAGATTATGAAATGTGTTATTGTTACTAGATTGCCATCGCATGATGTTGCCTCATGTACATATGTCAATGTAGTGGAATATGAATAAATAGACTAAAAAACCCACAGCATTCTTCGTTCGCCGTGCCTTGGCAAGAGATTTCAACCTTTTGAAGATTGTCTGCTGTAATAATTGCAACACCATCAGGCAATATCACTTGTGATGATGCCGAAGCATCCTGAGAGCGGTGTACAGATAATACCATATTACAGGCTGATTTATTCTCCACTTTAATTGTTACAATAGGGCATACTCCAATGGCTTGCCATAACACCTTTGCTCCAGAATTACAACGCAATGTGAAATCTTCACAGATCTTTTCTGATAGTGTCTGTTTGGATGTTCGCTTCAAGATTTCTTCAAACCGTTGATCGATGGTAGAAATGTTGTTGATGGCATTGGATGTCGCAGTTGAGGTTGAGTCAGAACCAGTAACCGTGAGTGGCACATTAATATTAGGCAGTTTAATTGTGGGGATTTTGATAATTGGTTGTTTTCTTTTTATGAGCTTTTTTCTCTTGACTTTTTTGCATTTAACTTCCTTTTTTTTTCTTATAGGGCAGTTAATATTAACTGCGACTTTGGAAGTGGCTTTTGCTTTATTGCTAATCACTTGTGTTTTCACTATTATCTATTCCCTCCCTTCAAGCATTTAACATGCTTCTTTTTTATGCTATGCGAATTCACATAAGAAAACTATGCATCTACCATATGGCAATCACCTGTTTTTACGACCTTTACACATTTATATTTGACAATGAGAAGTCATACATAGCCAATGCCTACGATTGCTCATTTTACAAATAGATTCCTATCTATTGATTGGTTAGGTTTACATACATTCGTTTGAGAAGTAATAACATAGGATGAATTATATTACATGAGGAGGTGCAGAAAATGAGTTGTACGATTAACATCTCAGCAAAAAAAACATGCGTAAAAAAAGTTAAACTAGTCAAAAAAAGAAAAGTAAAAAAAATATGTAAAATACCAAAGAAAAGTTTTAATAAAAAGCTAAATATATGCAAGCCAAAGAAAAAACGGGCAAGGCAGCGTGTCGTTATTCGTAAAAGAAAAATTATAAAAGTAAATTGTCCCCCACCAAAGATAAATATTATTGCAAAAGCAGTAGCGCCTGGTCCACAAGGGTCTCAGGGACCTCAAGGGCCTCAAGGTCTTCCTGGGACAAAAGGAGTTGCAGGCATCCAAGGGCCTCCTGGACAGCAAGGATCACAAGGTCTTCCAGGACCTCAGGGAGTACCAGGACCCCAAGGGCCTCCGGGGCCTCCAGGATCCCCAAAATCACTGGAATGTCATGTTTTAATCAATCACACTACACAACTAATTCCTCCTGCGAAGAAAGGTAGCACTACTGCTTCAAAAAGGCTAACCACTAAAATTGAAAAAGTCTGTCCTGGCGTGGTTGTAATTTGTGGTCTGCTTCAAAAAGAATTAACCTATACTGCAGTACAAGACGGAACAGAAGTTTCAAACCATATACTATTAGATGAAGTGGCTTTTCAATGTTTAGTTGAACGAGAAGATATCAAAGAAGGCGATCAATATGAAATTGTCGATCAAAACATTTGTAATATAGATACTCATGAAGCCAACTTTGGAAATGCTAGTAATCAAGAAAATCAAGCAAACACGCTAGCGTTTAAGTTTGTTGAAAGTGATATGGTTAAGGTTACTATTATAAAAATTATATAGATGTTGCAAAAGTTTGATGTAAATACCATGTTCTGTGGGTAGATGTAGCCTAGATACAATTCATTGATGCGAAATAAATGTGCTTTTCCTTACTTGTACATCCCCATGCACTCAAAAAAAACGAACATATTATATTGCTAGCTAGATAAATAAAATAAATCTCAAATTAATGCAAGGAAGGGGTTCAGTGATGGCTACGTTTAACAGGGGAGATGTTTTTGTCGCAGTTGAAGATGGAAAAGTACAGTGGAGAGATAAAAATGGTGTTTTGGTTGCTACCCTTGATACTGGCAGACCAGGGACCTTTACTACAGGCATGGCCTTTGACAGCTTGAATCGATTATATGTAACTAACTTTTCTGATCAATCCGTTCAAGTATTCGATTCTAGTGGAAATCTATTAGGCAATTTTGGTAGTGGATATGATGCAGATCCAGAATCAATTCTCTTCGATGCTAATGTAAATGCTTATGTTGGCCAAGCAAATGGTACTGGAGATATTCTTAAATTCGATGCAGCAGGTAATCCTCTCACAGCTTTTGATGTAGCAAGAGAAGCTCGTGGCTCAGACTGGATCGACCTCGCTTCTGATCAGTGTACCATGTTCTACACCTCTGAAGGTTTCCTTGTAAAGCGTTTTGATGTCTGTAATAACACACAGCTGCCTGACTTTGCAACGCTTCCCAACAGCCCAGCTTTTGCACTAAGAATTCTACCTGATGGTGGTGTCCTGGTAGCAGACAGTGCTGAAATTGTTCGTCTAAACGCTGCAGGTGCTGTTATTCAGACCTATGATGCACCGGGAGAGGATAATTGGTTTGCGTTAAACCTCGACCCTGATGGCACTTCCTTTTGGAGCGCAGATTTCTCTACTGCAAATGTCTATAAGTTTGATATTGCTAGTGGAAATATTCTCTTAAGCTTTAACACTGGAACTGGAGCTGACACTGTTTTTGGTTTGGCAATTAATGGTGAGATCACAGCTGCCAATATATGTCCTATCGTCAATTCACAATCATGTTGTCAGGTTATTGTCGAACAGAAGACACAGTTAGTCCCACCTGCACAAAGGGGGAGTGTCACGCACGAAAAAACAGTGGAAGCAAGTGTTGAAAAGGTCTGTCCAGAAAAAGTAGTCATCTGTGGGCTTGTTCGCAAGATTATCACCTATCTAGATGCAGAGAACCAGTCTCAAACTAGATATGATGACATACCATTCCTATGTTTCATCGATCGTGACGATGCGAATGAAAATGATGAATTCCATGTAACAGGCGCCACGATTCTCTGTACTATTTTTGCCCGTGAGGCCAATTTTGGTGGACCTAACAATTCGTTAGCGTATAAGTTCATCGAAAAAGAGATCGTTAAAGTATGTATACGGAAGGGGCCTGCTCCAAATAACAGCTAAGATAGTCCACTTAATGTGATTAGGAGGTAACCAAATGACAGATTTATGTCCAATCGCTAATCCACAAACTTGTTGTCAGGTTGTCATTGAACGTAAGACACAATTAGTTCCACCAGCGCAAAGAGGAACTACCTCTCATACTAAAACAGTAGAAGCTCGAATTGAAAAAGTCTGCCCAGAAAAAGTAATTGTCTGCGGAGTGGTTCGCAAGACCATCACCTATACTAAAGTGGATGGTTCTTCTAATACCATTTATGATGACGTTCCCTTTCAGTGCTTTATTGATCGGGATGATGCTAATGAGAATGATCCATTTATTGTTACAGGCGCCACAATTCTCTGTACTGTTTTTGCCCGTGAAGCTAATTTTGGTGGATCAGACAATTCATTAGCCTATAAGTTTGTTGAAAAAGAGATCATCAAGGTTTGTATTCGAAAAGTAAACGCTGGATAATAGTTGGATAAAATAATACAGTCCTCCATCGGTATCATACTGACGGAGGACTTCGCTATTAAAAATAGGCCACTACCCTGTCTCATCCACCTATGCCCCTACATAGGCTAGTAGGGAAGACGCACAGAGTGAGGTGACAGCATGTATCAGCCAATGAAGCAGGCACCTTTACAAATGCCTGAATATCAGATGCCTGTTTGTGAAACCATGGATTGGCGCAAAACCCTTATGGAGCTACAAACTGTGGAATTTGCCCTGGTGGAATTACAGCTCTATCTGGATACACATCCCCAAGATGGGCGAGCAGTTATGCAGTACAATGCCCTTTCTCAGCAGCTACATCAGTTGAAATGCCGGTATGAGCAGGAATTTGGTCAGTTAATGCATTATGGATTCTCTCCAGCAACCATGCCCTATGATTGGATCAAAACACCATGGCCGTGGGAAATTGAGTACTAGGGGAAAGAAAGGAGGAGAAAAGCAAGATGTGGATTTATGAGAAGAAATTACAAATCCCTGTGCGGGTAGAAAAATGCAATCTAGAGATTGCAAAATATCTCATCACCCAATACGGTGGACCTGATGGTGAATTATCAGCAGCTTTACGCTACCTGAATCAACGCTATAGCATGCCCAATGAACGGGCCAAGGCTTTGTTAACCGATATCGGTACAGAAGAGATGGCTCACTTAGAAGTGATCGCTACCTTAGTCTATAAGCTGGTGAAGGATGCAACACCCGATGAGATGAAGGCAGCAGGTCTCGGTGCTCATTTTGCTGATCATGAGCGGGCGCTCTTTTATACCGATGCAAGTGGTAATCCCTGGACTGCTACTTATATACAAGCAAAAGGGGATCCCATCGCGGATCTGGCTGAGGATATTGCCGCAGAAGAAAAGGCCCGAGCTACCTATGAGGCCTTGATCAAGCTTACCGATGACCGCGGTGTGATCGATGCGCTTACCTACTTACGAGAGCGAGAGGTCGTCCATTCCCAACGCTTCCGCGAAGCACTCTACTTAGTAGAAGAGCATTATGCTAAATATAAATACGATCCAAGGGCATTCGAGCCCTATGGAGATACAGAACTATTCTATACTACGAACTTCACACCTGATGAGTTTACCAGTTAGGTTAAGCGACTAAACTAATGGAGGTGAGATGATGGCAGGTCGTTCTGTAAGAAAGCAGAAACAACTGCATAAGCATATGAAGGGAAAGGAGCTAGAGCCGTCTGCATACCCACCTATGCCCGTCTGCCCAGTTCGTCCCATGCCCTTCGACCAGCTATATCCGCAATTTCCACTGCCAGAGGCAATCATGCGTGGTACGCTGTTTCCTTGGCTCTATGATCCGTATCATCCCGAGCATTGCAGCTAATCTGTTTATAATTGTAATAAAGATTTCATGATTCCATAGGTATAGGCATTCTCCCCTAGCTATAATGAAGATAGGCAAATTTTGCTGATTCTTCTGGGATAAAGTTCCCGATGCTAGGGAGAGATGTCTATGAATCGCATATTGCATTATATTTTTAAATGGAGTGAATGGCTTATCGCCACCTTACTCTTTGCTGTTATCCTCTTCAGCTTCATTGAAATGATCATGGTTCTTGGCGACAATGTGCAACAGCACTCCTTGATCAATAATTACAAGATGATCCTCTCTGAGGTTCTCCTCCTTGCTGTTGGCTTGGAGCTGATCCTGCTCATCATTCGTAAGGATGTCTATCTCGTTATCGACATTCTAATCCTCGCCATTAGTCGAAAATTAATCTTCTACGAAGAGAGTGTGGATATGCTGATCAGCGTATTTGCCATCTTACTCTTGCTGCTCTTTAAATATTTGATCCAACGAGGGAATAAACAGAAGCGTTCAGATGCATAGTACATATAAACTGAAAAAGAGCCAATGAGAAAAATGCCCCAGATGGATTGAACTGAGGAGTTCAATCCATCTGGGGCTGTTCTTTAGTCTTCTTCATTCTAATGTGATAGCTGTTGCGACGCTTGAATTAATCGTTCCATCATGTGCCTGAGGTAGGGATGCTTATAACCAGCTTTATGCTCCCAATAATAGACCTGAGACCAAGCATCATTATAGGCTGTACGATAAAGATGAGGAACTAGATCGCCAAATTGATGTTGAAGTTGTACCAAACGGCGAAGGACATACTTCCGTGTCGTACAGGAATTTTCCTCTTCACCTACACGAATCTTACGTAGTTGTTCATAGACCTCTGCCAATAACTGTTCAGCCATTTCATCTAGACTCTCATACGTGACATCAGCAAAAGCAAGATGAGGTTCCTTCTTGATCATATCTTCGGCTCCTATCATCGCTGTTCTAATTCCCAAGAGATTATTGAAAAATTCAATGATAACTATTATCAGCTTGTCACATTCTTTTCACATAATCAAGAGGGGAATTACCTACGACAGAGCCATATTTATATGATTAATATAGTATCTGTGGACTACTTCTCTTGCTGTTGGAATTTATCGTTGAGCTGACCGCTTAATTCACTTAACTCTTCTGCCATCTCTGCTACCTGTTGAGAAGCACCACCGATCTCCTCAAAGGTAGTACGGAAGCCATAGATATACTCTGCAACCCTATCGATCTGAGAACCGCTATGACGCACACGCTCTGAGGAGCTGCTCATCACTTCCATGATCCGTTGATTAACCTGGCGATATTGATTGGTTTGATTCACGATGGAGGCGAAGGATTCCTCGAATAGATTCACATGCTGTAACACATTGGCTACCTGCTCTTCAATATGCGTTAAGGCCTTCTGTGTCTGCATGGCCAAATTACGCACTTCACTGGCCACAATATTGAAGCCACGTCCATGTTCTCCTGCGCGTGCTGCTTCAATGGTGGCATTTAATGAAAGAACATTGGTCTTCTTCGAGATATCTTGAATCACCTTCACCACTTCACCAATCCGTTGGGTGCTTTGAATTAATTGGGTGGATGTTTCCTTGGTTTGGTCCATAAATTGGATTAAATGCTTCATCTCCTCTAGAGCATTGCTTACATCTGCCTTCCCACGTTCTACCTCGCTAACAGTAGCCTTGGCATCCTCTTGGATAAATCGGGTACTTTCGAGAATGGAATCCACATGCTGCTGTTTCTCCATGATGGAAGCTGTGGTCTCCTCCACACTAGCAAGCATGGTCTCTGAGGATTTATTCAGACGTTCTTGAATCTCTTCAATCTCATTCAGCTTCATCATGGATGCAGTATAGGATTCAATATATGTATTAATAGCGATTTGCATATCGAAGGAGCAGAGACGCATGAACGCTTGATAAGTAAGAATCGCTTCTTCCTTAGGCATTTCTGTAAAGAGAATCTTAGCCACTTCATTCTGAATATTGGCATACGCTCCTAAATACCATTCTGGAAATAAGCCAATGCGATTATGTACATTACCAATCACTTTACGTCGTATAATATAGTCCTGACCAATTTCACCTGAGACCATGTCCAGTAAATATTGCTTTAGCGTCTTTTTAAGACGATCGATGGTAGAGTACTTGTTGATAATCCGCATCAATTCACGGTTTGTCTCAATTTTCGCATAAAAAACATCTACCATTTGCATTACATAGCGTTCAAAAATGGGACGTATGGCTACAAGGCGTTGAAGATCCTCTGCTGTTAAGCCAACAAAAGAACTATTAGCGCCTTCTGAACTCCGCTGTAATTGTTGGAAATAATCCTTGACTTCAGCTGAGATTTCACCCATTCCACTACGCTTGGTTCCCATATCCTCTACCTGCTCTTTACTAGAAAAGAGTCGGATGGCCCCATGTTCGTTTTTTAACCAATGTTGTACTGGGCATTTACTCATTGAATAGTCCTCCCCCAAAGTTGCATCTTTACTCCTATATTACACGTTCTTGTATAAAAAACAATTGATTCACTAATATCTTTACAAAGATTATACATATTAGATTAATCTGAACGGTGTTTATCTGCAAGTTGATTATCTACACAAGTTGAAACGCCAAAAAACGGGATAGCTTTAACTAACCCGTTTTCCCTAATACTCTATGCATCCCTTATTGGACAATTATTCTTCGCTAGGTGCCATCAATGAAACATTCCGCTGTGGCGTAAAGGTGGAGATAGCATGCTTATAAACTAATTGTTGTTTACCCTCTACCTCAATAACTACTGTAAAGTTATCGAACGCTTTAACAAAGCCGCGCAGTTGAAAACCATTCACCAAATAGATCGTTACAGCAATATTCTCCTTACGTAACTGGTTCAAGAATGTATCCTGAATATTAATTGAAGTTTTCAAGGAAATGACCCCCTATATATCTGTTCTATATGAATATATTCAACGACAGCAAAAACTTTCCTGCACCTCATGCAAAATTGTTTGCTGAAGTTGTTCCCATTGTTCTAGATTGGTCACATCATACCAATGGATTCCCGTAAATTGATGCCGAAACCAAGTATATTGCCGCTTGGCAAATCTTCGGGTGTTCTGTTTCAATTGGGCAACGCACGCTTCTAAGGATGCCTCACCTCGAAAGTATGGAAGGAACTCTTTATAGCCAATGCTCTGCATGGCGGTATAATGCTCATCATAGCCCTGATGTAGAAGATTCTCTACCTCCTGAAGCAATCCCTCCTCCATCATACCATCCACCCGCTGAGCAATGCGCTGGTACAATTGCGAACGTTCCATGGTTAGACCAATGAGCCAAAGCTCATAAGGTGACTCGTCAGGAGTAGAATGAGATACTTGCTGTGAGATAGGAACGCCTGTAAGCTGATAAACTTCGAGGGCACGAATCACCCGACGTAGGTTATTGGGATGAACCTGCTGAGCTGTTGTTGGATCTACTTGGTTCAATCGCTGCCAAATAGCTTCATTCCCTTCTCGCTTCGCTTTCTCCTCCATCTCCTTACGAAAAAGTGGGTCTTCTACTACTTCAGAAAACTGATAATCATAAATGATGGAACGAACATAGAGGCCTGTGCCCCCTACTAAAATCGGGAGATGTCCACGTTGTTGAATCTCTTGAATGGCTTGCCTTGCTAATTGTTGAAATTGAACAACAGAGAAATCTTGATCAGGCTTCAATATATCAATCATGTGATGAGGAGCCAGCGCCCTTTCCTCTAAAGTAGCTTTTGCGGTTCCAATATCCATCCCTCGATATACCTGCATAGAATCTCCTGAAACAATCTCTCCTCCTAGCTGTTGAGCAAGAAACAGACTTAAGCTGGTTTTTCCCACAGCAGTGGGTCCAATGATCGTTACTAATGGCGCCTTCATCTCACATCACCCGCTTAAACATTTTCTCAATTTCATAGGTAGAAAAATGGATGATGATCGGTCGCCCGTGTGGACAAGTAAATGGTGAACGTGTTCGTCTGAGATCTTCAATCAATTGGACCATCTCATCTTTTCGGAGAAAGCGATTGGCCTTGATCGCACCCTTACACGCCATGGACGCGGCAGCTGTTTCCCGAAATTGAAGTGATTGAACGTCACGCTCAGCTTGTAAAAGATCAATCATCTCGTAGACAATGGCCCGCTCTTCTCCTGGAGGAAACCAGTAGGGATGAGCACGGAGTACATAGGATTGATGGCCGAATGGTTCCAGAAAGACACCCATCTGCTCAAATAGTGATCGATGTAGCTCCACCGTTTGAACCTGTTCTACCGTTAACTCAAAGAGATCTGGCACCAATAAGGGCTGTAAGACAAGCTCTTCTTCGCTCATTTTCAGTAAAATATATTCATAGAAAATACGTTCTTGGGCAGCATGCTGATCGATAATATATAAGCCTTCCTCATTCTGACAGAGCAGGTAGGTGCCATGTAGCTGGGCTAAAGGTTCTAATGGAGGGATCTGTGGTGGAAGCTCCTGATGAAGTGAAGCCAATACAGATTGATATCCTCGGACTTCGCCCGTTGCGTACGGGGAAGGCTGTTCTGCGATCTGTACTTGTTTGCTTACACCCATGAAATCATGCGGTTGCTTCTCTTTCTCTACCTCCTCCTTCCCCTCTCGCTCATCAGAATCGGAATCGATCCGCTCAGGCTGAGCGTCACCATGTTTACCAGTATTGACAATTTCTTGATTTTTTATAGCTGGAGGTGATTGAAACCAATCTCGTCTCTCTAGAAGTTCCTCCTGATGATAGCGATTGCGCTCCTTATCTGGATTAATGATGGGACGAGCAATGAGTGAAACTTCCATTAAACCTTGGTGCACCATCTCCTCGACCCAAGCGACCAATTCTCGCTCCTTACTAAAACGTACCTCTAGCTTCGCAGGATGCACATTCACATCGAGAAGATGAGGATCCATGGTAAGGTAAAGCACACCAATCGGGTAGCGATTGATGGGTAGTAGCGTATGGTATGCGCGCAGAATCGCTTGAACCAGCGCTGGATTTTTAATATATCTTCCATTGACAAAGAATGAGAGATAGCTTCGGTTTGAACGATTCAGTTCCGGTGCCACCATGAGGCCGTCCAATTGAAAGTCGAAGGATTCCTCATGAATTGCCAGTGATTTTTTGGCCACCTCTGTACCATAAATGGAGGCAAAGACCTGAAGTCGATCACCATTGCCATAGGTTTGGATCAGCTGCCTTCCTTCATGAATGAGGAGGAAAGCGATCTCTGCATGGGCTAGCGCAATTCGATTGACAAAATCGATGATATGCCCTAATTCCGTATGGAGAGATTTCATATATTTCAAACGAGCTGGAGTGTTATAGAAAAGATCACGAACTGTAATCTCCGTACCTGGAGGCATCCCTACTGGACCTTCCTCAACCACCGTCCCTCCCTCTACAATGAGGTGAAAGCCTGCTTGACCGGCTTCTTCACAGCTTTTACATTCTACCTTGGCTACAGATGCAATGCTGGGAAGTGCTTCACCACGGAAGCCAAGGGTCTGAATCTGTTGAAGATCACGGGGGCGGGAGATTTTGCTGGTGGCATGCCTTTCAAAAGCCAGACGGACATCTGCTTCACTCATCCCACAGCCATCATCCCGAACCTGAATCAGTTTGAGCCCCCCCTCCTCAACAAGGATCTGGATCCTCCGACTACCAGCATCGATGGCATTCTCCACTAATTCCTTTACAACGGAGACCGGGCGCTCAACCACTTCACCAGCGGCAATCTGATTGATTAAATGCTGATCGAGTCGCTGAATACGGCTCATACGTTCACCTCCTTGCTTCACAGATGATCATTCCCCATCTTTCATCATCTGCTGTAAGCGATAGAGCCATTGCAGTGCATCCAATGGCGTAGTGGTAATCAGCTCCAACTGAGCTAATTGCTTCAGTACTTCTCGTTCTTTCTGCCCTAATTGTGTCTCACGAGGTTCCAACGGTTTCGTTCGTTCAACCTGTTCCTGAATCGTCATCACTTGTGGCACCGCAACAGGATGGGTTTCCCGATAATGCTGTAATAATTCACGGGCACGTGCAACGATGGAAATCGGTAACTTTGCGATTTCCGCACAGTAAATCCCATAGCTTTCATTGGTTGCCCCAGGGACCAGCTTCCGTAAAAAGATCACTTCATCCTGCCGCTCCTCCACAGCCATATGCACATTGCGTAAGTGGGGAAGATGCTGTTCAAGAGCTGCCAGCTCATGATAGTGGGTAGAAATTAGTGTTTTACAGCCCAGCTGATGAAAATACTCTACCACTGCTTGGGCGATGGCCATTCCGTCAGCAGTAGATGTACCACGACCGATTTCATCGATGAGCACCAGACTCCGTCCTGTAGCAGCTGTGGTTGATTTAATCTCCGCCATCTCCACCATAAAAGTACTCTGACCAGCCACGAGATCATCGGCAGCACCAATGCGGGTAAAGAGCTGATCTACTAAGGGGATGGTTGCCTCTGCTGCAGGAACATAGCTTCCCATCTGCGCTAAGATGACGATCAATGCCACCTGTCGCATATACGTACTCTTACCAGCCATGTTAGGCCCTGTGATTAACAGAGTGGATTGTTCCTGATCTAGGAAAGTATCATTGGCAATAAATTGACCTTTCCCTACCACTGCTTCTACCACCGGATGACGACCTTGTTCAATGATCAAAGCACCATCGTCCACGATATGAGGGCGAATCCAGCCTTCACCTTCTGCAATCTGTGCTAAACCCTGTAGAACATCGAGGGCTGCAATCTGATGGGCGATGGACTGGATCAGCTCCACATACTCCTTCACCTGATCACGTAGCTTGATAAATAATTCATATTCCAAATCAATGATCTTCTCTTCAGCACCAAGGATCAATGCTTCCTTCTCTTTCAGTTCAGGCGTAATGAAACGCTCACTATTGGTCAGGGTCTGCTTCCGCTCATATCTGCCCTCTTCTAGATGCTTCAAATTCCCCTTCGTTATTTCAATATAGTAGCCAAACACCTTATTAAAGCCAACTTTAAGATTCTTTATTCCCGTCCGTGTTCGTTCTTCTGCCTCGAGTTGGGCAATCCATGTCTTTCCATTGGTTCGTGCATCATGAAGCTTGTCCAGCTCTTCATGATAGCCTCTGCGGATGAGTCCCCCTTCCTTAAGACTGATGGGAGGCTCATCCACGAGAGCTACATCTAATCGTTCAACAAGCTCAGGTATCTCGGAGACGGACTGGGCAATCTCCTGAATGATTGGATCCTCTTGGGTACTTAACATCTGCTTGATGACAGGAATCAGCTTCAATGATTCCCGTAAGTGCACCATTTCTCTGCCATTGACCATCCCTACAGCGACTCTTCCCAAAAGGCGTTCTAAATCATACATCTGGCTGAGATAGCCACGGAGCTCTTCCCGTTCAAAAAAGTGGTGTAAAAAGAAGTGAACCACTTCTTGTCGTCTTGTGATCTCAGGAATGGAGCGAAGCGGTTTCTCTAACCATTGGCGCAGGAGACGTCCACCCATCGCTGTCCTTGTACCATCGATTAACCAGAGCAGGGAGCCACGCTTCTTTTTCTCACGAATGGTCTCAAACAATTCAAGGTTGCGACGGGCTGACACATCCATGGCTAAGTATTGCTCCCGTTCATACTGCTTAACAGGCTGTAGATGATCCAATGATTTTCGTTGTGTCTCTTCGAGATAATAGAGGAGCCCCGCTGTCACCTGTTGGAGCAATGGTGTAGCGAGGTGACTCGTAAATCGCTCATAGCTTTGTACATCAGGCCATTCCTTCAATGGGCTTAGTACTAGCCGATTCTGCACCAGTGCCGCAGGAGTTACCCAATCTTTATCTACCACTAGTTCCGCAGGATTGATCGCCAAAATCTCTTCGACACAAATCTCCATGCTCTGTACCTGAGTCACGGAAATTTCTCCAGTGGTGATATCGCAATGAGCGATTGCATAATTCTTCTCATCACCTAGAACTGCAGCAATGAAACGATTCTCCTTCTCATGACCTATCTCTTCATCGAAATAGGTGCCTGGGGTGATTAAGCGAACGATCTCCCGTTTCACAACCCCTTTGGCTTCCCGTGGGTCCTCGACCTGCTCACAAATGGCTACCTTATATCCTTTTTCAATTAATTTTTTCACATAGGGTTGGTAGGAATGATACGGTACACCACACATGGGGATCCGTTCTTTCAACCCGCCATCTCTACCCGTTAATGTGATCTCTAGCTCTTGAGCAGCTAGTTTGGCATCATCGAAAAAAAGCTCATAAAAGTCACCTAGGCGAAAAAAAAGAAGGAAACCTGGTACACTCTCCTTCAGTGCTAGGTATTGCTGAATCATTGGCGTATACGTTTCCATCCGTCTTTTCCGTCCCTCCAAGGCATTACTTTTTATCACATTATACCATATCTCATTCATTATCTTCGATTAAGACGTGTTTTTTGTTTATGGAAGGGAGGGAGCTTCCAAGCGGGACGAATATCCTCCTTTTCATCCCAGCGGTATTCCGAATCGATCAATTCTTTAAAAGGATCAAGATAGTGTCGATATGTTCGATACTCTGCTGTGGCTTCTAGCTCTGCCCATAACTCTTGTACGATGGGCTTAATCAGACGATAATTCCCCTGATAGTACGCATCGTTCACATGAACCCTCAGCAAAGGCTGCTGGCGAAGTTGTGGATAATTATGCAGAATCACCTTTGCTAAGGCGATGACACCCTTGGTGATTCGAGGTGTAACCAGCCAGCTCGGTGGTGTACGATATTCAAAGCCACCATGAAACTTCATGCGAAAATCACCTAACCAGCCATAGCGGGGGCGACGATGCTGTGCAGCTATATCCTCCAATAAAAAAAGCGGTAAGGTCAAATAATTATCCAGCGCTCGGAGCAAGCGAAAATTGCATGGAACATGGCTAAAGTGTAAGTGTCCACCAATGGGATACTCTTTTAATGGAGCGCTTCCTGCTAACCATTTGATCGATGAATTATTGATTTTTCGGATCCCTGCTAGCATCGCTTGATAGAGATTAAGAATAAGCTGTCGCGGCTCTTTCGCTGGTAGTGGTCGTAATTCTGCCAATGGTAATTTTACGTGTGTGCTATCCCCACGTAGCCAGATAGAGTCACAGCCAACCTGGCCTTTCTTCGGAAAATACTTCGATGCTAACACTAACTGATTCGTCCCTGAGAACAGGACAAACTCTGGATCAGCACCGATGAGCAATCGTTCAGCATTGCGACCATGTTGCTTCAACTGCCCAATATACTTTTGAAATGCTCTCGCATAGTTTCTGGTCAACAATGGGGTTAAGGGTGGTGTGGGATCGATTTGAATGACACAACTCCTACGTTCAGGTAATATTCCGATCACCACCATACCAAAATCCAGTCCACAGCTATAGATTGCACGAATGGCTAATCGTTTTACTCTTCCAAGTTCAGCTCCACCACTTGTTAAAGGAATGGTTTCCAGATGTTTATTGGCATTAAATTGTGAGGATTGGAGCCATGCTTTCGATTTTTTCTGACGGTAAAGAGCAAGGATCTCCGTTTGAAAGAGATGAACGATATAGACTCGCTGCACATGCTGCTGAGAAGATGCTACTTGAATACCGCTTTGTTGGAGGAGATGACGCATCGTATAAGCATTCTCTACATGCTGTTTAGCTTCCCGACAGTTTAATACCTGCCTAGACTCCTGAAATGAGAGAAAATCACTATCCCATTGCATAAGAACCTGCTTGGAAGGCTCTTGATGATATGATTCCTGCTGTAAGATGGGAAGATAAGACTTCCATTGATTCGCAAATTCAGGTTGTTGGATCAGCACGCCATAGTCCAATTTATTCTCTTCCCTTCACATGGCTTCATCACAGGATATGCTTAGAGGAAAGAAGAAGTGATTTTACTGAACTCCACCAACTATTAAGGTGGAGGTATTCATAACACTGCAAAGATAAAAAGAAAAAAGGGAGATGTTTTCTCCCCAGAGGTACCGATGAACCTTAATCTAAGTCATCAATGATTAAGTCTGGATCTAAGTCATTGTAGTAGTCGTCATAGATTGGTGCTAAGGTATCCACGTGCTTATCCATCTCCTCATCTACATTGCAGACGATGACACATAGCTTCGTTTCACCGATAATCTCTGCTTCCATCTCCCGTTCTACTTCCACAATCACCGTGTCTCCCGTTGAGAGTAGAACTGCTTTCACACAATTAGGCTCCTGAACAACGCGTGCATACACTTCCATTTCATCTTCGCGGCAATAGGCATCCAGTTCTGTAAGGGGGATCTGATCGGTATAGCCAACTCGCTGCTTCGCAACATCGGTATCTCGATTCTCAGCAGTAGAGAACCAGATGTTGATTTCATAGGAACCAGCTATGTGTACATAATTCCCTTCCTTGTGGGCTTCATAACGATGATTAATAATCCAACACCCCAGAATACTGGAAGGCTTTGCTTCGGGAACCACGTGATGTGTGGTGGATGAATACTTTCGACCCTTCCCGCATACCGCCTTCGTAACAATTTCACGGTAGCTAAGAGCTTGATCGGTCAATGACATGAAGCTCCCTCCTCCTATACTGTTCATTACATTCGTATGCAGGACATTCGTCTAGGGTGCAAAAAAGCCGTTGAGAATTTCTCAACGGCTTTACCCGTTCCAACATCCTCATATGCCATCATATGAGAAATGCCTAGAGGGTGTTCATCTAACCTTATTGACTTCGTTTCGATGAATCAATTTATTCTCCCTCACAGTTGACACAAGGAACAGGGCCTCCCCCATTCTCTTTAAAAACCTTCTCTGTGAGCTGAATGGTGATCATATTGGTCACGATTTGTAGCAGATCATTTAATTCCTGCTGCGACTGCTTAAATTCTTGAACCAAAGGAACTTCATCTAATTGCGCCATCATAGCATCGATCTCTTCATCCTTCTGTTTCGCCATGTCTTCCCGATTAAAGGCATGCTCGAGATGAGTAGCTTCCTTCTGCTTCCGTTTAATCTGCGCGATCATTTGCTGAACATGCTGACTTTGTTGGATCTTTTTTTCTGCCTGCTGAAAGAATTGGACCTCTTGGGACTGTGCCAACATACTGGCTAATTCTTTGGTTTTTGCCATAATCTCTTCTTTACTATATGACTGTGTTGTTTTTGTCATCACTAGCCCTCCCTCTACTCTGTAAAAACCTGCTCACCATTCAATGTCCAAGTAAGTGGATCGGTGATACGTACATAGACAAATTGACCAATACTGGAGGTATCCCCCTTAAAATGAACCAATTTATTGGTACGTGTGCGACCAGCTAGTACATCAGGATTGGTCTTGGACTCTCCCTCAACCAGGACTTCAAGAACTTGATCACGGAGTGCTTCATTTTTGCGGCGACTAATCTCATTCTGCACATCAAGTAGATGTTGAAGACGCTCTTTCTTCACCTCTTCGGAGATATCATCCTGCATCTTCGCAGCAGGGGTGCCCTCCCGTGGCGAATAGATAAAGGTGAAGGCGGAATCATATTCTACCTCTTTAACTAAGGAGAGTGTTTCTTCAAACATCTCGTCCGTTTCACCCGGAAAGCCTACGATAATATCTGTTGTAAGTGATACATCAGGAATGGCCTCCTTAATTCGGTGAACGAGATCAAGATAAGTCTCCCGCGTATATTTCCGAGCCATCAGCTTGAGCATGGCATTGCTCCCTGATTGAACGGGAAGATGGATATGCTCCATGAGATTCCCCTTCTTGGCAAGCACATCGATGAGATGTTGGTCGAAATCGCTAGGATAACTGGTGGTGAACCGCACCCTTGGTATGCCAATCTTACGAATCTCATCCATTAAATCTCCGAAGCCATATTGGATATGGGAGAAATCCTTCCCATAAGCATTCACATTCTGCCCCAGCAGCGTCACCTCTTGATAGCCAAGGCGAGCGAGCTCACGAACTTCAGCGATAACGTCCTCAGGATGACGACTCCGTTCCTTGCCACGGGTATAGGGTACGATACAATAGGTGCAGAACTTATCGCAGCCATACATAATATTGACCCAGGCCTTCAAGCCATCTTGTCTGACCTTGGGGAGGTTTTCGACGATATCCCCCTCTTTCGACCAAACCTCTACCACCATCTCCTTGGAATAGAGTGCTTCTTGAAGTAAATAGGGAAGGCGATGGATATTATGGGTGCCTAGAATCAAGTCAATATGTTGATATTTTTGCATAATGGTGTTGACCACAGATTCCTCTTGGGACATACATCCGGCTACACCAACAATTAAGTGGGGACGTTCCCGCTTTAGCGTCTTCATTCGGCCTAGATGGCCAAATACTTTATCTTCAGCGTTTTCACGGATGGCGCAGGTATTAAATAGAATGACATCGGCATCCTCTTCTTGCTCCGTTGCAGTATATCCCATATTCTCAAGAATACCTGCCATCACTTCTGAATCATGTTCATTCATTTGACAACCAAATGTACGGATTAAATAGTGCTTTCCTTCTCCTAATCGGTGCAACTCTTGCGGTAAATCACCAAATTGCACTACTTCAATCTCTTCTTTCCCCCGCCGTTTCCCCAGTGAAAGATTGGGAGTGGAGAGTACTTTAAATTTATTTGACCGGATAGATTTTGAGTCTTGGGTCAAATTGTTACGATCGGTCGTTGTCACACTGGAACCTCCTTTTACAACATCTGCATGGGATTAATGTCTTAGTTATTATAGCAAAATCTTCACAGCATCACCAAGTAAAAGCACTTGGTATCTGTCATGGCGCATCCCTGTAATCATGCTCATCTCCAAAAGGAAATGAAAAGCTTCGATTGAACTGTTGTTGACCCCAATCTCGTAGGAATTGCTGTAAGCAATGAAGAAATTCCTTGCGCCAGCTATATTCAATCTGTAGCTGGTAGATCATATCTATCTCATTGCAGGTAAATGCTACAAGGACTTCATGTTCGATCTGGGTTAATGCATCCTCCTGCTGATGAATCACCTGAGATATCCGTTGAAAGCGGTTCTCTAGATCGGTGGGCTGTATCATTGCTGATTCATATCACCCTTCCACTGCTGAAGAACTTGCTCAAGATCATGAAGTGCTTGCTCATTCTGCTGCTTCTCTGCCATTAAGCGTTGAATCTCTCCCATATTATTCGTAGTGAAGGATTGAAGCACCTCTTCCTGCATGGCTTGATTCCGCTCCTTCAGCAATTGAACAGAGTGCTCAAGCTGTTGAACCACGGTTGTAAATACTGGCTGTTGATTTTCTAGATTCTCCATATGATAATTCTCTCCTTTATTCTGTATCTTTACTTCTTCAACAATATCCTCATCGTCAATTAAGAACTGCTCTTCCCATACTTTAAAGCGTGAATCAGCCTCAGGTAGGAAGAGATAACGTTCCCGTGGCATTTGCCAACGTTGCTCCATCATCCGTACAATCTCTTGGAGCCTTCCGCCCTTCATCCCTTCAGCACGTAATAATTGATAGATCTGATCATTACAGATAAACCACGAACGCAGAAACCAGCGCTCATCGCCTTCAACCTGAAGAAAGCGGATATCTTCTTCTAGGGGAAGGGATGCTTTCATATGTCCGATGAGATGGCGTTTCCACAAATGCTGACGGATCTGCTCGGTGGTTAAAGGATGTTTTCTTTGCTGAAATAGAAGGATGATTCGATCAGCTAATGGATTTTGAGACTGCTTTAATTGGACAATGGCTTGGGAGGTACCGTACATAATCGGTCCTTCCTCCTTGACCAAAACATCCTGGATGATTTGATGGGAGGGGAGTTCTTTCAACGGATTGGACACAAATTGAGGAAACTCCTCCTTCAATTGCTCCAAGCGTAGCTCTAGTTCTGCCATGGATAAGGAAAGCTCACCTGAACGAAAGGCTAACTTCACTAGACTGCTTATGGTATAACAGGGACGTCTCATGGCTGTTCTCCTCACTTTTTACTTTTTTATCATGATGATCGAAAAAAACAGTAGCAGTAGGCTGCTACTGTTTTTATTATACAAAGAAATCCTTCATAGACAAAGGCTTGATCGCAAAAACACTTAGATTACCTTTTCTTCCTTCCCAACCTTAGCAAAGATCGCAAGGGCCTCGCTTAAATCTGCCTTCGAATGCACTGCAGATACGATGGCGCGGATCCGTGCTTTTCCTTTAGCCACGGTTGGGTAAGCAATTCCTTGCGCAAAAACACCGTTTGCAAGGAGGCGATCTGAGAAGCGCATGGTCATGGCTTCATCACCCAAGAGCACAGGTGTAATAGGGGATTCACTGGTACCAATATCAAAGCCTAGATCCTTCAGCCCAGCCTTAAAGAAGCGCGTATTCTCCCACAGTCTCTCAATCCATTCTGGCTCCGTCAATAAGACATCAATGGCAGCCAGATTGGCAGCAACTACAGCAGGAGGATGGGAGGTGCTGAACAAGAAGGGCCGACCACGGTGAATTAAGTACTCACGAACCACTTGAGCACTGGCAATATAGCCACCTAATACACCGATGGCTTTCGAAAGTGTACCTACTTGGATATGAACACGTCCATGCAAATGAAAATGATCCACTGTGCCTCGACCATTTTCTCCGAATACTCCACTGGCATGGGCATCATCTACCATCACTAAGGCATCATAGTTCTCACACAGCTCCACAATCTCTGGGAGGCGTGCCACATCACCGTCCATACTAAAGACCCCATCTGTAACAACAAGGCGCTTCCGATAATGCTGGGTCTCTTGAAGAGCCTTCTCTAAATCCTTCAGATCGGAATGTCGATAAATCCGACGGGCTGCTTTGGTTAAGCGGATCCCATCGATGATGGAAGCATGATTCAGCTCATCACTAATCACCACATCTTGTTCATCTAATAGAGCTGATAGCACTCCCACATTGGCAGTGAAGCCTGACTGAAATACGAGCGTAGCTTCAGTCTGTTTGAAGTTAGCCAGCTTCCGTTCAAGCTCCTCATGCATCTCCATCGTACCAGCGATGGTACGAACCGAGCCTGTTCCAACACCATATGCTTCCACTGCCTGCTTCGCTGCTTCAACCAAGCGCGGATGGTTGGTTAATCCCAAGTAGTTATTGGAAGAGAGCTGTATGAGTTCCTTTCCATCAATAATAATACGACCTCCTTGGGGAGATTGAAGCGGAACCAAGGAACGAAATACGCCTTGCTCCTTCATGTCATTTAGCTCCACTTCTAAATATTCGAATCCTTTCATCTTAGAATTCCCTCACTCTCCATTGGGTAGTAAGACCACTTTTCCTGCCTTTCCTTCTTTGATTAAGGTAAAAGCCTCTTCAAAGCGTTCTAAAGACAAACGATGGGTGATTAATGGTGTCAAATCAACACGGCCAGACTGAAGCAATGCCGCAGTCTGTTGCCAAGTAGAGAACATACGACGGCCGGTGATGCCCTGAACCGTAATTCCTTTAAACACGAGCTCATTGGCAATGTCTAGGACGACCTCCTGCGCGGGAATACCCAGCATGGAGATCCGTCCACCATTGGTTACCATCTGGAACCCTTGGCGAATCGCTTGCGGATGACCTGACATCTCTAACACCACATCGACTCCATGGCCATCTGTTAGCTCTAAAACCCGCTCTACAGGGTTCTCTTTCGTAGATAGGATCAGATGATCAGCACCTAACCGCTTCGCTAGCTCTAAACGAAATGGGTTAATATCGATGGCGATGACTTGATGTGCACCTGCTGCCTGTGCAACGGGAACACTCATGATGCCAATCGGACCACAACCAATGACCGCTACACTCTTCCCTACCACTTCCCCAGCTAGCGTTGTATGAACAGCATTCCCCATTGGTTCCTGAATGGAAGCGATTTCAAAAGAGAGTGTTTTAGAATTTTTCCAAATATTTCGTGCAGGTACTTTTACATATTGCGCAAAGCACCCGGGAATGTCCACACCGAGGATCTGAGTCTCCTTACAGATATGAAAATCACCTTGTAAGCATTGAGGACACCGGCCGCAGACCACATGGGTCTCAGCTGAGACATAGTCACCGATGGCTACATGAGTAACCTGCTCCCCGATCGCCACCACAACACCAGCAAATTCATGGCCAAAGATCATCGGTACTTGTCCAAATCGCCGTTCTGCCCAAGCATCCCACGTGTAGATATGATAATCTGTGCCACAGATGGAGGCAGCCTTTACTTCAACTAAGACCTCATCATGACCAATCCTTGGTATTGGAACCTTTTCTAAACGAGCACCTGGACCCCGTTCATGTTTCACGATGGCTTGCATCAATTCTGCCAACCGTCTCACCCTCTCCTCAACATGACTAACCTATGATCACCTTCTAAGGCGAATTATACCATTGAAGGGAAAAATATGACAAGGAGATCAATCTCTTCGTTCAATGGCGATCAAGTAAGGTGGACAATTGATTTGATTCATAAACTGATAGCGTAGGACAGAGAATGCCTGCTGTGGTAGAGAAGCGACAAATTCCTCAACCTCTTTACGTTCCGCTTCGCCACCCTCATGCCCCCAATAGACAACAAGGAGAATAATACCACCCTTCTCTAGAAGGGTAAGGGCTGATTTAATGGCAGCAACAGTGGTCTCACCACGGGTAATTATGTTCTTATCTGATCCTGGTAGGTACCCAAGATTAAACATAACCGCTTCAATGGGCTCATTAACATACTCTAGCAACTGCTCATGCCCAGCCCGAATAAGTTGTACCTGTTCTGAGAGTCCTCTAGCTTGGAGATGCTTGCTGGCATTGGTTAATGCAAGCTCCTGTATATCAAAGCCATAAACCTGGCCCTTCTCCCCTACAAGCTGAGCGAGGAAGACAGTATCGTGTCCATTCCCTACTGTAGCATCAATCACAGTTGCACCTGGTTTCACATGGGTCATCACTAATTTTTTTGCCATCTCCAAAACAGTGGGAATCCATTGAATTTGCTCTTTTTCCATCTTGCTCTCTCCTTCGTTACGATCCTGAATTCATAGAAAAAACGGAGACGTCATTGGCGTCCCCGTTCGATGTACGTCAATCCATAATAAAAAAGCATTGTCTTCTATAAAGCTCTATGGTACAATCAAAAATGGTCACATTTTTAATGAATTTAATATATATTTATCCAAATATATATTAACACAAAATAAGTACTCGTGTCAATACTTGTTTCAAAAGAGGGGTGTTTTTTTGAATAAGAAGACGTATGAGTGGCAGAAAGAGCAAGCACGTGTGGATCAAGTTGTCCAGGAAATCCATGACCAAATTGATTCTCTTCAGGTACAGGTGGGGCAAATCACAACCACGATTGTAGATATTCGAAAAAATTTCTGGAGCGATGTGACGGTTAATCTTGAGGATCAATATGAGTTTGCTGAAACTTACGCTAGTATAAAACAGCAAGCAGAGCTACTTTCCGAACGAGAAAGAATGCATCGCCATGCACAAAATCGCTTACGGACACTAAAGCGTCTTGAGCAATCACCCTATTTTGGTCGGATCGATTTCAGTGAAGACGATTCCAATCCATTCGAATCCATCTATCTGGGGATCTCCTCGCTCCGCCATGAGGAGACTGGTCAATTCCTCATCTACGATTGGCGCGCTCCTATCTGTAGTATTTATTATGATTTCCCCCCTGGTCCGGTCCATTATGAAGCACCTAGCGGCACGATTACAGGAAGACTAGAACGGAAACGCCAATATATGATTCGCCATGGTGAAATTCTAAGTATGTTTGATACAGGAATCACCATCGGTGACGAACTTCTGCAGGAGGTATTAGGCAAGCAGGCTGACCCACAGATGAAGAGCATCGTCTCCACCATTCAGAAGGAACAAAATCAGATCATACGTAATGAGCATAGCCAATTAATCATTGTACAAGGTGCAGCTGGAAGTGGCAAAACCTCTGCTGCCTTACAAAGAATCGCCTATCTCCTCTATCGATACCGAAAGAGCTTACATGCAGAGAATATTCTCCTTTTTTCGCCCAATCCATTATTTAGCACCTATGTATCCACGGTGCTGCCAGAATTAGGCGAGGAGAATATGCAGCAGACCACCTTTCAAGAATATCTAGAGTATCACCTCGCCAATTCATATCATGTAGAGGATCCCTATGACCAGCTGGAATATCTCTATTCTTCCTACACTGATCCAGGGTATGAAGCACGCCTCGAAGGCATCCGCTTTAAGGCGAGTACCCAGTTCCTCCATCTAATGGATGAATATCTTCGTACCCTCGCGAAGGATGGTATCATCTTTAACCATATCCTCTTTCGTGGGAAACCCTTCATTACAGCAGAGCAGATCAGGGAATACTTTGATTCCATTGATTCATCCCTCACCCTTCCTAATCGCATTAGCCTATTGGTGGAATGGCTGCACAAAGAACTGAAGCGAAAAACCAAGTTGGAGAAGAAATCACCCTGGGTAGAGGAAGAAATCCAACTCCTTGACCGTGAAGACTTCCTTAAGTCCTATCAAAAATTGCAGAAGAAAAAAGGATACACTGGCGAGCAGTTCAATGATTTCCAACGGGAAGAAGACATTCTACGAACCATGGTGATTCGAAGACGCTTTAAGCCATTGCATCGCCATGTAGAACAGATGCAGTTTATTAACTATCTAGCCATCTATCGAGCGCTTTTTACCAATGATCAGCTACTGCAAATCCTCAACAAAGAGCAGCTTCCTCTCCATTGGAAGATGATCTGTGAGCAGACCATTGGCAAACTAGATCAGAAAATCCTCTCCTACGAAGATGCAACACCTTTTCTTTATCTGAAAGAACGGATGGAAGGCTTTCATAGCAACCATCAGATTCGCCATGTTTTCATCGACGAGGCGCAAGATTATTCTCCCTTCCAAATAGCCTTGATACGCCATCTTTTTCCCAGAAGTAAGATGACGGTATTAGGCGATGAGAACCAAGGGATCTCTGCCCATTCCTCTTCCAATCTTGCCACCCTTGTCAGTCTTTTTGCACCAGAAGAGCAGGAACATTATCATCTGCAGCAAAGCTATCGCTCCACCCAACCGATCGTGCAGTTTACCCGGCAGCTTCTTCCACAGAACCAAGGGATCATCCCCTTTCAACGGGAAGGTAAAATGCCTACGATAAGTGCTGTAGTAAATCAACATCACTTGATCGAACAGATCGTAAGGCGTGTTCAGCAATTACAGGAGCATGGTCATCGAACCATCGCCATCATCTGCAAAACAACAGAAGAGTCAAGGGAAGCTTACGCAGCATTGAGCGCACAACTCACCATCCAGCATGTGCAAAAGGCTACGCAAGCCTTTCAGCAGGGTATTGTGCTCATACCAGCATATCTGGCCAAAGGAATTGAATTCGATGCAGTGATCATTTATAACGCTTCGAGAAGCATCTATGGGAATGCACAAGAAGAAATGGAAAGAAAACTGCTATATACCGCTTGCACACGAGCTATGCATGAACTATATCTCTATTATCTAGGAGAGATAAGTCCCTACTTAGCTGAGATATCTGCTAATACCTATGTAAAAGAATAAAATAAAGGGTATTCGGATTTTGTGGTGGAAAATTAATCAAAATAAATTCCGCCTTGATTCAAATTTTGGGTGGAATTTTGTTATTACATGAATCAATTTCATAAATCTAAGCCCAACGGGCTCAAGGGTTTTAAAGATAGTAAAAAGGAGTACCTCCCCAAAATCTCGAAATAGTTAAGTGTGAACAAAACCATGAGATTGGAGGAAGACTCCCTATGCCTATTATACGACAAGGAGGCCTATTTGGGGTACAAGATTTATTCGACATGGAACCTCCCCAACGCTTTAAAGCGATATTTTCTACCCTGGACTTGGCTCCGATTCTTCATATGATCTCGAAAAAGTCCCTCTATGGAGCTCCAACGGAGCTCCATTATGAGGCGATGTTGTACTCGTTGGCTGCTCGAATCATCGAACGGATTCCCACGGTGAAAGACTTGTGGAGAAGGCTACAACATGACTTGATCTTTCGAATGGAATGTGGCTTCCTATTTTCTGATCCCATTCCTTCCGAAGCCTCTTATTCTCGTCTCATTCAGAAAATTTCTGAAACTACGATTCTCGAAAGAGTGCAAGATACATTCTTGTTTCAAGCGATCCAAGAAGGGTTTGTGGAGGATGAAGTGGTAGCCATCGATGTCACTCACTTTAAATCCCGTGATCATGGACAGGCTCAGGAAAAAAAGTCAAAACCGGCACCCAAAAAACGGGGTCGAAAATCCAAGGCTAAGAAAGGAGCTGACGAGAAGCGCAAGCAAGAAGAAGAATCCCAAAAGTCTTTGTACGAGAAAACCATCGCAGCTCAACTGGATGTTTCCTTAGAAGAATTATGTTCCCAAGTTCCCTTGCAACCACAGTGGGGCATCAAGAAAAACAGTGAAGGAAAGAATATATTTTGGTACGGATACAAGGCACATCTTGCGGTCGGTACAAAAAGTCAATCTATTCTGCGCGCCATGATGTCATCCGGGAATATGAACGATGGGAAAGCCGCCATTCCTTTACTAAAAGGCATTCAATCCATTCTACCCCACCGGGTTCGCTATGCGCTCATGGATGCAGGCGATGACTACCTGCCCATCTACCAACAGATTCATCGTATGAACGCACAAGCGATCATGGCCTATAACAAGCGAAATGAGAGGAAGATCAACGGATTGGATGAACATTTTGCACCAACTTGTGTTCGGGAGCATTCCTATCGTTACGATAGTTACGACAAAAAGTATACAACCTTGAAGTATGTACGACCTAAAGAATGCAGAGACTGCCCCTTAGCCCACGACTCCCTCTGCCAGAAGGTCTATAAGATGAAGGTAGACGCCGATCTACGCAAGTACACCGCACCAGCAAGAGGTACTCAAGCCTGGGAGAAGTTATATGACCAACGAACTGCGGTGGAGCGAGTGAATGCATACGTAAAGCAGTTTTTTCAGTTAAACAACGTTCGCTATCGTACTGGCAAGAAAGCCAAAGTCCATTTTGATTGGGTCATGCTGATTTACAATGCCTCGAAGTTGGCTGTTGATCGTATTCGTAAAGCGTTTAATGAAAGTATAGCTGCTGCATAGACCTTAAAAACCATCCAGTTAACTAAGGGATAGTCTGCTCTTTTTCTGGTAGACCCATAATAGGCTCCACAAAAAATGGTTATATAAAATTCTAAAAAAGATGCTTTAGATATTCTGCTCTTGCGAGCATTTTTTTAAAGGTTAATTTTGAAATTGATTCTCATATTTAAAGTTTCATTTTTATCTATTGATTCCGAGAGTTAAAGCAATCATCATTAAGTAGAATTATTAACTTTCGGGGAATGGATGATGCATTGCTGAACCAAACCAAAAATAATAATTCAGAGTGGAGTTAGTATAGTTTCATGGACACTACTTCGTTAACTCTCTACAATACAATGTGAGAGGAAGTGTCCTAAATGAAACAAGGGAAATCCAAGAAATACAACAACGATTTTAAAAGAACAGTGGTCAAACTGTATCACATGAGTAGCTCTGTGAGTTCATTAAGTAGCGAATATGGTGTTTCTGAAGTAACGATTTATAAATGGATTAAAGCTTTAACACCAATAAGCCAGGAGGCTGGTGGGCTGACGCCCCAGGACATCGCCGAAATCCAAAAAGAGAACCTTCGTCTGAAGCAAGAGGTAGAAATCTTAAAAAAGGCGATGACCATATTCGCCAAAAAGTAACCGATGCAGAGCTAACCAAATTGATCACAGAACAGAAGCACCCGTTTCCCATCCAGCTTTTGTGTGAGGTGCTGGATATCCCTCGGAGTACGTACTATCAGACATTCACCAAATCTGCTTCCCACCGTGATAAGGAAAATCAGGTATTGACTGAAAAAATTCCGCCCACAATCGAATCGTGGTGAAGTTATATCCCGTGATAATCACTTAAATCAAGATTTCACAACGACCACGTTAAACTAAAAATGGGTGGCGGATATCACATATATTCACACCGTTAAGGATGGCTGGTGTTACTTGGCATCTGTTTTAGACCTGCATTCAAAAAAGATCGTTGGATATTCTTTCTCTCGTTCCATGACAACTGAACTCGTACTTCAAGCCTTAAATAATGCGATGACGACACAAAAACCGAATTCAGGGCTTATATTACATACTGATTTAGGCACTCAGTACACCAGTGAAGCCTTTACAAATACCGTACACGAACGTGGAATGATACAATCCTTCAGCCGAAAAGGCTGCCCATATGACAATGCGTGTATCGAATCATTCCATGCGATTTTAAAGAAAGAGGAAGTTCATCAGGTAAATATTTGGATTTTGAAGCTGACAAATGGGCACTGTTTCAATAGATTGAGGGTTGGTATAACCGAAAGCGAATTCATAGCCAACTTGGCTACCAAACACCTCAAGAAGTGGAAGATAAAATCAGACATTCAGCTTGAAAGTTAACTTCTTTGTGTCCAAGATATTGACTCAGATCCAGAGAGAGGAGAGAGACATTTATTGCTGCTGATTGTATTCCATCAAGGGCTACAGAAGGGGAATATAATTTTTAAGCTTGGGTGGCTGCTGACCTATAGATTAGAAAATCACAACATGATATTTTCTTGTCCCTCAAAACAAAGACCGTGAGAAATTCTCCCACGGCGATAAGAATATCATTACATTGGTCGATCAAGAGGATCATATAATACATAAACCGGGAAAAATTTTGGCGTAACCGTAAAACTAATATTTTCTCCGTTTTTATCTTTAAATGTAACAAAATAATCTCCAAATCCAGGGACATATTCAACATACTGATATTCGAATTCTCTATCACTATACTTGATATTTACATAAAGTGATGTAGATAATATCGCTAACGTTCTTGGTAGAATATTAGTAACCTGGAGTACAGTGATTACTATAATTAATAATAAGATTGTTTTTTTGGGGGTTATAATAAAATTACTCATATTTACAAGTCATATGGAATTTCAAGAATTTCTATATAACTATAGTCATAAATAGCAGTTAATAATGGTAAAGCTTGTCTTTCATTTGAATGACCTGCTAGTTTAAAATCTTTATCAACAGTATCATAAGCGGATATTATCATTAGGTGTGTTGGAATTGTTACCCAACCGGCTACTCCCTTATGGAAAACAACTACATCACCTTTATAAATTGAGCGCCCATAGACTGATTTATGATTTTCGACATAATAATCATGCGACATGCTATGGACAGTAGATTTTGGTACCCAATATTTTCTAAATTGGCTGACACTTATCCAAGGGCTTGGATCGGATAAATCCCAACTATAATTTAATTGGTCTGCATTTTCTGGTTCCCAGTATACTGAGTTCTTCTTTATGATATACCAAGTTCCTTCCATTGCATTGCTTCCACCGACATGGATAGCTTGTGATACAAAATTTGCACAATCACTTCCCCATACTGAGAACTTAGGATAATCAAGACTATATTTGTTATAATTGTTATAAGCCCAATCACCTGCAGCAGTTCCATAAACAGCTTGTATGTTAACTGACTCTGATTCCGATTGTGTAGTGTTTTTATCTAAAAAATTAATTGCTTTTTTATCTCCAGAACTACGTGCATACCTTTCAATATAGTCTCTTAAAACTTCTTGGTCACTTGGATCTTTAACAGAAGAATAAATATCCATAATTTTGTGCATAACTTCCACTTTATCTTCCTTTATTAAAGACATCGTTTTTTCATATAAATCTGAATCATTGTAAAACTGTACAAGTGCACTAGCCACCTTTAGGTCTTCTTCATAGTAATAACTTAGCGTTTCCAATATAATTTGTTCTTCTACTTGTGGGTCAACCAAATTATTATTTTCTTCACTATTACTTTCATTTTTCTTTTCTTTTTTTTCTTTAAAGTATTGCTCGGTGTATTTATTTTGAGGTTTTTTTTCACTTACGCCCTCTTGACCATATGCTGGAACACTAGACAAAATCAAAATAGAACAAAGTAGACCAAATAAAAAATTTCTCCAGTTCATATTAACATCTCTCCTCTAAATTTAGTAAAACTCTTCATTATTAAAACATGGCTTTTTGGATTATTCATGAAAATATGAATATTACTAATATTATATTAACCTATCCAAATATTTATACACAGATTGATTCCTGTCGATAGTCGCTTCCTGACTATTCACGACTTACAACACAAAATAATTAGAACATAACCACCTTCCTTTTTTGAAAATTCCCATGACAAGTTCATAGGTGTACAGGATTTGACGCTTACACAGTTACGACTTTAATTGAAAATTTAAGTGTGCAATAAACTCTCCTTTTTGGGTTATATTGACCCGAATTCGAGTGCTAGTCTATTTACATAAATACTCATACTGGTTAAAATCTACTAAGATTCATGTGAAAAATGGTCACCCAATGCCATCACCATTGGCTGGTCCAATCAATTTTGTGATGGCTTTCTATTTATAATAACGAACCATTTTTCAATAACGATTCGATTTTTTCAAATATTTTTTATTATATTAATCATTTTTTTACTTTACCTTTATTGCCTGAATTACTCCCACTAGAGTTTACTGCCTCCTAAGCATTCACTAGCCCATTTCCATAAGAAATAGAATCCCCTAAAACAGCAGCTGATTCATTTAATGTAGTTCGTATCTGAACATTGTCTAATTCGGGGTATGTCTCCCAAACCAATGCCGCCACTCCGGTAACGTGAGGGGCCGCCATCGAAGTACCGTTATAAGTAGAATATCCTCCTGGCACAGTGCTTTGGATACTCACTCCTGTGCCATTAGTTCCAATTCTCTGCCAACACTTGAGAAACTGGCTCTCCTATTCTGTTAATCCACGGCTCCCACCGTAATTACTGAGTAATATTCGGCTGGATATGTAATTGTTCCTTTTCTGTCATATCCGTTATTACCGGCAGCAGCAACAAGAAGAATTCCAGCATTATAGGCGTTATTTACTGCTCATATTCACGATGTCCATATGATTTATAATTGCCCTCTCAATGCCTGCAAAAACATCACTGTAATTCTCGCTTCCGTATTGATTGAGTACCTTTATCGCGTAGAGATTCGCTTGTGGGGCAACGCCTAAAACACCCAATGTGTTATCTGGCGCAGCTATCATTCCGGCAACGGTTTGTTTTTGGACCCCTTCCAAGCTCATTTTTTCTGACGTAATTTCTGACCCTTCTATAATTACAAAATCCTCATACGTTGGCGTGTTTTCATCTTTGCCGGGCAGGTTACCTACATTAACAAATAATTGAACGATCGTACTCTGTACTTTATGAAACATTTCTGTCAGTTTGGCAAATGATGATACGTTATCAGGTTTCCAAAACATTAGCATTAAAGCTATTATTATACCGGCTGTATAATAAGGTTTTAATGTATAGAAAAATCTCTTCTTTTTGGTATCCTGATGTTGGTGATTCTCATTTAATCTCTTACTTAATTGCACCCCTGCCTCCTGAGTGGTTAAAGGGGGGAGAGGACTATTTTGGTTATCTTGTCGGATCGTCTCTTTAATTCATTGATCGATATCACGATCAGTTGATTTTCTCATGATTGACCACATCCCTTACATCTGGGTTGTTTTCTAATAATTTTTTCAGTGTTATTTTTGCCCGGTGAAGCCGTGATTTAACAGCACTAACACTCATTTCTAATACTTGAGCAATTTCTTTATCATGTAAATCGTACTCATATTTTAATACAATGACTTGTTTGTATTCAGCTTTTAGCCCGGCAATGTTTTGTTGTATCAGGTTTTTCAAGAATTGTTCCTCAATAACTTGCTCGACGGAAGATTCCTTTGCATGGTTTATAGTTTCATCTATCATGACGTTTTCTGCAACAAAATCGTTTCTTTTTTTTACTTTTCTTAAAAAATCAATAGCAGTCCTAGTGGCAATGATTCCCAACCATGCTCCTAACTTATGACCGTCCTCAACCTTGTGCATGTTCTGAAATGCTTTAAAAAAGGTTTCCTGCACAACATCCTGTGCTAAATGTCGATCCTGTATGATAAAATAAGCTGTGTTGTATACACGATGATAGAACATTTCGAATATGACTCGTCCTAACTGTTGTTTTTCTGATTGAAACTGGAGTATAGAAGCTTTCATTATAAACCAGTCCCCCCGTTAAGTTTATGTAATCGTCTTTTTAAAAATATGCGACATAAAAGATTATAATTTTTCTTCCTGCAACTTTTTCATTAACATTTCTATATCTATATCAAAGTTTAATATTTTATGGTTTATAGAGGTCATATGAAGGAAGTCAGGTGGAATATCCCGCAATTGATGATCATAAATATCAGATTTACGATAGATGGGTGTCTTTTTTTTATGTAATCCTTCTGTAAATAGGACCTTTGCTCTTAAGGCTTCAAAAGAATACCCTCTGCCTAATCGATTCATCACTCTGATTAGACTATTGATAGATTCGGTATAGGCGTTTGTAATAGGATGATCAAAATAGGAAAATATTACATTCCTCCAATTCTGAACGGCTTTTAACAAAGGATTACAGGCATAATGAATCTCTACCGGCAACTTTGATTCCCATACTTTGTATCTAGTAAATAGACCTACTTTTTGTGAAGAGTTGTCCCATATTTCAAAGAAAGATTCCTTGGCGTGATAGGCTTTCCCAAGGGCTTCATAGTAGTTCACCCAGGTATCAAGTATTAATTGTTCCCGTTCATCTAAATCGTGTTTTCATTTCACTAAAATGAATCGATCATGCATGAATGTTCTTCTTTCTTTTGCCGATAATTGAGACATTATCTCTCTTCTCACGATTTCCAGAGCATCATTTGCCATCCGTACCGCATGAAATTTATCGACAATAATCTGAGCTTGTGGCAGGATTTGTCTAACAGCATCTCGATACGGCTTCCACATGTCCATGGTGACATATTGAATGCGGTTTATATTAGCAAATTTGGATAGGTATTGAATCACCTTGTCTTTATTTCAGTTCGGCAAGATATCTAGCATCGTTCGCTCTTTAATATTGGTAAAGATACAGCGTGGTTTTATTACATGAATTTCATCAATTCCTAGCCATTGTGGTGTCTCAAATATAATCTTTTCCTCCAAACGGTTGACATAATCTCGAAAGATATTCCGTACTGTTTTCTCGTCTATACTGATTTCTTCAGCAATACTGAAAAATGTATGGCTAAGGGATTGTTTTTCAATATATACAACCAATTTTTTAGTGCTTGCCCGTTTTTCATCCATAACATTATTCAAACGTATTCAAAATGTTTTATTGCATTCCCGGCATTTATAACGTTGTCGACTGACCACTATTCCGACTCGCTTGCCATGCATCGGTAAATCCATGTATAACTGTTTTCTATTATCATGTTAATATAGATTGGCTACACATCCACAATGAGGACAAAAAGAAGGTGGGAAGGCAGACTCCGCTAGTATTTGATAGTTATTTTTATCTTCAACAACGTTTAATATCTTTAATTGTGATAGATTCAAGATGTTCATCATATTGCCTCAAATCTATTCAAAACAAGAATAAATTGTAACTAATAATATATTATACCAAAATTACTCATTGCCTTCCACCAAAAATCCGATTTATAGGGATTAGGTAAAATGTTTGTCTTAAACTGAAATCCACCACATAATCCGAATACCCAAAATAAAAAGCCTGTATCTAATGATGTGCACATTAGATACAGGCTTTGAATCTTTAATCGACTTCGAGAAATTAATTAACGGAAATCACGCATCAATTTTTGGAAGTCCTCATCACTCATCTTAAGCTCAGCTTCAGTGAGTGGCTTCTCACTAAAGTTATTGACTAGCTTTTGATAGCTTGGACGTTCCTTATCTTGATAGATGATACCTGTAACCAGACCATCATACTCTTCTACTGTATTGATCGCCTTAATTCGATCCGTTGGATCATAGCCTTCAATATCATCCAGAGAGGTTAGGTGCTCTTTAAACCAATCATAGGTATTCACCTTATTATAGGTTACACAAGGGCTAAATACGTTAATGAACGCAAAGCCATCATGCTTGAGACCCTCTTCAATGATGTGAGTCAAGCCCTTAAGATCCGTGGAGAAGCCTTGGGCAACAAAGGTAGCACCACTAGCTAGAGCCAATTGCAATGGTTTCACTGGTGGCTCAATGGAACCTTTTGGTGTATATTTGGTCACAAACCCCAATTGCGAACGGGGAGAGGTTTGGCCCTTGGTTAAACCATAAATTTGGTTATCCATCACCACATAGGTAATATCCATATTGCGGCGAATTGCATTGATAGTGTGGCTCAAACCGATGGCATAACCATCCCCATCGCCACCTGCAACCAATACCTTTAGATTACGATTCGCCATTTTAACCCCTTGAGCAATAGGTAATGCCCGTCCATGAATACCATGGAAGCCATAGGCATTCACATAGCCAGAGATCCGACCGGAACAGCCAATTCCTGAAATTAAGGCCAATTCATTAGGCTCTAAACCTACATTGGCAGCTGCCCGTTGAATTGCAGCCTGTACAGAGAAATCCCCACAGCCTGGGCACCAGTTAGGTTTTACGTCATTACGGAAATCTTTGAACGTTGCCATATTACATCAGCCCCTTACATTCATTGTAGACTTCGCCCGGTAAGAATGGTGTACCGTTATATTTAACCACACGATGCAGCTTATCTGCCATACCCACATTCATTTGAATCAATTGGGCAATCTGACCTGTAGCATTATTCTCTACTACAGCAACATGTTTAGCACGCTTCATCAGTGCCTCCACTTCCGCTTTCGGGAATGGATGAAGGAGGTGGATATGCGCTTGGTTCACCTTATACCCTTCGGCAACTAACTGTTCCTTCGCTTCGAGAATGGTCCCCTTCGTGGAACCCACACCGATGATTAATAAGTCTGCATCTTCATAAGGAGCATCCTCATATACCTTGTTAGTAAAATTGATAGATTCTAGCTTCTTCATCCGCTTATCCATCATTTTCTTACGAACATCGGGCGCTTCAGAAGGACGACCTACTTCATTATGTTCAACACCCGTTACAGCATGAAGGCCGTATTTTTGACCTGGTATGCTACGTGGTGAAATGCCATCTTCAGTCAACTCATAACGCTTATAGAGACCATCTGTCTCCGGTAATTCCTGATCACCCATATATTTACCACGACGGATCTCCACTTTATTAATGTCGAATGGCTCCGTAGTCATCTTTCCAAGGGATAAGGAAAGGTCAGAAAGAAGGATAACAGGTACTTGTAGCTCTTCTGCAATGTTGAAGGCTTCAGTGGTCATGTAGAATGCTTCCTCTGCACTGGATGGAGCGAGAACCACTTTAGGAATCTCACCATGGGTTCCATAAATCATGGCCATAATATCAGACTGTTCCTGCTTCGTTGGCAGACCTGTACTTGGACCACCACGTTGTGTATTCACGATCACGATGGGGGTCTCTGTCATACCGCTCAAGCCGATGGCTTCCATCATTAATGAGAGTCCAGGGCCTGCTGAAGCTGTCATGGCTCGAATTCCACCATAGCCAGCACCAATTGCCATGGTTACGGCAGCCATTTCATCCTCTGTTTGAATAACTGCACCACCAAATTGAGGAAGACGCTTGATCAGATATTCCATAATCTCTGAGGCTGGAGTGATTGGATAGGCAGGCATGAAGCGGCAACCTGCAGCAATGGCCCCTAGAGCAATGGCATCATTACCAATCATAAAGAGACGCTTTTTACCATCTGCTGGATTTAACTTAAATTGTGAGAAATCATTATCCGTTGCATCGTGTAAGTATTGCGCACCACGTGAAAGCGCTTCAATATTTTTGGCGACTACTTCTTCACCTTTACGTGTAAACATTTCACGGATAATCTCATTAAATGGGTCAAGTGATAATCCTAAAACCACGCTGGTCGCGCCTACAGCAACCATGTTTTTCATAAGGGAGTTGCCCAATTCTGTTGCAATATCGCTAAAAGGAATTGCAAATAAACGAGCATCTAATCCTTCTGGTAGTTTCGGTTCAAACTTCGCATCTGCTAGGATGATCCCGCCGGGGCGTAAGTCCTTCGTGTCCACATCGATTGTCTCTTGGTCAAAAGCCAATAGTACATCTAGATGATCGGAGATGGCAGCACGTTCTTTGGTACTTACACGAATTTTGTTGGAGGTATGTCCGCCCTTGATACGCGATGAAAAATGGCGATAACCGTATAAATGATAGCCCATGCGCGCCATAACTGTAGCAAACAGTTCCCCCGTACTTTCAATACCTTCTCCTTGCTGTCCTCCAACTTTCCATGAAAGTTGATCGATCATGAGAACCACTCCTTCTTTCCCTACTTTGCCATATTGGTTGACAAGGAACTCTACTTCTAACCATCAAATCTTATTCTACCATTATTTGCAGAAAGTGTCACAGCCTCTTTGTCTGACCAACAATTTGTGAACAAATTTTGAAATAAACCTCGGCATATGTAATTGTAGACAACCATTCGAGAAAAATCAACACCAAAGGTCCTATAAGAATAGAAAAAGAATACTATGTACACAAAAACACCTACCTATCATCAGATAGGTAGGTGTCGTCCTCTCATTTATCGAGGTTCTACGATTAATTTAATTGCGGTTCGTTCTTCCCCATCGATAACGATGTCCGTGAAAGCAGGAATACAGATTAGGTCAACACCACTAGGAGCAACAAATCCTCGAGCAATCGCTACTGCTTTAACCGATTGATTAAGTGCCCCAGCTCCAATCGCTTGAATTTCTGCTGCACCGCGTTCACGCAACACCCCTGCGAGGGCCCCTGCAACAGCATTTGGGCTAGATTGTGCAGAAACTTTTAATACTTCCATTAAGTAGACCTCCTTGTACATAGATTCGATCCATCTTTTTCTTTTTCATGCTTGATACAATATATTCTTGCTGCGTGAAAAACATTCCTGCCTATTATTTTCAATTTTCAAATAATTCTTGATATGACAGGGTTGCTTTTATTGTACATGGATTACACCATCTAGACAAGGGAAAACATACAAGGCATTATTCCTATTTATTGGAATAATGCCTTGCGTTTTTAGAAGAAATCTACTATATTTCTTCAATAACCTGAATGCGTTCCATTCGAAGGGCCCGCTTGGTCTTGGGGTCAAAGGTTACACTCACAGCATTGAGCTGTGCTGGTCCAGAAGCCACTTCAAAACGGATAGGAAGTTGAGTAATAAAGCGCTTCAACACTTGTTCTGTCTCCATTCCTAGCACACTGTCCCGTGGTCCTGTCATGCCAACATCAGTAAGGTAAGCGGTTCCTTTGGGTAGAATTCGTTCGTCTGCTGTCTGTACATGAGTATGAGTGCCGATCACCATATGAACGCGCCCATCGAGATACCAACCCATGGCCTCTTTTTCCGAGGTGGTTTCGGCATGAAAGTCGACGATAATATAATCTGCTTTCCCCTTGATTTCCTCCAATAGGTGATCCATGGCGCGAAAGGGATCATCCATCGGTTGCATAAATGAACGGCCTAAGAGATTAACCACTGCAATATGAGTTCCATTCATATTCACAATGGTATATCCATGGCCTGGTGTGTCTGGTGGATAGTTTAGTGGGCGTACGATGGTCTTCGATTCATCAATAAAATCAAAGAGTTCTCGATTATCAAAAGCATGATTCCCTAAGGTGATTACTTGTGTGCCCCATTCCATCATCTGCTGGGCAATCTTCTTATTAATTCCTCTACCCCCAGCTGCATTTTCACCGTTGACGATGGTTAAGAGTGGGGAATAGGTCTTTCGTAGTTGAGATAATTCTGCTTCCAAAATACGGCGCCCAGGCTGTCCACATACATCACCAATCATCAAAATATTCAAGCCTTCCACTCCTAACTCTATTCTCTACACTACAAATCGTTACCATGCTTGATCTATCATAAACCATTCTCCTTAAAAAACAAAGGCGACTCATGGCCGCCCTTGTTCTATTTCGCATATTCAATTGCTCTTGTTTCACGAATTACCGTTACCTTGATATGACCTGGATAATCCAATTCATCCTCAATGCGTTTGGCAATATCTCTTGCAAGTAAATATGCGTTATCATCAGTAATCTCATCTGGTTGAACCATAATACGCAATTCCCGACCAGCTTGGATGGCATATGATTTTTCAACACCTGTAAAGGATTCTGAAATCTCTTCTAGCCGTTCCAAACGTTTCATGTATGTTTCTAACGTCTCTCTTCTTGCTCCCGGACGTGCTGCGGATAAGGCATCAGCTGCTGCAACAAGTACAGCAATTACAGATGTTGCCGGTACATCCCCATGATGGGAAGCAATACTATTGATGACGACTGGATGTTCAC
This sequence comes from Rubeoparvulum massiliense, assembly GCF_001049895.1. Taxonomy (GTDB): domain Bacteria; phylum Bacillota; class Bacilli; order Rubeoparvulales; family Rubeoparvulaceae; genus Rubeoparvulum; species Rubeoparvulum massiliense. Next base: position 878,798 of record NZ_CVPE01000006.1, read on the forward strand.
GATATTTCTTGGCCAGTTCTTCCCCAATTTCCACATGAGAGCCTTCCACTTCATGATCTAAAGCTTTGCCAATATCATGGAGAAGCCCTGCCCGTTTAGCGAGTGCAATATCTTCGCCTAACTCTGCTGCCATCATGCCCGTTAAATACGCAACCTCCATGGAATGCTTGAGAACATTTTGACCATAACTTGTACGGAAACGTAGACGCCCCATGATTTTGATTAAATCAGGATGCAATCCATGTACGCCAGTTTCAAATGTGGCCTGTTCACCGTACTCGCGTATCCTTTCGTCAACCTCTTTTCTTGCTTTTTCCACCATCTCTTCGATCCGTGCAGGGTGTATCCGACCATCTGCAACCAATTTTTCAAGTGCTGTCTTCGCAATTTCCCGACGAATGGGATCAAAGCCTGAAAGAATGACAGCCTCAGGCGTATCATCGATAATTAGATCGATCCCCGTAAGTGTTTCCAATGCACGAATATTCCGTCCTTCACGGCCAATAATTCGTCCTTTCATCTCATCATTGGGCAATGTGACAACTGAAACGGTTGTTTCAGCTACGTGGTCAGCAGCACAACGCTGAATCGCATCAGTAATAATCTCTTTTGCTCTTTTATCAGCCTCTTCTTTAGCCTTCTGTTCAATATCCTTTAACATAATGGCCATCTCATGTTTTGCTTCTTGTTCCACATTGGTTAGAATAATCTGTCGTGCATCTTCCTCTGTTAAGCCAGAAATTCGTTCTAGCTCCAAACGCTGTTGGTCGATAAGTTCTTGAATTTGTGACTCTTTTTCTTGAAGTAAGTGCTCTTGATTCGTAAGCTGACTCTCCTTCTCTTCGAGGCGATCCAACTTTTGATCAAGGGTTTCTTCCTTATTAACCAACCTTCGTTCCAGCCGCTGTACTTCACTCCGTTGTTCCCGGATATCTCTCTCTGCCTCTGCTCTCAGTTGATGAACCTCATCTTTCGCTTCAAGAATCAATTCCTTCTTGGTTGCTTCCGCTTCCAAGCGAGAGTTTTCCAGAATTTTTGCCGCTGCTTCTTCAGCACTTGAAATTTTTGCTTCGCCGATTTTTTTCCGAATTAAATATCCGATACCTACACCAACAAGACCGGAGGCTATGACGGAGGAAACAATGATAATTGTATTCATTCCTCTCTCACCTCCTTGCTACATTCAATTGTCAACATGGGGGAAACATCCCCGCGAACAAACGAAAAGTATTACATTTACAAGTATTAGAAAATGTATAATTGTCTTTTAAACAAATATACTATTTTATTGTATCTATATGATCCCATTCTTGTCAAGAAAGCCATTCCTCATTCGACGATCCTGCCATTTCCTTTTCTAAATCTGTGAGAGCACGTTGAATGATTGAATAAGGGAAGCCCTTTCCTTGTAAATGGCGAATAGTCTTTATTTTTGCCCCTTTCCACCCTTCAGAATGGGGATCCTGCTTCCCTAATCTCTTCATCGCCAACTTCTTACACGCTTCTAATTCCTCTTCCTCTAGAATCTGAGCAAGAACTTGAGAAATGATTTCCCCGGAAATGCCTCGTTGCTTCAATTCTTCAGCCAAAAGATAACGACCGCGTGGCCGTACACGAAGACGCTCATTCACAAACTGCTTCGCATACTCCTCATCCTGGATATAGCCATGTTGTTCCAATTGTTCTATCGTGTTTTCTATGGTTCCTTGCGAGAATTCCTTCTCTCGTAAATACTTACGTACCTGAGCAGCTGTCCTAGCTTGGAATCCTAAATAATAGATGGCCATGCGTTCCGCTCGATTACCTTCAACAGCAAGTAATAATTCCCTCTTCACATCCTCGTTTAATACCATACCTTTATGTATCTGCATTCTGACTAAAATATCTTCATGCACAGTAAGCCAGTATTCCCCATCTAAGTCCAGATCATAATGCGCTTTCTCTGTAGAGGAAGTTGAAACTCTGGTTATGAGATAAGGCATTGATTCACCCCCAGATTCAGATAAAAATTAGCCTATAGCATATTTTAAAGAAAAATACGCTATAGGCTGACATTACTATATTTTTAAGTAGAGTTCGTTTACATTAATTACTCTTCATCAATTAATTGAGCCTTGGGATCTTCCTTCTTGCCATCCTTTGCTGCGGCTGTCTCAACGGGTAAGCCATAATGCTGACGGATCTGCATCTCGATTTGTTCCATGATTTCCGGATGTTCTTTCAGATATTGTTTCACATTCTCTCGGCCTTGACCTAAACGTTCGTTATTATAAGAATACCAAGCGCCACTCTTTTGAACCACATCGATATCTGCACCCATGTCCAGAATACTACCTTCTCGGGAGATACCTTCACCGAACATGATGTCTACCTCACATTGCTTGAAAGGTGGTGCTACCTTGTTCTTCACCACTTTAATCTTGGTACGGTTCCCTACTAATTCCTCACCTTGCTTCAAGGATTCCATGCGTCGTACTTCAAGACGAACAGAGGAATAGAACTTCAGGGCACGACCACCAGGTGTAGTTTCCGGATTACCAAACATAACACCCACTTTTTCCCGAATCTGATTGATGAAGATAGCGATGGTCTTTGACTTATTGATGGCACCAGATAATTTCCGTAAAGCTTGGGACATTAAGCGTGCCTGTAAGCCAACATGGGAATCACCCATTTCCCCTTCGATCTCTGCTTTTGGCACAAGTGCTGCTACAGAGTCGATAACAATGATCTCAATAGCACCACTACGAACGAGAGCCTCAGCAATCTCCAGCGCTTGTTCGCCTGTATCGGGTTGCGAAAGAATTAACTCATCCACATCCACACCGAGCTTCTCCGCATAGTCTGGATCTAAGGCATGTTCCGCATCGATGAAAGCGGCTTGACCACCACGGCGTTGCACCTCGGCAATGGCGTGCAATGCTACCGTTGTCTTACCAGATGATTCTGGACCATAGACTTCAATCACGCGCCCACGAGGATATCCACCTACACCTAGGGCAATGTCCAACGCTAATGAACCACTAGGAATTGTAGAGACAGAGGGACGTCCTCCATCTCCCATCCGCATCACTGCTCCCTTACCAAACTGCTTCTCAATTTGGCGTAGAGCCATCTCTAGAGCTGCTTTACGATCTGCAGACACAATACACTCTCCTCTCACTCATCCCATTACTTCCATGAGAACATCTACGATCATCATACATGTTTTTTTACATGAAAACAAGTAAAAACGCGAACGTTTATTCGTAATTTTTAACTAGAGATTTTTTGGCCTTTAATTCCTTGATCTCTGTTTGTTTCAAGGGTGGGCTGAGATCCTTTGCTGCGGGATGAGTAGTTGCGGCGCTCTTGATGTGGCTTCCGCTCTTGTGTTTTGCGTTCCTGCGGCTTCCGATCATCTTTGTGAGTAGTATGTGCTTGGTCACCTTTGTGATTGTGTAATTTTTGACCATCGTTTGATTTGGGTAGTCTTGGTTTCGCAGGTTCGATATTGATGCGAATTCCTTGTAGACGACCGGATCGTAAGGATTCATAGACAAAAGGTGCTACCTCTTCTGCAACCTCAATGAAAGAGAATTTCTCAAAAATATCAATGCGCCCTACCTCTTTAGCGGAAATGCCAATCCGTTCATTTAACTGTGTCACCAGTTGCTGTCTCTCTAATTTTACATTCTTACCAACATTCAGGAAGAAACGCACCATTCCTTTAGAAGCTCCGGTGTCACCAAACTTATAGCCTTCATCGATACTATCTGGTTGGGTAAATGCTAATTTTATTGCCACAGCAGCTACTTCTAGTGGAGAATGCTGATGGGATAGATCCTCCACGATCTCTTCGAAGGGTTCTAAATTGCTCCGCTCACTCAGAGCATCGAGAATCCGTCGCTTCCACTCTTCTTGTAATTTCTCTGTTACCTGTTCCTTAGATGGTAATGCCCGGGCATTGAGCTCCACCTGTGTCTCTTTTTGAATCATATGCAGATGTCGCATTTCACGGGGTGTAACAAACGTCAAGGCAATGCCTTTTTTACCTGCACGACCAGTTCGACCAATCCGATGAACATAGCTTTCTGGATCTTGTGGAATATCATAGTTGATTACATGGGATACATTATCAACGTCAATTCCACGAGCAGCCACATCGGTGGCAACCAAAATTTCAATCTTACCTTCACGGAATTTCTTCATCACACGATCGCGCTGTACTTGGGAGAGATCGCCATGTAAACCATCGGCTAGGTAACCACGTGCTTGTAAGTTCTCTGTTACTTCGTCAACGTTTTTCTTTGTACGGCAGAAGAGAATTCCAAGCTGAACACCTTCGTCGTCGAGAACACGACATAGTGCATCAAACTTATCTTTCTCTAGCACACGATAATAGACCTGCTCAACCAATGGCGTTGTAACTTCACCACGGCTTACACTTACAGATTCTGGTTCTTGAAGATAACGCTGTGCTAATCGTTTGATCTCAGGTGGCATGGTTGCCGAGAAGAGCATGGTCTGGCGATGTACAGGGGTGTAAGATATGATCTTCTCAATATCTTCGATGAAGCCCATATCCAACATTTCATCGGCTTCATCCAGTACGAGCATCCGAACATTATCAAGGCGTAATGTTTTACGATGAAGATGATCAAGTATTCGTCCTGGTGTTCCAATTACAACCTGTACACCTTGACGAAGGGCACGAATCTGATGCTCAATGGATTGTCCGCCGTAAATGGGCAATGTACGAATCTGTTTATACTTCGCAATGCGTCGTAATTCACCGCTTACTTGAATGGCCAATTCTCTTGTTGGTGTTAAAACCAGAGCTTGAATGCGCGGAGCAGGTGTTGTCCGCTCAATCAAAGGGATCCCAAAAGCAGCGGTTTTACCAGTACCTGTTTGTGCTTGTCCGATAATATCCTTACCTTCTAGGATATGAGGGATAGAGACTTGCTGAATGGGAGATGGCTCTTCAAATCCCATATCATAAATGGCTTGCTGTATATCCTTGTGTAAATGAAATTCTCGAAAACTACTCATAAATATATCCTTCACCTTTCTGTCTTACTTGCTTGAAGTACCATGGAAAGTGCATGCTTTGCAGCTCGTATCCGAATCTCTTCACGAACGCCAGCAAGATGCAGTGTATTCACAGTGGTCATTTTTCCTCTTTGAGCTAAACCTACATAAACGAGACCTGGATCCTTATTTTCCGATGGGGCAGGTCCTGCTACGCCTGTGATCGCTAAGGCATAATCAACCTGAAGGAGCTTACAGGTATTTTCTGCGAGGGTCGCAGCAGTTTCAGCACTCACCGCGCCATGGACTTGCAGAATCTCCGCAGGAACACCACAGATGCGTTCTTTTACCTGATTAGTGTAACAAACGAAGCCCCCTTGGAAAACCTCTGAGCTACCCGGTATATTGGTGAGCATTTCTGCCAGTAATCCACCTGTACAGCTTTCGGCAACAGCAAGGGTACGCCCCTTTTTCGCCAATTGATGAATAACTACCTCAGCTAGATCTTCATCCTGTGCACTATAGAGAAATACCCCTACACGTCGGATGATCTCCTGCTCCACTTGAGCCATAAGACGTTCAGCCTCATCAATGCTAGCGGCAGATGCGGTAAGACGGATCTTCACTTCACCATCATTCGCTAACGGTGCTAAGGTTGGATTAGTTTGAATACTGATAAGATCCTGTAATTCTGTTTCCAATTGGGATTCTCCGATCCCAAAGAAGCGAAGCACGTGGGAATGAACGACGCCATTCTCTTCCTGCTGAAGAAGAAACGGTAGCGCTGAATTCATAAACATGGGCTTCATCTCACGGGGAGGTCCCGGTAATAAAGCATAACGAATCCCATTGATTTCCAGACCCATCCCACAAGCTAAGCCATGGTTATTGAGAAATACCGTAGTATCTTTAGCTGTCAATGCCTGCTTACGATTATTGGGCGTCATTGGACGACCTGTCTTTTGAAAATAAGAAGTAATTCTCTCTTCGGTCTCTTTATCATATTGCAAGGGGAGACCCAATACCTCCGCAACTATCTCTTTGGTGAGATCATCTTGGGTAGGACCTAAGCCTCCAGTAAAAATAATTACATCGGAGCGCTTCTGTGCTGTGAGGATAACTTGACGTAACCGCTGAGCATTATCCCCTACAACGGTATGATAATAGATTGGAATACCGTGAAGTGCACACTGTTGTGAAATAAACTGGGCATTGGTATTGGCAATTTGCCCCAACAAAAGTTCTGAACCAACAGCAATAATCTCACCTTTCATATGGGCCCACCTTCAGTTAATTTCTTATTCTCGAATGACATCTTTATTTTTCACAAGATAATCCACGCCAGAAATAATTGTCATGACTAAAGCGATCCAGAGCATGAGCTGATCGAAGGGAATACCGATTAAGGAGAAAGGAAAATTATCAAGAATTAGGGCGGATACAGCAACGATCTGGGTAACGGTCTTCACTTTTCCCCATTTACTAGCTGCAATTACTTTACCAGTAATCGCTGCCATACCGCGTAGACCTGTAATCGCAAATTCCCTTGCCAAAATCACAATCACCATCCAAGAAGGAACATCGCCTGTCTCAACTAATGCAATCAATGCCGCAGAGATCAACAGCTTATCTGCAAGGGGATCAAGAAATTTGCCCAAATTGGTCACTTGGTTATGCTTCCGAGCATAGTAGCCATCCAGTCCATCCGTACTAGAAGCCAGAATGAAAAGTAAGGTTCCAATAATCTGGGTAACAGAAAGTATTATTTCTTGGGTGACTTCAATCTTGCCCCATGCAAAGTCAACGAGGATAAAGAGCACAACAAGCGGAATTAACATGATGCGAGTAATTGTAATTCGATTAGCTGTATTCACGCTCACATAGCCTCCCCAGCTAAGTCATAATCAAAACTGTGAGTAATGCGAACAGGTACGATACTTCCTAGAGGGCCTGAATAGCCACTCACATATACTTCACCATCAATTTCTGGTGCATCATATGGAGAACGACCAATATAGACATGATTCCGTCCATCATAACGCTCTAATAGTACAGGAAGAGTTCTCCCCACAAGGTGACTGTTCCTCTCACCCATAATCTCTCGCTGTACTTCCATTAAAATGTTTGCACGACGTTCCTTCACATCCTCAGGAACCTGTCCATCCATCAATGCAGCAGCAGTTCCTTCCTCCTGTGAGTAAGTAAAGACACCAAGGCGATCAAATTTGAGCTCTTTCACAAATTGGAGTAGTCTCGCAAAGTCTTCCTCTGTCTCACCTGGAAATCCCACAATAATTGAGGTACGAATGGCCACATTGGGTATGGATTGACGAATTCGCTCTACTAATTTGCGGATATTACGTTGTCGTCCAGGACGTAACATGGCTTTCAAGAGGTGATCCTCTGAATGCTGCAGAGGCATGTCAATATAAGGGACTACCTTAGGATTATTGGCAATCTCTTCTATCAGTTCATCTTGAAAATATCCAGGATAAGCATAGTGTAGACGAATCCACTCAATCCCCTCTACGTGAGAGACCTCTTGAATCACTTTGTGTAAACAGAACTCGCCATAAAGATCTTTCCCATAGTAGGTTAAGTCTTGAGCAATCAAGCAAACTTCTTTTACACCTTGAGCAGCTAGCTGCTCTGCTTCTTCCACAATGGAAGGGATGGAACGACTTCGAAATTTCCCACGTAACTGAGGAATGATACAGAAGGTACATTGATTATTACATCCTTCTGCAATTTTTAGGTAGGCAGTATAAGTGCCCTCTTTCACCGCACGTTGACTCACTTGTTCGTATGCAAAAACCGGGTTCCCTACATAGATAGGCTTAGTTCCAGCAAGAGCTTCCTTCACAATACTAACAATGGAAGTAAAATCGCCTGTCCCTACAATGCCATCGATTTCCGGCATCTCCTTCATGAGCTCTTCCCGATATCGTTGGGTTAGACAACCTGCAACGATGAGAGCTTTTAAGGAACTAGAAGACTTGTAATCGGCGATCTCTAGGATGGTATTCACCGATTCTTCCTTTGCAGCATCGATAAAAGCACATGTATTCACAATTGCTACATCTGCATCTGCAGGTGTATCCACCAAGGTCCAATGATTCTTCTCGATCAAATTGGCCATGATATTGGAATCAACCAGGTTTTTTTCACATCCCAACGTTACGATGGCAACTTTTACTTGTTGTAACGAATTGGTCATGTTTGTCCTCCATTTACCTAAAGCTTAATTGTTTCACGTCCTAAAGTATAGTATACCAAGCGTATTATAGCAAATCATTTGCACCGTAAACTACCCTATCTTCTTGATGTTTATAATAAAAAAAGCCATGTCCTGCGATGATGACATGGCCTTCTTATCTATTGTTTGGAGTTCTCTTCATCAGGTACAAGCTGAAAATGCCAGTACGTGAGATTAATAGGCATGGCTGATGTATCAATGGTCACACCATTTACGGTTAACTCAATCTCTTTGGCATTACCCAGATGGAAATATGCGGGGCTTCCTTGAGGAAAGTCAAATGTGTAGCTCTGATTTTGCTTTGCGGTGAAGCTATCCTCAACAGATTTTCCATTCTTTCCTTCCTTGATTGCCATCCATACATCTCGGAGTGTTGGTTTCAATACCACTTGGATCTGATCCGCTCCATGAACCTCATAATAATAATTCTTATCCTCTTGCTTAGCCAATTGAACCGTTACAGGTAGGGGCTCTTCCTTTACGACCTCTTCGTTTTTTGGGGCACTTGTTTCTTTTGGATCATCTTTTGTATAGTTTTGATAGGACATGGAGCTCGGATTCGTTTGTTCCGATGTTACCGTTGATTCCTTTTGATTTTTATTCAATTGCCCGAGGTCATCGGCATAATAGTAAATCACGCTGCCGACGATCACAAAGAAGAGAATCACTAGAAATCTAGGGATCCATTTGCCATCAATGGAGGATAACCAAGACTTTTTTGGTGGCGTAACATACTCAAAATCCTGCGGCTCATCATGGATATCTAATTCTTGAGCATACTCTTGAAATAATGGAGTGATCGGCAAACCCAATACCTCAGCGTAGCTTTTCACAAAAGCCCGTATGTAAAATTTACCAGGTAATACTTCGTATCTTCCTTCTTCAATGGCTTGAAGATAGCGTTTTTGAATTTTGGTCTTCTCTTGGATATCATCCAAGGTAAGCCCTTGTTCAAAACGTGCTTGTTGTAAGATATGGCCTAATTCAGACAAAATTCACTCCCTCCTTAACTGAGCTCATATGAAGAAATGCCTTCTTTAACATGGTGATAATCAATGGTTTCATCAGGATGGTTACGCAACTCGATAACGTACGAAAAATCCTTCAGGGAATACTCTGTACGTTGGACAAAGATATCCGGATGCTCAACTACGATGGGTGCTGGCAAATTCATCACCTGCCGCATCAATTGGTGGTGTTCTTCACCTGCACGCATGGTGGAAACAACACCATCAATCATGTAGACATGATTCGGCCTAAGCTCTTCTTCTAATAAATCAACCCGGATGGTTTGTCGAATGAGGGTAGAAGAGATTAGAATCCAGCGCTTATTCGCTGCAACGCTGGCAGCGATCATCGATTCTGTTTTCCCGACACGAGGCATTCCCCGTATTCCAATGAGTAAATTCTCCTCGCTTTGTAAAAGCTCTGCCATAAAATCAATGAGGAGTCCGATTTCATCTCGGGTAAAGCGAATCACCTTTGCATCTATTCCATCTTTTTCCACAAAAGTTCCGTGGCGGATCGCTAAACGATCGAACAGTGAAACTGGATGTAAAGCGGTGACAGTAATGGTGGGCATATGATGTAACACTTCTGCAAGACGGTTCATCTGGTCTTCATCATTACATTCTAAAAGGAAGGCGCGTTTCTCATCACTAACGCCATTGATGGTACGAATGTTAATGGAGAGCATTCCTAGTAACGTTGTAATATCTCCCAATAAGCCCGGCCGATTCTTTGTTATGGAATATTCCAAATACCATTCCATCCCCATTCGCTCCTTACATGGCAATTACCGACCGAAAATGTACACAATGACTAAGGATTATTATTCGTGATGCGATTCCCAAAATCCTTTCTAGTACCAAAATTCTACAACATTTTTCATCAAATGTTAACATTCATTTTGCAAATAGAAAAGAAGTCCTCCCGTGATTGGAAGGACCTATTGGGCATAGTTAACGATCGTGGCTAACGTACTTTACCATCAAATTGGCTAAAACCCGTTGTTCATCCTCATCGCCAGCGTCCCATAGTTCCTTAAGCAGACGCTCCTCGCCATTCTTAGGATCAACTTGCTCAGCCAAATAATCGCCAATATGATAAGCTGCATTGCTCATAATATCGCTATCCATGCCTGACTTTTCTGCTTGTTCGACACGTTCTGACAAAAATTGCTTCCAGCGATCAAACGATTCTAACACTGACATTCATCTTTTCCTCCTTACTGAGCTAAGATCACTTTTACTATCTCTCAGTTGAAGGATTTCTATTCATAATTATGGTGTAAGCCACCCGCCATTGATATGAAGCACTTGTCCTGTGATATAGGCAGATTCTTTTTGCATTAGATAGCAGATGAGGGAGGCAACCTCATTTGCTTTGCCAAGGCGTCGAGCTGGTATCTCCTCGGAAATCGTCGTCAGTTCTTCATGACTGAAGCGTTGCATCATCTTCGTCTCAATGGCACCTGGTGCTACAGCATTCACTGTAACTCCACTGGATGTCACCTCTTTCCCAAGGGCTCTAACTAACCCATTCATTCCGGATTTTACCGCAGAATATGCAGCCTCATATGCAGCACCTTCCGTTCCCCAAATGGAGGATAGATAGATGATACGCCCAAATTGCTGCTGAATCATCCAAGGGAGAAGAGATTGAATCAACATGAATGGTGCTGTTAAATGGAGCATTAATAGCTCATCCCATTCTTCCATGGAGAGATCCTGTAGCATTCCATACTGATCCTTCCCAGCAGCATAGACCAGTCCTACTGGATGAGGGAGCTTCACTGCTTCTGCTAAATTTAGCACACTGGCCTTCACTGTCAGATCTGCTTGATGAAGGAGCACTTGAACACCCATATCTCTACAACGTGCTGCAATCCGTTCTACAGCCTCTTTATTCTGATGATATTGAAGATGAAGATGATAACCATTCTGAGCTAACCGTAATGCTGTAGCAGCTCCAATTCCTCCACTTGCTCCTGTGACTAAGACCCATTCTTCCATCAACCCTTCCTCCTTCTGTTTTTACACTCTAAATCAGCAGTTCCATAAAGTAAAACTGCTTAATGATCTGAAAAAAGTCAATGGCTGCTGCCAATGACTTTTTTCAGATTCATTTTGCTTGTAAAGCATCATTGTCCCTTAATATAGGGTTGACCATCTGCTGCTGGTGCTTCTGCTTTTCCAACAAAGCCAGCCAATACCAGAATGGTTAAGATATATGGGAACATGTAGACGAAGTCTGTAGGAATATATTGCGTCCAGCCATAAATCTGTAGAATGGAGTTGAGACCTTGTGCAATTCCGAAGAAGAGCGCTGCCCACATGGCACCTACAGGATGCCACTTTCCAAAGATCATCGCTGCCAATGCAATAAACCCTTGACCAGATACCGTATTATGAGCAAAGTTTCCTGAAGTAGTTAAGGTGATGGTAGCCCCACCTAAAGCAGCGAGCGCACCGCTGAACATCACAGCAATATAACGCATCCGAGACACATTGATCCCTAATGTATCAGCAGCGGCAGGATGCTCACCTACAGAACGTAAACGTAAGCCAAATGGTGTTTTATAGAGTAAATACCAGGCAAGAAAAACAATAACAAATGCGATGATACTGGTTGGGTAGAGGATGAAGAATGCCTTCCCAATATAAGGAATATCAGATAGAAGTGGAATCTCTACCTTACTAAAAACAGTACTTAACGTTTTTGTTTGCTTGGACCCACCAAAAAACTGCATAACCATGAAGATGGAGAAACCAAGGGCTAAGAAATTGATAGCCACACCACTTACCACCTGATCAGCATTAAAGGTAACGGAAGCAACGGCATGCAATAGTGAGAAAAGTATTCCCAGCAATACAGCGGCCAATAAGCCAATCCATGGTGAGTATGCTGCACCCCCCGTGGCATCAGCAACGAAATAGGTGACAACAGCGCTCGAAAATGCACCAATGACCATTAACCCTTCCAAACCAATGTTAACCACACCTGACCTTTCAGAGAAAACACCGCCAAGGGCTGCAAAGATGAGGGCTGTGGAAAAAACAATGGTACTCTGTATTAAGCTGGATAGATCGGATAACCACTGAATATCACTCACCTGTAACACCACCTTCACCAAGGTCACCCTGCTTCTTACCTTTTAGCTTCTTAAATGGCATACTCAAGGCCTTGATCACTGCCTTCACCATTGGTGATGCAGCAACGAAGAAGATGACGGAAGCAATAATGATTTTGATCATTTCCGGTGGAATTTTAGCCACCGCATCCATGGTATTGGCACCATATTTTAAGGCACCAAAGAGCATCGCTGCTAAAACCACACCAATCGGTCCATTGGTTCCAATCAACGCCACAGCGATTCCATCAAATCCAAAGCCAGGTAGACCGGCATTCAATGCCCAATATCCATAAACACCAAGGGCTTCACTGGCACCACCTAGTCCAGCGATGAATCCAGAAATGACCATCGCTTTGACGATATTGGCTTTCACATTCATCCCAGCATATTCTGCTGCATCAGGGTTGAATCCTACTGCCCGTAATTCATACCCTGTTCTGGTCTTCCAGAGAATTAGATAGAAGACAAATGCCATGAGAAGAGCAACAAAAATACCCGTATGTAAGCGAGCTCCTTCAAAAGTATCGCGTAACCAATCATTATAGAGGAGTGCAGAATCTTGAACACGCTCGGATCGCTCAGATGGTCCTTTTAAATAATAACGGATCCAGTAGTTCGTAAAATAAAGGGCAATCCAATTCATCATAATGGTAGTAATAACCTCATGAACACCACGCCATGCCTTTAACAAACCGGGGATGATGCCCCAGATTGCACCGAAGATTCCACCCATTAATACTGCTAAAGGTGCATGGATATACATGGGCAATCCATCTAAGGTGATCCCAATCCAGACAGCGCCCAGTGCACCTACCACAAATTGACCTTCCACACCGATATTAAAAAGGCCTGTTCGGAAGGCAAATGCCACGGCAAGACCTGTAAAGATCAAAGGTGTGATGGCACGCAATGATTCACCCACATTATAGATATTACCAAACACCCCATCTAACAATGCACTATAGGCACGGATGGGATTATAACCTGCCAAAAGCATAATGATTGCACCAAAGACAAGACCCATAATGATGGCGAAGATAGGGATGAGAACATTATCAGAGACAAACTTCCGATAGAGAAATGAAGTAACCCGATTCATTATGAAGCATCCCCCTTCCGTTCCACTGTTCCACCAGCCATCATCAGTCCTAGTTCTTCTTGCGTCGTCTCTTTCGGGTCAACGATCCCTACGATCTTTCCTTCAAATATTACGGCGATACGGTCTGATAAGTTGAAGATCTCGTCCAATTCAAGAGAGAGTAACAATACAGCTTTTCCATGATCACGTTGTTCAACGAGTCGTTGATGAATATACTCGATGGCTCCTACGTCCAATCCCCGAGTAGGTTGCGCTGCGATGAGTAGATCAGGATTCAAATTAACTTCCCTCGCAATAATCACCTTTTGCTGATTTCCCCCAGAGAGGGACCTGGCAAAATAGTTTTCACGGCGAGGACGTACGTCAAACTCTTCCATCAGGACCTTGGCATCTTCCTTCACTTTACCGTAATCAATGAAGCCACGATGATTATATGTAGGACGATAATAAGATTTCAAGACCATATTCTCAGCCACGGTAAAGTTTAGAACAAGGCCACGTTTTTGACGATCCTCTGGAATATGACCCATACCATCCTCAGAAATCTTCCTTGGTTTTTCATTAAGTATACTTTTTCCTTTTAATAAAACCTGTCCTGACTTTGCCTTACGTAAGCCCGTTAAAACATCGATGAGTTCACTCTGACCATTTCCATCTACACCAGCAATCCCTAAGATTTCACCAGCATGCAATTCGAAGGAAATCCCTTCTAAGGCAGGAATGCCACGATTATCATCTGCATATACCTGATCCACTACCAGAATTGGTTCTTTTACTTGAGCAGGTTGCTTATCCACTGTAAAGCTTACCTGACGGCCAACCATCTTAGCAGCCAAATCAGCTTCATCAGTCTGCGAGGTTTCAATCCGATCAATCATCTTACCGCGGCGAATGATGGTGACTGTATCGGAGATTTCCATAATCTCCTTCAGCTTATGGGTAATCAAAATGATGGATTTGCCTTCATTAATAAGGTTACGCATGATCTGCATTAATTCCTGGATTTCCTGTGGTGTTAATACAGCAGTGGGTTCATCAAAAATAATGATATCAGCGCCACGATAGAGCGTTTTCAAAATCTCTACCCGTTGTTGCATACCTACAGAGATATCTCGAACCTTGGCAGTAGGATCAACTTGTAAGCCATACCGTTCCGAGAGCTCACGGACTTCACGTTCAGCTCGTTCATAGTCAATCTTTAAGCCAAACCATTTCTTTGGTTCCGATCCGAGAATAATGTTCTCCGTCACTGTAAACGGTTCCACAAGCTTGAAATGTTGGTGAACCATCCCGATCCCCAGCTGATTAGCATCATTGGGATTGCGGATTGCGACCTTTTGACCTTTGATATAAATTTCACCAGATGTTGGTTGGTACAAGCCAAAGAGGATATTCATCAACGTGGATTTTCCAGCACCGTTTTCGCCAAGCAAAGCGTGGATCTCCCCTTGCTTCACGATCAGATCAATGGAGTCATTGGCGGTAAAATCGCCAAACTTTTTCGTTATCCCTCTCATTTCAACTACATTCATACCGTTACCTCCATTGGAAATCGCTTACGATGAACCAAATTTATTACATTGCAAGACAAGGCTAGCGCCCTGCTAGCCTTGTCTGCACTTGCTCATCAGGTTCTTCTTAGCGATTATTCAAGCGTTTCTGCAACAGTAATTTCACCGTTAACAATCTTTTCTTTATAGCTTTCAACTTCTGCTAGAACATCTTCTGAAATATTTGGGTTTTCAGCAGGAAGACCTACACCATTTTCGGCTAAGCCTAGGTGTACAACTTCGCCACCATTCCATTTGCCTTCGCTTAGATCCTTAGATACTTGGTAAACAGCTTCATCAACGCGTTTTACCATGGATGTTAAAGTAACTTCATCACCAAAAGTGATGGATTGGTCACGGTCTACACCGATAGCCCATACTTTTTCGCCTTTATCACGACGTTCTTTAACTTCACCGAATAGACCATCACCAGTTGCACCAGCTGCGTGGAAGACAATGTCAGCACCTTGGTCAAACATGGTTGCAGCAGCTTGTTTACCTTTATCAGGCGCATTGAATGCACCTGTATAGATAACGATTGGTTGAAGATCAGGGTTCACAGCTTTAACGCCTTGAACAAAGCCTGCTTCGAAACGTTTGATAACAGGAATTTCCATACCGCCGATGAAACCGATCTTACCTGTTTCTGTCATCTTAGCAGCAACAACACCAACAAGGAAGGAACCTTCTTGTTCCTTAAAGAGAACTGGTGTTACGTTGGCAGGAATATCGCCGCTCAAGTCAGAGTCGATGATCGCTAGCTTAGAGTCTTGATTTTGGTTAGCAACGTCACGGATGGAGTCTTCCATCAAGAAACCGATACCCCAAGTTAAATCCTTACCCTCTTTAACGAAACGGCTTAAGTTTGGTACATAGTCAGCATCAGATTGTGATTCGATGTAGTCAACATTGATGCCAGTATCGGCATTCAATTGTTGTAGACCTTCCCAAGCACTTTGGTTAAAGGAGTTATCATTGACACCACCAAGGTCAGTAACCATGGCAACATTCAATGCTGTCTCTTCTGCTGGTTGCTCAGCAGGTTGTTCTGCTGGTGTTTCTTCTTTTGGTTCTTTTGTTCCTTCATCCTTCGTACCACATGCAGATAACACCATAGTCATCGCTAAGGTTAGGACGAGGAACAGTGTAAGCCACTTGTTCAACTTCATTTTTTGTCAACCCCCATTTTTTACTTTTTAGAGTGAAATGACCTGTTCAATATGTAGTTTAAAAATAGCACAAGTCACCCCTCCATCCATGATTGTAACACAATTTCACAATAAGTTTAGCAAGAAAATGCGCAACTTTTGTCAAATTGATACATATTCATCATAAATGAAAATCATATCAGATGGAATATCCTGTTTTAATTTTACATGGAATGGATCTGATTTTGATCAGGACGTGGGACTAAAACTTCCCTGGGTTTACTTCCTTCATAGGGTCCCACCACATTCTGGGCTTCTAGGGAATCCATGAGACGGGCAGCCCGGGTATAGCCAATGCGCAGACGCCGTTGCAGCATAGAGACAGAGGCACTCTGCGCTTCAATCACAATGGAACGAGCTTGTTCATAGAGTTCATCCTCCACCTCAAACTCCACCATCTCTTCGCCAGGTGTAACCAGTAAATCTTCACGATAATGGACATCCTGTTGTGCTTTCACATGGCTTACCAGAGCTTCTACCTCGTCATCTGAGATAAATGCTCCTTGGATCCGAGTTGGCTTCGATTTCCCGACAGGCAGGTAGAGCATATCTCCACGCCCCAGTAACTTCTCTGCGCCACCCATGTCCAAGATGGTACGAGAATCTGTCTGGGATGAGACACCAAAAGCGATCCGCGACGGTATATTGGCCTTGATCACACCGGTAATGACATCAACCGATGGGCGCTGTGTCGCTAAGATAAGATGTATTCCTGCAGCACGAGCCATTTGTGCGAGGCGTGTGATCGCTTCCTCTACATCACCTGGTGCCACCATCATCAAATCAGCTAACTCATCCACAATCACCACAATATAGGGTAAAGGTGAGCCTTCCTCATGCTGCGTCACCCACTCATTGTAACGGTCAATATCACGAATTCCTGTTCTAGCGAAGAGCTCGTAGCGCTGCTCCATCTCTTTCACAACTTTTTTCAAGACCATGGCAGCCTGCCTCGGATCAGTCACCACAGGTGATAATAAGTGAGGGATCCCATTATAAACCGTTAGTTCAACCATTTTGGGATCGACGAGAATTAATTTCACCTCATTGGGCTTTGCTTTGTAAAGGAGACTAGAGATAATCCCGTTAATACAGACACTCTTACCACTCCCTGTGGCTCCTGCCACCAATAAGTGGGGCATCTTGGTTAGGTTGCCTACCACAGGTTCACCTGAAATATCCCGACCTAAGGCGATGGAAAGGCGAGAGGTAGACTCCTGAAAGACAGGAGATTCTAAGACTTCCCGTAACCCCACAATGGCAATCTCCTCATTGGGCACCTCAATGCCTAGGGCAGCCTTCCCGGGAATAGGTGCTTCAATCCGGATATCCTTCGCTGCCAGTGCTAAAGCGATATCATCGGTGAGACTCACAATTCGGCTTACCTTAACCCCTAGCTCAGGCTGTACCTCATAGCGCGTCACAGCAGGGCCACGATGAATTTGGGTAACATGGGCGCGAACCCCAAAGCTATCCAGCGTACTTTCTAGCTTCTTCGCATTGCGCTGCATCACCTTATGATATGCTGAGTCTTGATTCGTCGAACGAGTCTGTAGAAGGGAAAGCAATGGGAGCTGGTAGCTTTCATTCACCGGTTCTTCATGTGGGAATGGAAGCTCACCATCTTCTCCTTTCCAATTATTGCTGGAGGGATCATGGTTTTCCTTAATCGGTGTATTCACTGGTGCAGCTGGCTCCTGTACGGGGAAACGAACCTTCAATTGACTGCTTCCTGGTTCACTTACGATTTCCATCCCATCATGCTCATTGTTGGAGGATGTCATTTGCATGAAATCATGAATAACTGGTTCACTCTTTTTCTCCCCTTCATGTGGAGAGATATTCTTCTCTTCCTCATGTGAAGTAGGGAGTGATTGATCCCCGGTACTAGATCGCTCATTGACAAGAGAGACCGCTTGATTTAGACGACTTAGAACCAATTTATTTGTTTTGCTAAGACGAGCTTTAATACGTCGGAGTAGATCTACAAAAGAACGGCCAGTAAATAAGAGAAAGCCACTGATGAGGAGGAAGAGCATAAAAATGACAGTGCCTGCAGTCCCCAATAAATAGGTAAGGCCTGCATAGCATACACCACCAATTAAGCCACCTCCCACCTCAATTGGCTCAGCTAACATCGCCTGTCGCCATACCTGATCCCAGGTTATATGAAGTATAGGTAGCTCCCCGAATTCAGCAAAAATGGTCTGGATAAAAATATGGTGATTGTAGAGCAAAATACTAAGAATAATAAACAAGGCTCCAGTCCAACGCATCGACCAACGTTGCGGCCAATGACGTTTCACCATCACATAAACAGCAAGGATAATCAAGAGTATGCTAGGGATAAAATCCCAATTACCAACGAGCATACGAGAGAAAAAGGCTAAAGACTGACCAACTGATCCCGAATGCGCAAGGGTAATCATGGCAATGAGTAGCATCAATAAACCATAGATTTCATATTTTAAGGTGTCTAACCCTTTTTGTTGAGCCTTTTTCCTGCTCCTACGAACATTCTTCTTCATCTCTCGATCCTCCAAACTCCCAAGTATCCCATTTCTTTATTATACCATATTTTTTTCCACTCTTTACGTTAGCTCGTCCACATCATGGATCGCTCTCCACCCAACTGGCGGGAATCCTTGTACCTGGTTGAAGTGCTGGATGAAGATAGTCCTCAAGGCTACCATTAATTAGCCGTACTAGTTGGTATTGCCTTGGCGCAATTTCTTCCACTAATAGCATCCTTCCACCAACACTTACTTCCTGTAATACGCCTCCACCTGCTTGATATCCTTCAAAGATCTTCTCTACGGGAATGACAGAATGGATAATCAATGTTCCTCCCCCTTCCCCTGCTGATGGTATTGCTGAATCATCTGCTTTAGCTCTGTTAGTGCCTCACCAAGCCCTCCAACACGATCAATTAATCCAAGCCGCACAGCATCTACACCGATCACGTTGGTGCCAACGTCCCGTGTCAATTCTCCGGTTTTGAGCATCAGGCGTTTAAAATCCTCCTCTGAGATGGAGGAATGACGTACAACAAATTGGATGACGCGATCCTGCATCTTATCTAAGTATTCAAAGGTTTGCGGTATTCCGATCACCAAACCAGTAAGACGAATGGGGTGGATGGTCATGGTTGCTGTCTCTGTAATAAAAGAGGATTTACCGCTCACAGCAATGGGCACACCAATACTATGACCTCCTCCTACTACTAGTGTGACGGTGGGTTTGGTCATAGAGGCAATCATCTCAGCAATGGCTAACCCTGCTTCGACATCACCACCTACGGTATTCAAGATGATTAAGACTCCCTCGATCCTCGTACTTTGTTCTGCAGCAATGAGCTGCGGTAGAATATGCTCATACTTGGTGGTTTTATTCTGTGCAGGCAAATTGAGGTGACCCTCTATTTGACCAAAAATACTGATACAGAAGATGTTGCTCTCAATACTGGGTATCTTACTGGCCTGCCCCAATTCTTGTAATGTCGCTAGAGCTTCACTGCGATGATCAGGCGTAGGCTCGCCCTGGGGTGGGGACGGTGACTCATGTTGGTCTTCATCTCTCTCCGTCTCTCTCTCCTTCTGATCATGCTCTTGTCGCATCATCATCACCTTCTCCTTTCTGCCAAATGTAGTATGTGTAAACCAAAGGTGATTCATTCAAATTCTAGTATTATTGGAAGGATATATCCTGTAAAAGACAGATTTTTGAATGATTCATGAAGATTTGACGAAAAGTATATCTTATATGCTCCTAGTGTGGTTAAGATATAGAAGGATTGAAAGCAAGCTCACCGTTGAGATAAGTATTATGGAGACCATGCAAAGGGAGGTAATACAGATGAATATGATGCATGGAAATAACCAAGGCACTAAGACATTTACACCACGCTTGATCTTTTGGGAATTGACAGAAGGCTGTAACTTAAAATGTAAACACTGTCGCGCAACTGCACAACCACAACGTAATAAGGATGAGTTGAGTACAGAGGAAGCTTATGAAATCATCAATCAAATCGCTGAGCATTATCATCCTATTTTAGTACTCACAGGCGGGGAACCTCTCTATCGTCCGGATATTTTTGAAATCGCAAGCTATGCCAAAAAGAAAGGTCTCACCATTGCACTCGCCTCTAATGGCACACTGATCACACCAGAGATTGCCCAACACATTCGCGATGTTGGTTTTGATCGGGTGGCCATCAGCATTGATGGAGCTTGTGCCGCAACCCATGATTCCTTCCGTGGTATTCCTGGTGCATTCGAAGCAGCACTCCGTGGAGCTCGCAACCTGACGAATGTCGGTGTACCATTCCAATTTAATACGACGATTACGAAAAACGATGTAAATGAGCTGGAAGAGATCGTCCAACTAAGCTTACGTGAAGGTGCTGCAGCCCTCCATCTATTCATGCTCGTACCTGTAGGCTGCGGTGTGCAAATTGCCGATGAAATGATGCTACCAGCTGATGAGTATGAACGGGTATTGCGCTGGTTCTATGAGCAATCCCAAATTCATAATCTAGAGATTAAAGCCACCTGTGCTCCCCACTATTACCGCATCATGCGCCAAGTAGCCAAAGAACGAGGAGAAAAAATTACCTTCGAGACCCATGGCATGTCAGCAGTAACCAAGGGATGTCTCGCTGGAACAGCCGTTGCTTTTATCTCTCATAAGGGTGAAGTACGCCCCTGTGGCTATATGCCTTTGACTGCTGGTGATTTGAAGGAGCAAGATTTCCATACGATCTGGACTGAATCTGAACTCTTCGCAACATTGCGTGATCCTAATAAACTAGAAGGAAAATGTGGTGTTTGTGAATATATCAATGTCTGCTCCGGCTGTCGCGCCCGCGCCTTGGCAGAAACAGGAAATGTTGTGGCTTCTGAGCCCTACTGTATCTATCAACCTAAGCGCTGGGAAGAAACATCTGAAGTTTAAGACGTTTCCTCTCAATATTAGAAGAAAAAAAGCCAGAATCCTTGTAAATAAGGAATTCTGGCTTTTTGCTGCGTTGATTGCTGTACACGTTAAACTTCCATAATAATTGGTAAGATCATGGGTCGGCGACGTGTGCGATCGAATAAGAATCGACCCAATTGATCTCGTACACTATTCTTCAGCGATGACCACTCGTTGACGTTTTGATTCACGCATTTCTCCAGGGTCTGCTGAACAAGCTTCGCTGCTTCATCTAATAGCTCCTCTGATTCCCGTACATAGACAAAGCCTCGTGAAATAATATCCGGACCAGAAAGAATCTGACCAGTCTGTTTACTTAATGTAACTACAACAACTAATATTCCATCTTGTGATAATAATTTGCGGTCACGTAAGACGATGTTACCAACATCTCCTACGCCTAGGCCATCGATAAGTACAACGCCACTTGGTTTTTTCGGACCATAGCGAGCCTGATCTTCTGTAATCTCTACAGAATCCCCATTTTCTAGAAGGAAGATGTTTTCTGGATCCACGCCACAATCGATGCTAAGCTGGGCGTGCTGTTTTTGCATCCGAAACTCACCATGAATGGGAACGAAGTACTGAGGCTTCATTAAATTTAGCATCAGCTTCAGATCCTCTTGACTACCATGACCAGAAACATGAATATTATGTTCCCGCGAACCATGAATCACAGTAGCTCCGATCCGATACAATTTATCAATAATACGACCAACATAACGTTCATTCCCTGGGATCGGCGTTGCGGCAATAATCACCGTATCTCCTGGAAGGATATCAACGGACTTATGCGTGGCATAGGCCATACGTGATAGGGCAGACATGGGTTCACCTTGACTACCTGTGGAAAGAATGACCACTTCTTCAGCAGGAAGCTTATTGATCTCATTCACATCAATGAGCGTACCTTCTGGAACATGGAGATAGCCTAATTCTAATGCAACATTGACCACATTCACCATACTGCGTCCAACGATTGCTACCTTACGATTATTGGTAACTGCAGCCTCAATCACTTGTTGTACACGATGAACATTGGAAGCGAATGTTGCGACGATTACCCGTTGCTCTGCTTTCTCGAATACATCGCTTAATGCTACACCGACTAAACGTTCAGACGGGGTGAACCCTGAGCGTTCTGCATTGGTGCTATCTGACATTAAACATAGAACACCTTTTTGGCCAATCTCTGCCATCTTATGCAGATCTGCATGCTGATTATTAACAGGAGTATGATCAAATTTAAAATCCCCTGTATGCACGACCTGTCCCAGTGGGGTTTCGATACATATCCCCACCGAATCAGGAATACTATGGTTCGTACGGAAGAAACTAACCTTACACGCCCCTGCTTCGATCATCGAATCGGAATCAACCACTCGAAGTTGGTTCTGACGTAAGATGCCTGCTTCCCGTAATTTTCCTTCCACTAATCCTAATGTTAACCTGGTCCCATAGACAGGTACCTTTAAATCCCGTAATACATACGGTAAGGCACCAATATGGTCTTCATGACCATGGGTAATAAAGATCCCCCGAATCCGTTCGTTGTTCTCTAACAGATAGGTGATATCAGGGATTACAATATCAATCCCTAGCATCTCCTCTTCGGGAAACTTCAACCCTGCATCTATGACCAGGATATCCTCTCCGTACTCAACTACGTACATATTCTTCCCAATCTCCCCTACGCCGCCCAAGGGAAAGATGAGAAGACGTTCCTGGTTATTCTGTTTTGCCAAACGATTACCTCCTATGAAGTTGTAGTTACATTTTTTCGAACCGCACACTATCACTTATTCACATTATACATGATGGGAAAAGAGAAACACAAGGGTAGAAAAAAACCTCCCGTAGGGAGGTCTTAATCTAGAACTGATTATTAAGAAATTGAATTTCTTACTGTTTCCAGCGATTTAATAAATTTACTCTCTCTTCTTCTGTTAACGGTACGAGTGGAAGACGAACCGAACCAACTGGAAGACCATACTCTGCGAGCAGGGCTTTGACGGGTACTGGATTGGGGTAAATAAAAAGTGCTTCAAACTGATGAAGTAGCTGCTGATGGAGTTGAGCAGCTTCCTTCACTTCGCCCATGAGATAGCGTTGAATCATCTGTTGCATCGGTTCACCGATCAGATGACTTGCGACGCTGACAACCCCTTCACCACCGATGGCAAGTAGTGGCAGTGTTAGCTTATCATCTCCACTATAGACAACAAAATCGGAAGCAGTACGAGCAAGAATCTCACCCATCTGTGTCAGATCACCACTGGCTTCTTTTACAGCTACGACATTGGGGATGGTGGAGAGTGTCACAATGGTGTCAACAGTCATATTAGTACCTGTCCGACCAGGGATATTATAGAGCATGATGGGTAGCTTTGTTGCTTGCGCAATGGCAGTAACATGCTGAATGATCCCAGCTTGCGAGGGTTTATTATAATATGGCGTAACAAGCATCACACCATCAACGCCAAGTTCTTCAACTTCTTGTGTTAACTGAATCGATGCACGTGTATCATTACTACCTGTACCAGCAATAACTGGCACTCGATTTTTCACCACCTCTTTGACGTGGCGGAAAAATTGAAGCTTCTCTTCATGGGATAAGGTGGGTGCTTCACCAGTTGTACCGCCCACCACCAGGGCATCTGTGCCCGTAGCCAAGAGATGCTCCACCAGTTGCGTGGTAGCATCATAATCGATCTCCCCGGTATTCTGAAAGGGAGTCACCATGGCGGTTAATAAGCGTCCAAAACTCATCTACTTCATCTCCTTAGCGGTGCAGTTGAAATTTATAATGGAGTGCCCGTACGGCTCTTACCATATCCTCACCACGTACCAATACCCAGATGGTTGTATGAGAGTCTGCTGATTGTAGAATAGTAATCTCTTCATTGGTTAGCGCTTCGACAATTTTAGCCATCACACCAGGAACTCCGGTCATTCCTGCACCAACAGCCGCCACTTTCGCACAGTGAGGATGGACTTGTGGGTCAAAGCCCAACTCATGTAGTATCTGAACCGCATGATCTGCTTCATTATCATGCACCGTATAAGTAACGCCCACAGGCGTTACATTGATAAAATCCACACTGATATGATTCTCAGCCATGGCCTTAAAAACTTGCATCTGCACATCATGGTGCGTATTGGGGGCAGGTACCTTGATCTGAGTGATATTGGCTACATTGGTAATCCCCGTGATGGGATGGTCGATGATCTCTCCAGCCATCTCTTGCAGTTCTAGTAGACTAGTCACTAATGTTCCCTCGTCCATGCTATGTGTTGAACGAACACGAATGGGGAGATTGGTCTGCATGGCGATCTCTACAGCTCTTGGGTGAATCACCTTGGCCCCCTGATGAGCTAAATTACAGATCTCTGTGTAAGTGACCATGGAGAGAGGTTTCGCATCATTAACGAGACGGGGGTCAGCTGTCATAATTCCTTCCACATCAGTAAAGATATCCACACGTTCCGCTTGTAAGGCTACACCTAGCGCTGTTGCAGTGGTATCACTACCGCCTCTCCCCAATGTGGTGATATCCATTTCAGGTGTAACACCTTGAAAGCCAGTTACGATCACAATGGCATATTGATTGAGAGCTTTTTTAATCTGAACAGGATCCAGCTTTACAATGTGAGCTGCTCCATACTCATCGGTGGTAACAATTCCTGCCTGTCCTCCGGTTAAAATGGTTGTTTCTAAACCTGCTGCTCGACAGGTACTAGCTAATACCCCTGCAGAGATAATCTCACCGCAACTCAAATATAAATCCTTATCACGCTCACTGAGACCTGCACCGGTCTCATGAAGTAATTTTAATAGGGTGTCTGTAGCATAAGGATCTCCTGCCCGCCCCATGGCGGAGACGACCACCACCACACGATTCCCCTTCTTAACTTCATCTTGAATATGAGCCAAGACAAATTGCCGATCTTCATTGCTTCGTAATGACGTACCACCAAATTTTTGAACGATTATTTTCATCGTTGTTCAACCACCCATTAGCTTTTCAAGATTTGGTCCGCAATTTGAACAGTGTTCCAGGCTGCGCCCTTCCATAGATTATCAGAGACAATCCAGAGATGCCAGCCATTTGGATGATCCAAATCCCGGCGAATTCGTCCTACATATACCTCAGGTTTACCAACTCCATCAATGGGCATGGGGTATTGTTGCTTTTCGGGATTATCAACAACGATAACACCTGCCATTGCTTGCAATGAGGAGATTACGTCCTCCTTACTCACTTCTTGCTCTAGCTCCACATAAACCGACTCCGAATGTCCACGAAAGACGGGGACACGAACACAGGTGGCTGCAACCTCTAATGTGGCATCTTGGAAAATCTTCTTCGTTTCACGAACCATTTTCATCTCTTCCAATGTATAATCATTGGGTTCAAAACGATCGATCTGTGGAATCACATTGAAAGCGATGGGATAGTGAACCGGTAAAGCAGCAGAAGGTAGAATCGTGGGAGTTACCTTCTCTCCTTCTAGTATACCTTTGGTCTCATTCTCTAGCTCTACCATGGCACTATGACCAGCACCTGATACAGCTTGATAGGTGGAGACAATAATGCGACGCATCCCATAGGCTTGACGTAGCGGATGAAGAGCCATTACCATCTGCGTCGTTGAGCAATTAGGGTTGGCAATAATACCTTGATGCTCTTTGATGGCTTCACCATTTACCTCAGGTACCACGAGAGGGACATGGGGATCCATGCGATAAGCATTAGTATTATCTACTGCTACTGCACCACGTTGAACTGCTTCAGGCACAAGAAGCTTGCTTACTGTTCCTCCTGCACTAAATAATGCGACATCAACGCCTTGAAAAGAGTCAGGTGTTGCTTCTTGGACAGTCAATCGTTCACCACGAACTGTCAATTCTGTCCCAGCTGAACGTTTTGATGATAAGAGTGTGATCTGATCAACTGGCAGTTGGTATTGTTCCAGGATTCTTAGTATTTCCTGCCCAACTGCACCGGTAGCACCAACGATGGCTAAATGTTTTTTCATGGGC
The DNA here is from genome assembly GCF_001049895.1 of Rubeoparvulum massiliense. Classification (GTDB taxonomy): domain Bacteria; phylum Bacillota; class Bacilli; order Rubeoparvulales; family Rubeoparvulaceae; genus Rubeoparvulum; species Rubeoparvulum massiliense. Next base: position 905,080 of record NZ_CVPE01000006.1, read on the forward strand.
ATCATCCTTCCTTTGTTCTATTTTACCGAATTTTCGTCCAAAAGGTTATCCCTATTCCGAAATTTTTCGATAATAACTGGTTGAAGTTGTTTTCCTGCCAAGGCAGCTTCACAGGTTTCGAGGATAAGATCCATCTGGGCCACTAGGGATTTCGGCTTTCCCTCCGGTTGATCCTGCCCAAAAGGAACAAAGAAAAGATCCTTTGCTACCATTAATCTCGCTAGATTAGCCATATTTAAGCCTAGACCATCGTTGGTTGATATGGCTAGTACCACTGGTTTATGATTACGCATCATCGCTTTGGCTGCCATCAAGACAGGGCTCTCTGTCAGAGCATTAGCTAGCTTCGCCATGGTATTGCCCGTACAAGGTGCGATCACAACCAGGTCAAGAAGATCCTTCGGACCCAGTGGCTCTGCTTCAGGAATGGTAGAGATTAATTGATTGCCAGTTACTTCTTCCAGCTCTTTGGCCCATTCGCCCGCTCCACCAAACCTTGTACTTGTATTCAGGACTGTATGTGTCACGATGGGCACTACTTTAGCACCTGCTTGAACAAGGCGCTTCACTTCGGGTAAAACCTCTTCATAGGTACAGTGTGAGCCCGTCATTGCAAATCCGATCCGTTTGCCCGCAATCTTCATGATCGTCCCTCCTGCTGTTCCATAAGTAATTGAACTAAGGTTTTCGCCAAAATCTTGCCAGCTGTCTTGGGAGCAACAATTCCGGGCAAGCTAGGAGCCAACATGGCATTCAATCCCCGCTTTTTTGCATACTCAAAATCAACACCGCCTGGTTTTGTCGCAAGATCGAGAATAAACGTGTGGTGAGGGAGCTGAGCCAAAATGAGGGCATCTACGACGAGATGAGGAATGGTATTCATCAACATATCAAGATCATGGGCTTGTGTAACTAATTGGTGAAGAAAAAAGGGCTCCATTCCTAATTGCTGAATCCGAGCATAATCACGTTCACTCCGAACTCCGACTCGTACATCAGCGCCTAAAAGATCGAGGGTATGCGCTAGTGTTTGACCAACACGTCCGAACCCTAGAACAGCGATTTTCGATCCATGAATGGTGATATCGGTGTGTTGAATGGCCATCATGACTGCGCCTTCCGCAGTTGGAATGGAATTATAGATGGCGATGTCATCTCGTTCAAGTAGCTGCACAAGGCGAAGTTGATAGCGTTTGGCCATCTGCTGCAAATACTCCTTAGCAATTCCAGTATAGAACGTACAATGGGGTGAACATGCTTGAAAATGTGTTTCCGTCATCTGGATTGTTTTTTCACTAAAAAGGCTCATGGCCTCTCCTGCTTCATCCAGTCCTACAACAGGAAGGATGATCGCATCTGCTTTTTCCAGCAATTCCATGCTTAACTCCCGTTTCACTGCATTGGAAAATTGGCTCTCCAATCGATCAAAACCGACAAGACTAATGGTGGCATTCATTTGGCTTAATTCCTTAATCACTTCCAATTGTCTTGCATCCCCACCAAGAAAAAGGATATCGAGACCAGTTAGCATCCAGGTAGTACCCCTTTCTAGCTACCGTTTCCTAGATTTAGTACGCTTCTACGTCAAGTGATCTACCCTATCATATGATGGGGATGCATGTTTGGTGTGATCGATTGGTGATCCTCTTTTACTTTTACGGCTTCTCTAAGTAATAATTTCTTCGTACCTCCACAATAATCATTTCTGGACCGATCTTGCGAATATGTTGCCAAGGAATTACAACCTCTTCACGTCTACGGCGAAAGCCAAAGAGATGATTAGCAGGTAGGATGATGGCGCGAATCTCACCTGTTAAAGGATTCACGTCAAGATCAGTTTCACCAATCTGGCCTAGCCGTTCACCTCGTTCAAGATCAATAATCTCTTTACCAGCGATTTGACTATAACGCATGCCCATTCCTCCTATCTAAAAAAATGTACCTTCAATAGGTACATTTCTTCGAATCATTCATTAGGATTCTAATTGGTGATGAAGATACTCTAGGGTACACTTATCAATCAATCTACTAATCTCCTGAAACATTGGCTGCGTAAACGTATCATCCAAGGTTGACAGCCATAATTGATGTAGGTTTTTCCTAGCTTCCTCTAATTCCATAGCCTGTATGGGGTTCCACATAAAATAACCCTCCCTCATATCCTTTTTCATCATCCTATGAGAGAGGGCTTCATTCTATGACATTTTTACGTTGAGCGGTGTTGCCAATGCTCATCGAAAGCAAATCTACTTAAGAGGAATGCTATTTTTTAATACCTGTTCGATTTCATCAGGAAAGCTGTCATAAGGACCGATGAGGGCAGCTGCCATCGGTTGCATAAATAGCTGCGTGGCTACTTCTTTAATATCATCCACTGTAACTCCCTCGATGAGTTCAATAATTTGATCCAAGGTACGATGACGACCCAATACCAATTCATTCTTTCCTAAATGGATCATCCGACTATTCACACTCTCAAGGGAAAGCATGAGGCTACCTTTTAAATTTTCTTTACCCCAATACAGCTGTTCTTCCGTCATGCCTGTATCGATCAGTGATTTTGCCTGGGCAAGCATTAATTTTGTTACTTCTAGCAATTGATCAGGTGCTGTGCCTGCATAGAAAGTAAAGATACCCGTCTGCTGGTACGCAGTATGGTATGAGTAAACCGAGTAAGCTAAGCCCCGGGCTTCACGAATCTCTTGAAAGAGCAAGGAGCTAGCACTACCACCAAGATACTGATTTAAGAGCAACAGGGGAAAGTTTCGCTCATCACCTGCAATAAATGCTGGGACCGCTAAGCATAGATGTGCTTGCTCTGTCTCCTTCTTCTTGACGATGCGTCCCGAATAAAAAGTTGGAGCTTCTTGATCCTCCACTAATCTCCTACCTTGATACTGTCCAAAAAGCGCTTCGATCTGGCTGAGCAGGTCAGCTGGAATATGGCCAGCAATGGCAATCACAAGGTTCTCTGGCGTATAGTATCCCTCCACATGATCATGAAGCTTCTGAGATGAAAACGTGTTTAATACCTCTTCTGTACCTAGAATGGAGTAGCCCAGTGGATGTTGGGGATAAGCGGCAGTCAAGATCATGTCATGAACAAGCTCATCTGGTGTATCCTCATACATGGAGATCTCTTCAAGAATTACACGACGTTCCTTCGCCAATTCTTCCTCTGCATAGGTTGAGTGGAAGAGCATATCCGCCAAGATCTCAATGGCATAGGAAGCATGTTGATCCAATACCCGCGCATAATAGCAGGTATACTCCTTCGATGTAAAGGCATTCACCTGACCACCGATCCGATCAAATTCTTCAGCGATCTCCTTGGCTGTCCGTTTCTCCGTCCCTTTAAACATCATATGTTCAATAAAATGTGATACCCCATTGTTCTCCATGGTTTCATCATTGGAGCCTGTACCAAACCACAAACCGATGGAGACGGAGCGAACATTCTCCATGGGCTCCAGTAGAACCCGTACTCCATTGGAAAACGTTATTTTTTTCATTCGATTCGTTTCCCCTTCCCTCATTTCCGATCCGATTCTCTCTCAACCTCTACTCAAAAAAAGGAAAGACCCTTCCTGCATGGGAAGGTGTCTATACAACAATCAGAATGGAGATGTACTCTTTTACTATATCAAAAAAATAATCATCCCTCAATCATTACCAGATTGTTCATGAGCGTCGAGTAGACGGGAAGGAGAGAGCAGATGATCGAGACGGATGATCTGTAAACCTTTCTTCTCAATCCTTTTGAGTAGGGTGGGAAGGGCTGCAGCTGTAGAATTTGTAGGGTGCATTAACACTAGGCTACCATTCTCCACCTGTGACATCACCCGTTGAATGAGAAGATCAGGCGCAGGCTTACGCCAGTCTACCGTATCCACTGTCCATAGAATGGTATACATACCTTCCTGAGCTGCCACATCAACCGTTGATTGATTAAAATCACCAGCAGGCGGTGCGAAGTAGATGGCGGATTTGTCGGTAATCTTCTGAATAATTTGATTGGTTTTCTGGATCTGTTCCCGCGCTTGTTGGGAAGAAAGCTTACTCATCATGGGATGATTATAGGCATGGCTACCGATGAGATGCCCTTCCTTTTGCATCAATTTGACCAGTTCAGGCTCCTTTTCCGCCCATGCACCATCGAGGAAGAAGTTCACCTTCACCCCATGCTCCCGAAAGGTCTTTAGCATCCCCGGGAGATATTCGGTACCCCAAGCAACATTGACCAGAAAGGCAACGCCTTGCTTCTGCGGATTGGCACGGTAGATAGGAGCGGGATTTAGGTCCTGTAGCTGTACCTTTGGTGTGATGGTTTCAAATACAAGGGCCTCCGCAGGTAATTCTTGCTGTCCATTGGCTTTCCACTTCATCTTTAACAATCTTTGAACAGTCTCTTCAATATTTAATTGACGTCCCTCAATACCAGGAATCGCCTTCCACACCCGATCAATGCGTGCATCCTCTGCAGGTAGCTTATATTGTTGAGCCTTTTCTTGAACGAGCTGCCTGAGGCGATCCACATCACTAGCTGCTTCGATGGTGAATGGCACCCCCATTAGGAGAAGAACCATGGCGATGACTAGAACCATCCAGGAACGTAGCTGATTCAGTTGTTTAATCCAACCTTTCATACAACTCACCCTTTCCGACTTCTAATGATGAGCAACCTTCTTATATGAGCCTGAAGGCATACGAATGCTTAGGGCTATCATCATTACTTCTCTATAAGGGTGTGCTGTGAACCATGGTTCTATGCAGATAGAACCCTTCTTTGTCATGACATCAGGAGTCTTCTTATTGTATCTTGATAAATACCATTGGCCCTTTCGGTTGGTGGATTCACGTGCGCCTTGATCCCTTTTTTAGATGACACAAATAAAAAAAGAGTCAGAATAGCTCTGCCTCTTTCTTCGTATGCATATTGAATTGGTGCAGCTAGAGTAGGAATATCACTGCCACTACTCAGACTTTTTCTCGTCTTCGAGAACCGCTTTATGGGAAAGATTAATACGGCCTTGGGCATCAATTTCTGTGACTTTGACAAGGAGGTCATCGCCAACATTGGCCACGTCTTCCACCTTGGCAATCCGTTCCTTCGCCATTTGGGAGATGTGAACTAAGCCTTCCTTACCAGGTAATACCTCCACAAATGCACCGTATTTCTCAACACGCTTCACCTTACCGAGATAGATAACACCTACTTCAACTTCTGCCGTGATCTCTTCGATGATCCGCTTCGCCTTCTCATTGGCATCCATATCTGCAGACGCAATGAAAATACGACCATCTTGTTCAATATCGATCTTCACACCTGTTTCATCAATGATCTTATTGATCATCCGACCGCTTGGCCCGATGACATCGCGGATCTTATCTGGATTGATCTGCATAGTCATAATCTTAGGTGCATAAGGAGATAGCGTTTTCCGTGGTTCGGAAATGCAATCCATCATATTGTGCATGATGGTCTCGCGACCTTCATGGGCTTGCTTCAATGCTTGTTCTAAGATTTCACGGGTAATCCCCTTGATCTTAATATCCATCTGTAAAGCGGTAATTCCCTTTGCTGTACCTGCTACTTTAAAGTCCATGTCACCGAGATGGTCTTCCATCCCTTGGATATCAGTAAGGATAACGACATTATCCCCCTCTTTAACGAGACCCATGGCGATCCCTGAAACAGGTGCCTTGATAGGTACACCAGCATCCATCAGTGCAAGCGTTGATGCACAGATACTTGCTTGGGAAGAGGAGCCATTGGATTCAAGGACCTCAGATACGCAGCGGATGGTATAAGGAAATTCAGATTCTGGAGGAATAATGGGCTCTAGGGCACGTTCGCCAAGGGCACCATGTCCGATCTCACGACGACCTGGAGCACGTGGAGAGCGAGCTTCTCCAACACTAAATGGTGGGAAATTATAATGATGCATGAACCGTTTGGATTCTTCTAGACCTAGTCCATCAAGGATCTGCACATCACCTAACGCACCTAATGTACAAATACTGACCACCTGCGTTTGACCGCGGTGAAAATGACCAGATCCATGAGTCCGTGGAAGAATCCCCACTTCACTGGTAAGGGGACGAATCTCATTCACAGCTCGTCCATCGGGGCGAATACCTTCCTCAACGATTAAACGCCGCACTTCATCACGAATGAGCGTATGTACCATTTCTGATACCTGTGCAAGCTTCCCTTCTTCAAAGATCTCTGCGAAGTGTGCAACAGTCTCAGCCTCGATCTCATCAAGAGTATCATAGCGTTCTTGCTTCTCTTTGATCTGTACTGCAGCATCGATTCGTTCCTTGGCGTATTCCTTCACTGCTTGCTCTACATCAGCATCGATGGCATGTAATGTTACTTCACGTTTGGCTCGACCGATCTCTGCCACGATTTGCTCTTGAAAAGCAACTAGCTTCTTAATGGCTTCATGTCCAAAGAGAAGTGCTTCGAGCATCACATCTTCTGGGACTTCGTTGGCGCCTGCTTCCACCATATTGATGGCATCTTTCGTACCTGCAACCGTAAGATGGATATCACTCTTCTCCATCTCTTCCACTGAAGGATTGATCACAAATTCTCCATTGACTCGACCAACAATGACACCGGCAATGGGTCCATCAAAGGGGATGTCAGATGTAGATAGTGCCATTGAGGTACCGAGCATGGCAGCGATCTCTGAAGAACAGTCCTGATCTAAGGACATGACCATATTCACAACTTGAATCTCATTGCGAAATCCTTCTGGGAATAAGGGACGGATCGGGCGGTCAATCAATCGACTAGCAAGAATCGCCTTCTCACTGGGTCTACCTTCCCGCTTGATGAAGCCACCAGGAATTTTACCTACAGCATAGAGGCGTTCTTCATAATTGACGGTAAGTGGAAAAAAGTCCATATCCTTTGCTTCCTTGGAAGCGGTCACCGTTGATAGGACAACTGTATCGCCATAACGCACGAAGACAGCCTGTGTTGCTTGTAAAGCATACTTACCAAATTCAAATTCAAGAGGATGACCAGCTAACTCTGTCTTATACACTTTGTGTTCCATTGGTTCCATACGTGCTTGTATGCCTCCTTCCACATCTATGTGAATAATTTCAACACATTTGTAGTATTTCCTTCATCTTCGAATAATAAAAGAAAAAGCGAGGAATACCCCGCTTTCTCCCGCTTATCGACGAAGACCTAACTTATCAACCAATTCGCGGTAACGTGTAACATCTTTTTCTTTCAAGTAGTTTAACAAGTTACGGCGATGACCTACCATCTTCAAAAGTCCACGACGTGAATGGTGGTCTTTCTTATGAACACGTAAGTGATCATTTAAAGAATTGATGTTCTCAGTTAAGAGGGCAATTTGCACCTCTGGAGAACCGGTATCATTGTCATGGCGTTTGAAAGTTTCAATGATCTCTTGCTTGCGTTCTAATGTGATTGCCATGTGTGTCACCTCCTTATCATAATCCCCAACAGCCTCGTCCAACGTCGGTGAGTCGATGAACCAAGCCCTGGTTATCTTCGTGATCCTAATGATCACTATGAGTTAGTATAGCATACTCCTTCTAACCTGTTCAACATCCATTTTAATTTGACTGATCAGTGCTTCACGATTGGGAAATTTTTGTTCCTCCCGGATAAAGGCGAAGAGATCAACCACCATGGTTTCACCATATAAATCGCCATTAAAATCGATCAGATGTACTTCGCAATCCACTTCATTGCCCTGTAAAAATGTTGGCTTCTTCCCTACATTCATCACTGCTTCATACTCTCTACCATTCCAATGCACTTTACAGGCATAGACACCATGCTTTGGAAGAATGTAGTTGGTTGTCAGACGTAGATTGGCTGTTGGAAAGCCCAAGGTACGCCCCCGTTGATCACCGATAATCACCGTACCTACTAGTTGAAACGGTTTCCCTAGAAGTGGGGGAACTGCTTCGATCTTTCCTTCTTGGATTAACTGACGAATCCGCGTGCTACTCACCTTATCCCCTTCATATAGAATGGGGGGAACAATGTCAACGCCGAAGCCAAGTTGCTCCCCAAATTCTTGGAGCATTGCAGCATTGCCTCGTCCATATTGACCAAAGGTATAATCAAAGCCAGATACCACATACTTCGCATGAAAGTCTAGAACGTACTGGTGGACAAATTCTTGCGGGCTTAAATTAGCAAATGCTTGATCAAACTGAACTAAAAAGATCTGCTCCATCCCATGTTGTTCAAAGAGCTGAAGACGTTGATCGAGGGAGGTGAGATAGGTCACCTTGCCGGGACCTGCTAATACTTCCCGAGGATGGGGATGAAAGGTTAGCAAAGAAGGGACCCAGTGATTCTCCCTACTGATTCGCACTGTATGCTCCAATACAGTCTGGTGTCCCAGATGTAAACCATCAAAATAACCTAACGCCATCACAGATGGTGGAAGTGGAAATGGAGTAGTCTCTTGTCTGATATGATAGATTTCCACTATGATATATCCTCCCTATAAATGAAATACTTTGACTGGCTTTCCGTACATCACATCGCTGCTCTCAAGCTGGCGGAAATGAGACACCTCATATAAGGCGAGAAACTTCCCATCACAGCTATAAACACGGAATAGATCTCCCTGGTTCCATTCCGGCTTATTCGGAAAGGCAATGGTCTGTCCATTTATAATATTAAAGCGTTGCTGCTCCCCTACTTCACAAGTAGGATAATGAACTAATGCATGATCTATCGGAAGCAACAAACTCTCAAATGTCCCTTGCGCAACGGCAGATGCGATCTGTTCAAAGGTATAGGTTTCCTCCAAGAAGAATGGACCACTCTTAATCCGCTCTAAATGAAGCATATGAGCAGGCATTCCCCACTTCTGACCGATATCGACACAAAGGGTTCTGATATAGGTGCCTTTGGAACAGGTTACTTGGAAATGGATCGTAGGATAGCCTTCCCACTCACCAATCTTCTGTAGGTTCAGATCATGGATCGTCACTTTACGAGCAGGACGTTCCACCTCAATCCCTTCTCTCGCCCATTCGTATAACCGCTTGCCCTTTACCTTCACAGCGGAATACATGGGTGGCGTCTGTTCGATCTCGCCCAGAAATGTGGATAAGACAGAGCGTGCCTCTTCTTCCGTAATTTCAGGGAGCTGCGCTGCTTTTTCTAATAAAAGACCAGTATGATCCTCCGTCTGGGTAGAGTACCCCACAAGACAGACAGCATTGTACATTTTGGACTCTTCATGTAGATACTCAATCACTCGGGTAGCTTGACCCAAGCAAATAGGGAGTACACCACCTACCTGAGGATCAAGGGTACCTGCATGACCGACGCGACGCTCTCCTGTCATGCGACGAATTTCATTTACACAATCATGGCTAGTCATACCGACTGGCTTTCGTAATGGTAAAATTCCATCCATAGTAAACATCCTATTCTTTCTTATGAAATTGTCCTTCAAGAGCTTGCAATACTGCTTTCTTTACATCTGTCATCGATCCTGTCATGGTGCAACCAGCTGCACGAACATGACCACCGCCACCAAACTGCTGAGCAAGTTCAGCAACATTGAGCCAGTCTTTGGAACGGAAGCTCACTTTAATTCCATTACTCTCTTCATGAAAGAGTACACCAACTTCAGTTGAGTCTAGGTTCACGCCATAATTTACTATTCCATTCACATCTTCCCGAGTGGCATTGGTCTCTAAAAAATCTGACTTCATTAAAGACATCACAGCAATTCCTCCATGATGAAGTAACTCTAGCGATTGAAGTGCCCTTTGCAGTAAGGCAACATGCTCCACCGTAATCGTCTCCAAAAAACGATTAGCCAGATCCCCTGGCTGCACCCCGTATTGGAGAAGATGGGCAGCACGTTCCATTACTGCGGAAGTGGTATTGGAGTGACGGAAGCCACCTGTATCCGTTAGTAATCCAGTATAGAGCAATGTTGCGCTAATCTCATCAAAAGGAATAGCTGTAGCTTCATATAAGTCATAAATTAGTTGAGCCGTTGCAGCGCTTTCTGACTTCACAAGATTCAAGTGAGCGAAATGATTGTTTGTCGGGTGGTGATCAACACTGAAGCTCGGAATCTGAGCTAAGAGCTCTTTGATCAATGGACCAGCTCGACGCTCATCTGCACAATCCACGAGTATCATGGCCTTCGGCAGCCAATTTTCATTACGATCGGGAAATGGGGAGGTAATTTCCTCCCCATGGTTGTTACTAATGGTCGTAATCTGATCAGCAGTGGGAAGCGATAGAAATTTTGGTGGAATCGGGTCGGCATTTACCATACGATAGCTCTTACCTAATTGCTGTAGTAAATAACCCATGGCCAATGTAGAAGAAATTGCATCCCCATCAGGTCGCTCGTGAGCTACCACCCAATAATGATCATGAGCATGCAACCATGCAATGGCTTCATCCATCTGTATCACTACGCTCATCTCCTACTCCCCTTTATCATGTAAATCTTGAAGAATCTTGTCAATATGGCTTCCATAATCCAGTGATTCATCTAAGCGAAACTGTAGCTCGGGTGTATGACGTAATTGAATGCGTTGTCCTAGCTCCTTGCGTAAGAAGCCTTTTGATTTATCGAGACCAAGCAAGGTGGTCTCCTTCTCTTCTTGACTGCCCATTACACTCACATACACCTTGGCTAACTGTAGATCACTGGATACTTCAACGCCAGTTACCGTAACAAATCCTACACGAGGATCCTTCAGTTCATATTGAATGAGCTGTCCTAACTCTTTCTTCATCTGTTCAGCAATTCGTTGTGTACGAACTTTGGACATGGCATATCCTCCTTCACTTTTCTTGAAACAGCTGGAGGTAAAGAACCACTTATTTCTTCGTTACTTCCACCATCTTGTAGGGTTCAATAATATCCCCCTCTTTAACATCGTTGTAATTATCCAGAACAATACCACATTCATAGCCTTGGGCTACCTCTTTCACATCATCCTTAAAGCGACGAAGGGTATCGATCTTCCCTTCATAGACAACAATACCGTCACGAATTAAGCGGGCGAGCGCATCGCGGGTCACTTTTCCCTCAGTTACATAGCAGCCGGCAATGGTTCCTACACGTGATACCTTGAAGGTTTGACGTACTTCAACCTGACCGATAATCTCTTCCTCGTATTCAGGATCAAGCATCCCTTTCATGGCTGCTTCCATTTCTTCTGTAACCTTATAGATAACTCGATGAAGACGAATATCTACACCTTCCTGCTCAGCAGCAACCCGTGCTTGTGGCTCTGGACGTACATTGAAGCCGATGATGAGTGCATTGGATGCAGAAGCTAGGATGATGTCCGATTCTGTAATGGCACCGACTCCACTATGGATAATGGAAACTCGTACGCCTTCCACTTCAATTTTTTCCAATGATCCCTTTAATGCCTCTGCAGATCCTTGTGTATCCGCTTTAATAATCACATTGATCTGTTTAATATCCCCCTCTTGAATCTGCTTAAAGAGGTCTTCTAAGCTCACCTTGGCTGTACTACGACGCTCTGATTCCACCTTGCGTTGAGCCCGTTTTTCACCGATGGCACGTGCAGTCTTCTCATCGTCGAAGACCATAAATTGATCGCCTGCAGAAGGAACATCATTGAGGCCAGTAATTTCGACTGGTGTTGATGGTGCTGCATCCTTAACACGGCGTCCTAAGTCATTGACCATGGCACGGATCCGACCGAAGGAACTGCCTACAACAATAGGATCCCCAACATGTAGTGTACCATTCTGCACAAGAACGGTTGCAATGGGTCCACGTCCCTTGTCAAGGCGTGCTTCAATGACTGTACCGCGGGCACGTTTATTGGGATTGGCTTGTAGCTCTTGCACTTCTGCTACAAGAAGAACCATTTCTAATAAGTCATCGAGACCTTCTCCCTGTAGAGCAGAGATTGGAACAAAGATGGTGTCGCCTCCCCACTCCTCAGGAACAAGATTATATTCTGTCAATTCCTGCTTCACACGGTCAGGATTGGCTTCTGGCTTATCCATCTTATTCACTGCAACGATGATCGGCACACCGGCAGCTTGCGCATGGGAGATTGCCTCTACGGTTTGTGGCATTACACCATCATCTGCTGCAACCACAAGGATGGTAATATCAGTGATCTGTGCACCGCGAGCACGCATTAAGGTGAAGGCCTCGTGTCCTGGTGTATCTAAGAAGGTGATTGGTTTATCATTAACCTCGATTTGATATGCCCCGATATGTTGGGTAATCCCACCTGCTTCACTCATAACAACCTTGATTTTGCTTTTGCGGAGTGCATCCAATAATGTGGTTTTACCATGGTCTACGTGACCCATAATCGTTACCACAGGAGGACGTAAGGTGAGATCTTCTGGTGCATCATTTTCTTCAATCTCTTCGAAATCTTCCTCTTTAATGGTGACTACCTTTTCCACTTCAATTCCAAATTCAGCTGCAAGGACTTCGATGGTTTCATAATCTAATTCTTGGTTGATCGTGGCCATAATGCCAAGTCCCATTAACTTTTTAATGATCTCTGCTGTGCCTTTATGAATCATTTGAGCAAACTCATTGACAGTCATGGAATCACTAGTAAGCATCAGCTTACCCGTATCCTCTTGATCGTAATAATCAGTCTGCTTATCACGATGCTTTTGACGACGTTTTTTCGGTGCCTTAACAGCAGGTACCTCTTCTTCTTCATCTTCGATTTCCTTGCTTAATAAAGTGCGACGCTTTGTTTTATTTTGGAATTCGTCAAACTCTTTCTCCACACTCTTCTTCTTTCCTTTATGACTTTCTTTGGTTTTATTTAAGGTCGTTGTCTCCATCTTTTTCCCCCTGTCTTGCTGGTTCTCCGCTGCTGTTTTTTCCTTATTGGTCTGTCCTATTTGCTTCTCTTTGTGGAAAAATTGGAGAACCTTCTCTTGCTCCTCTTCTGATAATACACTCATATGATTGCCAATAGGAATATTTAAAGATTTGCAAGTCTCAATAATATCCTTGCTCTGTAAGCTATATTGCTTTGCAAACTCATATACACGTACTTTACTCATTAAAGCTCACCCCCGTATGAATTTTTCTCCTTATGGCTTGGGCAAATCCCGGATCGGTAATGGCCACAACCACCCGTTCTTCTTTACCAATGGCACGCCCTAGTTCACCACGGTGGAAGCATACTAGTAGAGGAATTTGGTAGTAGGTTGTCTTATCTTCCATTCGTTTCTTCGTCGATTGACCAGCATCACTAGCTAAGAAAACCAACTGTACGTCGCCAGAAGATAAAGCGGAAAGAACAACCGTTTCTCCAGAGATTACTTTGCGTGCCCGCTGCGCCAATCCCAACAGTTGCAAAATGGACTCATTATCCCTTGCTTCGAGCATGGATCTCCTCAGCAATATCGTCATAGATTGCAGCGGGTATTTTTACTTCTAAGGCCTTTTCCAATGAGCCATACTTTTTTGCAAGGCTTAGACATTCTTCTGAGGGATAGATGTATGCTCCACGTCCATTTGCCTTACCTGTTAAATCAATGGTGACTTCCCCATCTGGTGTTCGTACAATGCGTAGTAATTCCTTTTTCGGGTGCATCTCCTGTGAAGCAACACATTTTCGTAATGGTACTTTCCGATTTACCATCATAGCCCCTCCTGTCTTCCTTCTTTAATTACATCTCTGTCTCGGATTCCCTTTTCTCATGGTCCTCTGCTACTGTATCTTCATTAAGATTATCAAATTGAATACCTTCTTCTCTTGCCTGAGTCTCACTTTTGATGTCGATCTTCCAACCTGTAAGTCTTGCTGCTAGTCGTGCATTCTGTCCTCGTTTTCCAATGGCTAGAGATAGTTGGTAATCAGGAACAACCACTAATGTAGATTTATCTTCTTCATTGACAATGACCTGTGTCACCTTGGATGGACTCAAGGCATTGGCCACATATTCCCGAGGGTCAGCGGACCAACGGACGATATCTATTTTTTCACCATTCAATTCATTCACAACGGCCTGTACCCGTGCACCCTTAGGGCCAACACATGCGCCAACAGGGTCAACATTGGAGTCTTGAGAATGAACGGCAATCTTTGAACGATCGCCCGCTTCACGAGCCACAGAACGGAGCTCTACCACTCCATCATAAATCTCCGGCACTTCACTCTCAAACAAGCGCTTGAGAAATCCTGGATGTACCCGTGAGAGGAAAATTTGCGGTCCCTTCGTTGTATTATCTACCTTCGTAATAAAGGCCTTTACCCGATCATTATGCTTGAAATTATCTAAAGGCATTAATTCCTTGAGCGGTAGAAGTCCTTCCGTTTTCCCTAAATCAATGTAAAGAAATTTGCCATCCATACGCTGAATGATTCCATTGATGATATCATTTTCCCTGTCAATATAGAGCTCATAGATGATGGAACGCTCAGCTTCACGGATCCGTTGAGTAACCACCTGCTTAGCAGTTTGCGCTGCAATCCGTCCAAAATCTCGGGGGGTCACCTCGATTTCAACGATATCCCCTTCCTGATAACGAGGATTTAATTCATGCGCAGCATCCATGGAGATTTCGAGGCGATCATCTTCCACTTCCTCCACCACTGTTTTACGAGCGTAAACGTGAATATCACCTAGTTCAGGATGAATGTCTACACGTACATTCTGTGCAGAATTAAAATTACGTTTATAAGCGGAGATTAATGCAGCTTCCATCGCTTCTAGTACAATCTCTTTCTGTATACCTTTCTCTTTTTCCAACTCATTCAGCGCTTCAATAAATTGTGAATTCATGCCGAGAGTTTCTCCTCCTTTCAATTAAAAAAGAATTGCAAGACGGGCTTTTGCCACCTTAGTCATTGGAAACGTAAGCATTTCCTGTTCAACTTCCACAGTGATGCTATCGTCTTCATATTTTCGCAGATATCCTTCCCATTCCTTCGCACCAGAGATTGGCTCATATAAGCTAATATGTACATAATGATCAATGGCCCGTTCAAAATCTTTGGGTTTCCGTAATGGTCGCTCGGCACCAGGTGATGAGACTTCAAGGAAGTAGGCTTGGGGAATGGGATTCACTTCATCTAAGCGCTTGCTCAGCTGCTCGCTTACCCTGCCACAATCATCAATGTCTACACCGCCTTCCTTATCGATAAAGAGGCGTAAGAACCAGTTACTTCCTTCTTTTTTAAATTCAATCTCTACCAATTCTAAGCCTTCCTTTTCTAAGATGGGGAGGGCTAACTGTTCAGTGATGGTTAACACCTTTTTATTCACCACAAAATCCTCCTTCTGGTGAAATGGTAAAATCCAAGAAAGCCTAAGGTACAAGGACAATATCTTTGAATCATGAGAACGATAAAAAGGGAAGAGTGGGAACGCCCCACTCTTCTCCATCCTTCCTATAGTCAGTATTACCATGAAAAGTATATCATAAGCATACAGAATGCGCAAATGATCCATTTACTAAAATAGGGATAATTGATTGGAATCAGGTAAGCCTTCTAAGCAACCAAACTGATCCAGTAATTCTACCACTGCTTTGGATGCGCGACTTCGTTGCTGCAAATCCTCCTTGGAGAGAAATTCCCCTTCCTTTGCGGCATTGGCTAGGTTGATGGCCACGTTGGTTCCGATGCCTGGAAGCACATTGAATGGAGGTATTAAGGCGTTCCCGTCCACAATGAAACGTGTTGCATCGGAGCGATATAGATCAATATTACTAAAGCTAAAGCCCCGCTCACACATTTCAAGGGCTACTTCCAATGCTGTTAAGAGCCCCTTCTCTTTCGGTGAAGCTTCATTCCCCTTCTGTTCAATCTCTTCAATTCGCTTCCGAATGGCAGAGGATCCCAATCTTACAAGGGGAACATCAAACTCATCGGCACGAACAGAGAAATAGGTAGCATAGTAGTAAATAGGATAATATACCTTAAAGTATGCGATCCGAAATGCCATTAAGACATAGGCTGTGGCATGTGCCTTCGGGAACATATATTTGATCTTTTGGCATGAACCTACATACCAGTCAGGTACATCATGGACCTTCATCTCATCGATCCACTCTGGTTGTAGTCCTCTCCCCTTCCGGACTGCTTCCATGATCTTAAAGGCCAAGGAGGGTTCCAAACCACGACTGATCAGATAGATCATAATATCATCACGACAGCAAACCAATTGCTTCAAGGGAATGCCTGAGCGAACTAAATCCTGGGCATTATTTAACCAGACATCGGTACCATGAGAAAGTCCCGAAATCTGCACCAACTCTGCAAAGGTGGAAGGATTAGTATCCTCCAACATCTGACGAACAAAGCGCGTTCCAAATTCAGGGAGTCCCAATGTTCCTACATTACTCCGAATCTGCTCAGGTGTAACTCCCAAGGCCTCGGTACTAGAGAAGATGGAGATCACCTTCTCATCATGGACAGGGATGGTTTTGGGATCGATCCCCGTCAGATCCTGAAGCATCCGAATCACCGTAGGATCATCATGACCGAGGATATCCAGCTTCAAGACATTATCGTGTATGGAGTGGAAATCATAATGGGTGGTTCGCCACTCTGAATTCAAATCATCAGCGGGATACTGGATGGGACAAAAATCATGAATATCCATATAATCAGGAACGACAATGATCCCCCCTGGATGCTGTCCTGTGCTCCGTTTTGCTCCTGCACAGCCGCTAGCTAGGCGAGCAACCTCCGCTTTCCGATAATGCTTACCGTATTCCTCTTCATATTTTTTTACATAGCCATAGGCGGTTTTTTCTGCTACGGTGCCAATGGTACCTGCACGATAAACATAATCCTCACCAAATAACACCTTTGTATAATTATGGGCTTGAGGCTGATAGTCCCCAGAAAAATTCAAGTCAATATCAGGCACCTTATCCCCTTTGAAGCCCAAGAAGGTTTCAAAGGGAATATCATGGCCTTCGCCTTTCATCCTTGTGCCACATTGTGGACAATCCTGATCAGGTAAATCAAAGCCACTACCATACTCCCCTTTTGTAAACCAGATACTATGCTGACATTGGGGACAGATGTAGTGAGGCGGTAAAGGATTCACCTCAGTGATTCCTGTCATCGTTGCTACGAAGGAGGAGCCTACTGAACCACGAGAGCCAACGAGATAGCCATCATCGATTGATTTTTTTACCAGCTTTTGTGCGATGAGATAGATAACGGAGAAGCCATTGCTAATAATACTATGGAGTTCCTTTTCCAAACGCTTCTCAACAATTTCAGGCAGAGGATCTCCATACATCGCCTTTGCATGAGCATAGCTCATCTCCCTGATCTCCTCTTCCGAGCCTTCAATCCGCGGTGTATATAGATCATCTGGGATAATCTGAATTTCCTCAAAACGCTGTGCCAATTGACGAGTATTAGTGACCACAGTTTCATAGGCTTTCTCTTCGCCAAGGAACTGAAAATCGTTCAGCATTTCTGTGGTGGTTTTGAAGTGAACATCTGGTTTACGTTGCTTCTTCAACGGACTAAACCCTGTGATCCCATGAATCAAAATATCGCGATAAATTTTATCCACAGGGCGTAGATAGTGCACATTCCCCGTTGCAATCACGGGCTTACCCAATTTTTCGCCAATGGAGCAGATGGTAGCCATAGCCTGTTCAAGATGATGGACACTCTGTACCAGTCCTTTATCCACCAAGTGTAGATAGTTGGCAGGAGGTTGAATCTCCAAAACATCATAGAAATGGGCAACACCCTCTGCCTCTTCCACACTTTTATTCAGAACGGTTTCGAATAGCTCCCCATCATCACAGCCGGAGATGACTAGAAGCCCCTCGCGTAGTGCTTGGAGCTGACTCCGTGGAATGAGTGGAACCCGATGAAAATATTGGATATGAGACATGGAGATCAGCTTGTAAAGATTTTTCAGTCCCTTTTTATTAAGGGCATAAATATTACAATGGAAGGGTCGGGTATTTTTTAAATCCAAACCTACGAGCTGATTTAATTGATCTAGCTGAGTTACATGACGTTCATCGATGGCTGCCTTTAAGAGAGCATAAAGCACATAGCCTGTAGCTTCTGAGTCGTCTACAGCACGGTGATGATTCTCAAGCTTCACATTAAATTTATCCGTCAAGGTATTCAATTTATGATTTTTTAGATCAGGAAAGAGTAAGCGTGCTAACTGTAGTGTATCCAATACCGGTTGATTGAAGGACTCTATTCCTACTTCTTTGGCAGCTGCCTGAATAAAGCCCATATCAAAGCGTGCATTGTGAGCTACCAATGTTGCATCACCAACAAACAGAGCAAAATCACGGATCACCGTGGATAATTCCGGTGCATCAGCTACCATCTCATTGGTGATGGAAGTGAGCTGCTGAATGTTATCTGGAATGGTTTGATGTGGATTGATGAAGGTTTCAAAGCGATCGATAACCTGCCCCTCCTTCATCTTCACGCCAGCCAGCTCAATAATTCGATTCTTTACCACCGATAGACCTGTAGTCTCCACATCGAAGACCACATAGATATCCTCAGAGAGTGATCGGGGCTGGGGGTTCATCACAATATCCACACTATCATTGATTAGATTGGCTTCCACCCCATAGATAATCTTAATTCCACCTAGCTTCTTCGCTGTAAGATACGCCTCTGGGAAGGCTTGTAGCACAGCGTGGTCGGTAATCGCGATGGCCTCGTGACCCCATTTTTTCGCCTGCTTGACCAAATCAGCTGTAGAGACAACGGCATCCATGGCACTCATCTGTGTATGGGCATGAAACTCCACCCGCTTCTCTACGGCCTCATCTTGTGGTTCAGCCTTCGTGATTTCTTGGATATCCTGTGCTAATACGGTTAGCTCACGACTAAAGCTATCATCCTGTGCATGCCCTTTCACTCTCACCCACATATGGTTGGTGATCCGTTCCATCAATGTTGCATCCTCTTTATTGCGGGAGAACATCTTGACCTGAATGGAGTCGGTGAAATCTGTCAAATTAAACATGAGCAGTAAGCGTCCGGTTTTCAAGGTGCGAATCTCTTGATCAAAGACCATTCCTTGCATAATTAAATTGGGAGCTTCCTCTTGAATCTGCTCAATTGGAATGGGATCTCCGGTGATGGGATATCCGATCATTAATGGGGCTGTCTTCTCCTCTGTCTCTTCATTCTCTTCAACTCGTTGCTGCATCAATGCTTCGATCTGCCGCTTCTCCTCTTCCTCCCGTTCTTCCTGCCAAGATTCCAACCAATCCTCCTGTGCCGCTAGTTCAAGAGCAAATTTGGGACGTAGGTTGGCCCATTGGTCAATGACCTGCTGTAGCAACACAGAAGATTGCTTCTTCTCAAATTGCTGGATGCCTAGCTCATTAGGAAAGCGCAAGCGAACAAGATTTTGTTCATCATCAACCTCATATCCAACCTGTTGGAGCAGACGTGCTAAGGAGTTTAATTGTGGCTCCATGGTGGGAAGTAAGTACGTCCAGTAATCCTCCATAAATTTTCGTAGTGAAACGGCTTCTTCACTACGAAAATAGATCTGAATGGGCTGCTGAGAGAGGGGGGCTAGAAAATGGGTGACGCCTTGATAGATGTGAGAGAGTAATTCACCAGGAAAACTCCGCTCTGACGATATCAAAAATCTTGCTGCATCATATTGCTGTGTTGCACTTCCTACCTCCACCTGTAATCGGCTATCCTTCCAGGCTGCAAATTGTTGGAGGTCTGGAAATTTCTCTAAGTTCGCATGCAAAAACTGTAGTAGATGCT